>DASXMW010000262.1:0-4252 GCA_036495425.1 Streptosporangiaceae bacterium | reverse complement strand
GTCGCTGCCGAGGAGGTACTGGGCCGGGCGGGCGTGCAGGTCGGCGGTGGCGGGGTCGGGCGAGAGGTTGAGGAGGACGGCCAGGTCGGGGCCGTGGCCGGGGTGCAGGACGCGGTAGGCGAGGAATTCGTTGCGCAGGGTCAGGACTTCTGAGTTTGCGCGGGCCAGCCAGGGGTGGCGGCGGCGGAGGCCGATCAGGTCCTGGTGCAGGCGGTAGGTGGGCCAGCCGTCGGGGGCCAGGCCAGCGGGGGTGTCGGGGAAGGCGGGGCGGATCTCGTCGTCGCCGCCGGCCCGGTCGTACTTGATGCCGCGGAAGGCCTGCTCGTCACCGGCGTACACGGACGGGGCGCCGGCCACGGTGAACAGCACGGCCAGCGCGTGCGGCAGGTGCTCGGGCGCGGACAGGCGGCTGGCCAGGCGGGTGACGTCGTGGTTGCCCACGAAGGTCTGCGGCAGAAAGGCCGCCGCGTAGGCGTTGTGCCGGGTCAGCGCGTGGGCCAGCTCGAAGAAGTTCCGGTCGTTGAGCGAGCTCCAGATCGCCTTCCACAGCTCGTACTGGGTGACCGAATCCAGGCCGCCGTCGCGAATGGCCGCCTCATAATCGCCGTGGATCATCTCCCCGACCAGCCAGCCGCCGGGATGGGCGGCCCGGACCCGGTCGGTGACCACCCGCCAGAACGTCAGCGGAACGGTGTAGGCCGCGTCCAGCCGCCAGCCGGACGCGCCCCGGTCCAGCCAGTGCGTCATCACCCGGGCCACGTAGTCCTGGACCGCGGGCTCGGCATGGTTCAGGGCGACCAGTTCGTGGTGTCCCTCGAAGTCGGCGTAGCCGAAGCCGTCGGGTCCGTCGGCGTCGAAGTCGAGCCGGAACCAGGGCGCGTACGCCGACGCCCGCCCGTGCGCGAGCACGTCCTGGAAGGCACCGAATCCCCGCCCCACGTGGTTGAACACCCCGTCCAGGAGCAGCCGGACGCCACGCGACCGGCACTCCCCCACCAGGTGGTCGAAGTCCTCCTCGCTGCCCAGCCGGGGGTCGATCCGGAAGTGGTCGACGGTGTCGTAGCCGTGGGTCTGGCTGGCGAAGATCGGCCCGAGGAGCAGGCCGTTGCAGCCCAGGTCGACCAGGTAGTCGAGCCAGGCCTCGATCCGGCCCAGCCGGGGGCCCGGGGCGGGTGTGGCCGCCTCGGCCCCGGTGAAGGTCAAAGGGTGCAGCTGCCACCAGATCGCGTGCTCGGGCCAGTCCGCCATCCCGGTCACCTCAGCGTCGCGGCCATGCGGGCCACGGCGTCGTCGAGGACGGGCTCGCTGGTGGCGAAGTTGAGCCTGGTGTAGCCGCTGCCGATCGCGCCGTAGCGCAGCCCTGGCTCCAGAGCGACCCGGCCGCGGTCCAGGAACAGGGTCCGGGCGGTGTCGTCGGGGCCGATGGCCGAGCAGTCCAGCCAGGCCAGGAACGTGGCCTCGGGCGGGTGCCAGGTCACCGTGGGCAGCCGCTCCCCGAGCAGCCCGGCCAGCTGGGCGCGGCGCTGGTCCAGGGTGACCAGGAGCTGCTCGAGCCAGGGCTCGCCGTCGGTGTAGGCGGCCACCGTAGCCAGGACCCCGAAGTGGCCGAACCGCCACATGGTGTCGGGCGGGAACCGGTCCACCACGGCCGCCAGCTGCGGCGAGGCGGTGACCACGGCGGCGCACTTGAGCCCGGCCAGGTTCCAGGCCTTGCTGGCCGACATGACCGTGGCCGCGACTTCGGCCGCACCGGGCACGGTGAGCAGCGGGGTGAACGTCGCCCCCGGCAGAACCAGCGGCCCGTGGATCTCGTCGCTGATCAGCGTGACCCGGTACAGCCGGGCCAGCCGGACCAGGGCGGCCAGCTCATCGGGAGTGTGCACCCGGCCGACCGGGTTCTGCGGGTTGCACAGCACGTAGGCGGCCGGGTGGGTGGCGAAGGCCCGTTCCAGGGCGGCCAGGTCCAGCCGCCAGCCGTCGGCGCGGTGAGCCAGCGGGACCTCCAGCAGGCGCGCGCCCGACTCCGGCACCCAGTCGAAGAACGGCGCGTACACCGGCGGGCTGATGACCACGGCGTCGCCGGGCCGGGTCAGGGCCCGGAGCAACTCGACCACTCCGACCCCGACATCGGTGACCGCGGTGACCTGGCCCGCATCGATGTCCCAGTTCCACCGGCGGCTCGCGAAGCTGGCCACGGCCCGGCCCAGGCCGGGGACGGCGTGGCCGTAGCTGGTGTCGGACCGCTGGACCGCGGTGGCCAGCGCCTCGGTGATGGGCGGGGCCAGGTTGACGTCCATTTCGGCCACGGTCAGCGGCAGCACGTCGGCCGGGTACGTCCGCCACTTGCTGCTCTGGCGCTGCCGCAGCCGGTCGAGCGGGTCGATCGGCAGGCCGGTTGCTCCTGGATCCATGTGCCCCAGCCTGCCCCACCGCCCCAGCCATCACCAGGGGAGGTGGTGGCTTGCTTAGTAGACACCTAGATTGCTAGCATCCTAAGTGTGAGCGATGAGGACGTGAAGCAGTTCAACGTGTACCTGCCGCTGGGGCTGATCAAGCAGGTCAAGCACCGGGCCATCGAGACCGAGATGTCCTTGTCGGCGCTGGTGGCCGGCGCGCTGCGCGCGTACCTCGCCGACTCCCCGAGCCCGGACGGGGCGGGCACCGAGACGAAAGGCGGAAGCTGACATGACGACCGAGGGCATCGAGGCGGTGTTCCTGACCACCCACAACTGGGGCAAGGCCACCAAGTTCTTCCAGGGACTGGGCTACGAGCTGGAGTTCGATACCGGCCACTCCTCCGGACAGCTGCGCAACGGCGACGGGCCCTACCTGTTCATCGCCGAGGTCCCCGAGGACCAGCAGCCCGACCTCCGGCTGGTGCTCAAGGTCCCGGACCCGGATGCGTTCCAGGCCGGCGCCGCGGTCGAGGTGGTCACCCCGTTCGAGGAGACTCACTTCGGGACCAGGGAGATGACCGTCCGCGACCCGGACGGGCGGCTGTGGAGCCTGCAGGCCCGGGCCCAGGACTGACCGGGCATGGCTGAGACCGAAGCCGAGCCTGAGGTTCAGGCCGAGCCCGATCAGACAGCGGTGCGGGTCGCGTTGTGGCGGGCCATGCACGTCCAGGCCGACCCGCCACCGCACGTGCTCGAGGACGAGATCGGGCTGCGCCTGGCCGGGCCGCCCGCGGGCTGGCGGGACCGGGGCGACATGCACCCGGACGGCACCCGTACGTTCCGGGCCAGCGTCGTGGCCCGGTCCCGCTTCACCGAAGATCTGGTCCTGGGGCAGGCCGGCCGGGGCGTGACCCAGTACGTGCTGCTGGGGGCCGGGCTGGACACGTTCGCGCAGCGCCGTCCCGGGGTGGCGTCGCGTCTTCAGGTGTTCGAAATCGACCAGCCCGGGGCGCAGGCCTGGAAACGCCAGCGCCTGACCGAGCTCGGGTACGGGATCCCGGCCGGGCTGCACCTGGTCGGGGACGACTTCGAGACCGACGGCTCGTGGTGGCCGAAGCTGACCGCGGCCGGGTTCGACCCCGGCCGGCCCGCGGTGGTGGCCTCGCTGGGAGTCAGCATGTACCTGACCCGGGAGGCCAACCTGGCCACGCTGCGCCAGCTGGCCGGGCTGGCGCCGGGCTCGACCGTGGTCATGACGTTCCAGCCGCCGCTGGAGCTGCTGGACCCGGCCGAACGGGTGGGACGCGAGTACGCCGAACGGGGCGCCCGGGCCTCGGGCACCCCGTTCATCAGCTTCTTCTCCCCCTCCGCCATCCTCGAGCTGGCCCGGGAGGCCGGGTTCGCGCGGGTCCGGCACATCCCGGCCACCGAGCTGAACCAGCGCTACTTCGGCGGCCGGGAGGACGGGCTGCGCACCTCCAGCGGCGAGGAACTACTGGTCGCTTCGACCTGACAGCGGGGGCCAGTTCGGCGTCCAGGCGCGAACCCAGCTCGATCGAGAGCAGGGAGTCGAAGCCCAGCGACCGCGGCGGGGTGTCCGGGTCCAGCGTGCGGGAGCCCAGGCCCAGCACGGACTGGATCTGGGTCGCCGACCGCGGGTTCACCTCCGCGGAGAACCGCCGGTACCTGCGCAAGGCCGGCGGACCTGTACATCATCGGGGAGAAGCTCAGGTGATGGGCAGGGGCCGGGGAGGGACCGGGCTCGACACGACGATCGAGGTGATCGTCTGCCCGTGGAGCAGAAAGCGGTCGAGGGTTGTCTCAAGGTCCTCGACCGCGGCCGCGTGGACCTTGAT
>DASXMW010000261.1:0-9541 GCA_036495425.1 Streptosporangiaceae bacterium | reverse complement strand
GGCCCAGGTCGAGCAGTTCCTCGAAGAAGCCGCCGAACTGCCGCTCGCGGTCGACCAGGTGCATCTCGAGAATCCAGTGGCAGGCCAGCCCGCTGCGGTCGGCCCGGCGCATGGTCTGGTCGGAGCCGGGCGCGATGTAGGACTCGATCTTGTCGCCCGCGATCGTCTCGTGCGGGAACTGCCCGACCAGGTGGCCCGAGTGCGGGCCGCCGAACTCCCAGCCCGCCTGCCCGGCCAGCTCGACCACGTGCGCGAACAACTGCTCGCCGGTGATGCCGGGCTGGCTGCGGAAATGCTCCCGCCCGGCCCGCCACAGCACCGGCAGGGCGTCGCGCAGCCGCTCCTTGGCCGGGTCGCCGCCGAGCACGAACGTGCGGCCGAAGTCCGCCTCCCACTGCTCGAACACCGGCCCGAAGTCGGCGAACGCGATGTCGTCGGCTTCGATCTCCCGGTTGGGCGGGTTCTTCCGGTAGGGCTGCAGCGTGTTGGAGCCGGACCGGACGATCCGCTTGTGCCAGTGCCGTTCGACCCCGAACATGTCCGCGGCCAGGTCGCGGATCTCGTCGCTGGCCTGGACCTCGGTGACCCCGGGCCGGATGATGCCCCGGGTCTCGATCTCGGCGAACAGAGCCGCTGCCTTGTTTTGCGCGTCCAGCAGCCGCTCGGCCCGGACGTCCTCGTCATCGACGCGTGTGGCCATGGTTCACACCCTAATCGGGCGGCTGGCCGGGTCCGGGGGGCTCACTGGGCGCAGCGTCCGGGGCGGTCAGCGGGTGCTCGTGCCCGGTGGCCAGCACGGCGATGGACGCCCAGATGCCGGTGTCGCGGTCGCCGACGAACTCCCAGGCCCGGGCCACGCCGAGCAGCAACGAGACGATGATCAGGTTGCCGATGGTGTTCAGCGCGCTGTGGTTGGCCGGATTCCGGCGCAGTTCCAGGCCGTCAACGATCTCGATGACGAAGACGGCCAGCAATCCGCCGATCAGCGCTATCTGGCCCAGCAAGCGGGATCGCGCGGCCGTGTCGGAAAGGATGGAGCGGACGCTGGCCAGCGTGAACAGCGTGCCGACCACGCCGAACGCGGCCGCCGGATAGCCGGCGTTGTTGCCCGGGACCAGGCTGAACAGCGAAATGCCCAGGGCGTTGGTGAAGGACAGCAGGGCCGCGGCCGAGCGGACCTGGTGGATCACGCCGCGCGGCCGCCCGTCGGCCGGCCGCGGGCTCACCGACATGGCTACGAACAACAGCCCCACCAGCGCTGCTGCCGCGCTGGCCACGGCCACGAACAGATCCCGTGCGTCTCCGGCTACCACGACGGACATGAGACCATAGGCCGACCCACAGGACCAACCCGGGGGCGAGGGCCATGATCAGCGGCGTGATTCCGGTGGCGCCGACCACGTTCCACGACGACGAGAGCCTGGACCTGGACAGCCAGGACCGGGTGATGGATTTCCTCATCGACGCCCGGGTCGACGCGGTCTGCGTGCTGGCCAACTACTCCGAGCAGTTCTCGCTCACCGACACCGAGCGGGACCAGGTGACCGAGCGCGTGCTCGGCCACGTCGCGGGCCGCCTGCCGGTAGCGGTCACCACCAGCCACTACAGCGCCCGGATCGCCGCCGGCCGGAGCCGCCGGGCCCAGGAACTAGGCGCGGATCTGGTTATGCTGATGCCGCCGTTCTTCGGCGCCACCATGAGCGTGGACGGGCCCGCGGTCCTGGACTGGTTCCGCACCGTGGCCGCCGCCATCGACATCCCGATCATGATCCAGGACGCGCCGCTGAGCAGCACCCGGCTGTCCGCCGCCCAGCTGGCCGAGCTGGCCCGCGAACTGCCCGCGGTGCAGTACGTCAAGGTGGAGATGCCCGGCACCGCCGCCAAGCTGCGCGAGGTCATCTCGCTGGCGGGCGACGATCTGCCCGGCCCGTTCGACGGCGAGGAGTCGGTCACGCTCCTGCCCGACCTGGACGCGGGCGCCCGCGGCACCATGCCCAGCTGCAGCGTGCCCGACATCCTGGGCGAGCTGGTCCGCGCCTACCAGGCCGGGGACCGCGACCGGGCCATCGCCCGCTGGGAGGAGTACCTCCCGCTCATCCACTTCGAGAACCGCCAGTGCGGCCTGCGCGCGGCCAAGGTGCTGCTGCACGAGGGCGGCGTCATCACCAGCGAGGCCACCCGGGCCCCGCTGGGCCCGCTGCCCAAGCCCGCCCGCGACGGCCTGCTCGAACTGGCCCGCCGCCGCGACCCCCTGGTCCTCCGCTGGGCCCGCTGACCTGACCCTGCGCCGGCCCCGCTGACCTGGCCCCGTGCTGGCCCCAGACCGCCCATCCATTGGGGGCGAATGCGCATTCACCCCCAAAAGAATCGGGGTGAATGCGCAATTGCCCCGATACCCGGTCCGTGGGGACCCGGGTTCGCGGGCGACGCGGTCCGTGCGGACCGGCTCGCGGGCGCGATCAGGCGATCGCGGCCAGCTGCTCCGGGCTGCCGGTGGCCGCCATCCGGTCCGGGACTTCCACCCCGTGCTCGGCCGGCACCGCCCGGAACAGCGCCGACGGCACCAGCGCCTCGGTACGCAGGGCCGCGATGGCCACCGTGCCGCCGGGCCGCACGATCCGCGCGGCTTCGGCCAGGGCCGGACCCAGGGTCATGTAGTGCAGCGAGGTCACGAACAGGACGGTGTCGGCGCACCGGTCCCGCAGCCGCAGCCGGTGCGCGTCACCCACCGCGAACGTCACCGTGCCGCTCCGGCCCGCGGCCCCGGCCCGCTCCCGCGCCACCTCGATCATCGCGGGCGACCGGTCCACCCCCTGGACCCGCGTCCCAGCCGCCCCGGCCACGGCCAGCGCCGCGAACCCGGTCCCGGTCCCGATGTCCACCACCGTCATCCCGGTCCCGGTCCCGACGTTGACCGCGGTCAGCCCGGCCACGAACCCCAGCCAGCCCGCGAACCGCTCAGCCAGCTCGGCGTGCCACGCCCTGTTCGAGTAGGTGGCCGCCCGCGCGGCGAACGAATCAGGGCGCATCCCCGGACGCTACCGGGGTGGTCCCGATCTGGTAGCTGTCGATGACCGGCTGGGCGATGCCCGGGTAGGCGAACATGCCCTGGTAGCTGTCGCTGTCCCCGTCCCAGTAGTAGACGCCCAGGCCCTTGTGCCCCGGCAGCGAGGCCACCAGCGATACCAGGTCCCGCTGGTAGGAAGCCTGCCCGGCCGGCGTGACCAGATAGCCGGGCAGCGTGTCCGGGTAGTTGGCGTTGGCCGCGTTGTACTGCCCGTAGCCCCCGATCGGGTTGTACGGGAACTGGTCCTCGGCGATCATCACGTACTTGCCGAACCGGTCGATGAGCGCGGTCAGGTTCGCCTTCATCGCGGTCATCGGGCCGTGGTACCAGGGATAGTAGGACAGCCCGATCACGTCGAACTTCACGCCCGCGGCCACCATGTGCGACACGAAGTCGGTGGCGGCCGCGTTGTCGCCGCCCCGGTCGATGTGCAGCTGGATCAGCAGCGGGTTCCCGGCCGGGTTGCCGGCCCGGGCCCCGGCCACTCCCGCCTTGACCAGCGTGGTCAGCGAGTTCCAGTCGGCGCTGCCGGTGCGGTCGTTGAACAGCAGATGCCCGGAGTCCTGCACGTCCTGGACGCTGGCCCCGGCCGCGTGCGCGTGGGCCAGCGGCCGGGTCAGGGTTATCGTGTTCCCGCTGACCGCAGTGACTGTGTCTATTTCTGTGTCCGGGTCGGCCACCCCGGCCACGCTATTGCTGGTGGCCAGCGAGCCGATGTAGAGCGTGTCGCCCGCGCCGATGCCGCTGGCGGCATCGACCGGAATGGTCGTGGTCCCGGCCGGGGTGGACCCGGAAAGCTGAGTGAACTGCCACAGCATGCCTTCGGTGATCTCGTTGCCGATGGCCACCTGGGACACCGGCGTCCCGTTGGCGGCGAAGGCCTGGATCACCGACCGCGTGTAATCCCGGGTCGAGGTGGCCAGCTGGGCCAGGGTCTCGCCGGCCCAGGCCCCGGGCACGTTCTGGTGCTGCGGGTCGGCCCAGGTGTCGGAGTAGTGGATGTCCAGCAGCAGCTTCATCCCGGCCGCCTTGACCTGGCGGGCCATGGTCAGGTCGTTGGCCAGGTCCGGGCACACGCTGGCCGCGCAGAACGGCGCCTCGGTCGGCACCCCGAAGTACCCGGACACCGGGTTGACCCACAGTCGCAACCGCACGTAGTTCAGCCCGCCGCTGCGGAAGATGCTCAGGATCGGCGTCGGCTGCCCGTCCAGGGTGTAGGTGCCGGTGTCGGACAGCAGGGTGGACAGGTCGGAGCCGGTCTCCAGGCTGGCCGCCTGCTGGGCGCTGGCCGGCACGAACACCCGGAACTCCTGCACACAGATGTTCTGCTCGCGCGGCACCTGGTAGGTCAGGGTCAGGTAGCGGGCGGGCACGGTGGCCGTCACGTCATCGGCCGACCCGGAGAACAGATACTGGGCGCCGGGGGCGATGGCGTTCTTCCCACCCGCCGCCTGGTGCGGGAACGCGCTCTGGCCCGGGCGGGTCACCCCGGCCGAGACGGTGTAGGCGGCGCCGTCGCCGGCCTGCTGGCCCGAGAACGTGATCCCGGTGCCGGTCACGTCCTCGACGTGGCCCAGATCCACCGTGACCTGATGCACGCCCGGGGTGGACGGGCACCAGCGGGTCGTCCCGTCCCCGTCGTTGACGCTGGCCAGCGAGGTGCCTGGGGCCGGGCCGGAGTTGGCGCTGACGCGGGCGCCGATGGCCGCGTTCAGGCCGGAAGGCAGCGGCGGCAGCGTCCCCGGCAACGCGGCGTTCCCGGTGCTGGCGGGCTGGGACGGCTGGGCGGGTGGCGTCCCGGCCGGCACCGCGCTGACCGGTGGCACGGCCGGGTCCTGGCCGGCCGCTCCGGAACCGACCCGGTAGGCGTCGACCGCGGGTTCGGCCGCGCCCGCCTGGGTGAACTCCCCGAGGGCGCTGGCGGTCTGCGGGGCCAGGTAGAACGCGCCCCGGCCCAGCCCGCCGGGCAGCGCGGCCAGCAGCGAGACCAGGTCCCGTTCGTAGCTGGCCTGCCCGGCCGGGGTGATCAGGTACCCGGGCAGCGTGTCCGGGTAGGGCACGGCGCTGGAGTAGCTCCCGTACCCGGTCACGTCGGCGTACGGGAACTGCCCGGCGCTGATCACCACCGGCTTGCCGAACCGGGTGATCAGGGCCCGCAGTGTGGCATCGAGGCTGGTCAGCGGCCCTTGCGTCCAGGGCGAGTACGTCTCCCCGATTTGGTCGAACGAAACTCCCGCCGCCTCCAGCTGACCGAAGAAGTCCAGTGAGGTGGTGGTGTCGGCCCCGGCGTCGATGCCGATCTGGACCCCCAGCGGGTTCCTGGCCGGATTCCCGGCCCGGGCTCCCGCCACCCCCGCCTTGAGCAGGGTGGTCAGCGGACCCCAGCCCGGATCGCCCGGGCCCGCGGTCAGCCGGCCGGTGGGCCAGAGCAGCCCCTGGGTGATCTCGTTGCCGATCTGCACCTGGGCCACGGGCGTGCCGTTGGCCGCGAACGCCTTGAGCACCGAGGCGGTGTAGCTTTGCACCGTCCGGGCCAGCGTGGCCAGCGGCTGCCCGGCCCACGCGGCCGGGGTGGCCTGGGCCGTGGAGCTGGTGGGGGAGTCCGAGTAGTCGATGTCCAGGAACACCTTCATCCCGGCCGCCTTGAGCTGCGTGGCCGCGGCCAGGTCGCTGGCCAGGCCCATCGAGCTGTCGGCCGGGTTGACCAGCAACTGGAGCCGGCCGTAGTTCGTGCCCCCGCTGCGGAGGATGCTGAGCAGCGGTGCGGGCTGGCCGTTGACCGTGTAGCCGCCGGAGCCACCGGTCGTGCCGGACACGTCGTCGCCGAGCTCCAGCCCCGGCCGGGACTCGGCGCTGGTGGCGAAGGCGCGTAGCTCCTGCACGCAGATGTCCTGCTCCCGCGGCACCTGGTAGGTCAGCGTGACGTACCGGGCGGCCACCGTCGCCGCGGGGTCGTCGGCGGACCCGGCGAACAGGTACAGGGGCCCCTGGACGATGGTGTTCCGGTCTTCGGCGGCCTGGTGGGGGAGCGGCGTCTCACGGCCCGGGCTCAGCCCTGCGGCCACGCTGTAGAACGACCCGTCGCTGCCCTCCTCGCCCGAGAAGGTCACCCCGGTCCCGGTCAGCTGAACGACCCGCCCCAGATCCAGCGTCACCCGGTGAATGCCCAGGCCGGCCGGGCACCACCGCGTGGTCCCGTCCCCGTCGTCGACGTTGCCCAGTGAGCTCCCCGGTGCCGCCCCGGAGTTGGCGGTCGCATGAGCCCCAATGGCCACGTTCAGCCCGTCGGGCAGCAACGGCAACGCCCCGGTCGCGCCCCCCGCCGCCCGGCCCGCCGCTCCACCCGCGTCAGCCGCCCCGCTCCCAGCGACCCCGCCAGTCACAGCTGCCCCGTCAGTCACAGCCGCCCCGCCAGCCTCACCAACCCCGGCGGTTGCTCCGGCCGGGACGGCGGCGGCCGACAGCAGTCCCGCGGCCAGGGCCACGCCGATGATCGCGCCGTTCCAGGTTCGCATGGCCCGCCTCCGTCATCCCCAGCCGTTGCCGGACATTCGGACGGTAAGCCAGAATCCAACAGCGAAGCAACCCTTTTCCCCGCCATCTTCCGACTAAATGCGTGCGCCGGTGTGTTCACGTGTGGACATCAGCCCACACCCATCGCCCCAGCGGGCACAGCGTCATCGTTGCGGCATCATGGTGCCGCAACGTACTGCGATGACGGGAGAGACATGCCGAGGAAGATCTGCCTGACCGGGGCGGCCGGCAAGGCGGGCCGGGTCGCCACCCAGGTGCTGCTCGACCAGGGATACGAGGTGCTCGCGACCGACATCGTGCCGCATCCGCCGACCCTGCCCGCGGCCAACTCCCGGCCCGGTTTCACCTACACCCGCGGCGACCTCACCGACTACGGCGACGCGGTGGAACTGCTGTCCGGGGTCCAGGCCGTGGTGCACCTGGCCAACATCCCGGCCCCGCGGCTGTTTCCCCCGGCCCGCACGTTCAGCACCAACACCACGATGAACAGCAACGTGTTCCTGGCCGCGATCCAGAACCAGCTGGAGAAGGTGGTCTGGGCGTCCAGCGAGACCACGCTCGGCCTGGACTTCGAGAAGGAGCCGCCCTGGTACGCGCCGTTGGACGAGGACCACTACCCGCGGCCGACCACGACCTACTCGCTGTCCAAGGTGGTCGGTGAGACCGAAGCCACCCACCTGGCCGACTGGAGCGGCATCCCGTTCGTCGCGCTGCGGCTGTCCAACGTCCTCTACCCCGAGGACTACCAGCAGCAGTTCCCGAAGGCCTGGCCGGACCCCGACCTGCGCAAATGGAACCTGTGGAGCTACATCGACGCCCGGGACGCCGCGCAGGGCATGTGGCGCGCGCTCGAGGCCGACGTGAGCGGCGCCCGCAGCTACATCATCGCCAACGCCGACACCGTGATGACCACGCCTTCGGCCGAATTGATGGCCCAGGTCTGGCCCGAGGTCAAGCTCACCCGCGAGGTCGGGGAGTTCGAGACCCTGATGAGCATCGGCAAGGCCCGCCGCGAACTGGGCTACGAGCCGGCTCACTCCTGGCGCGACCACGTCCAGCCGCCCAGCGCCTGACCCGTCCGTGCTGGTCACAGGCACGGATTGGTCACGTTTCCGGCGAATTCACCGGCAAGCAACCGGCTTGCGGAATCATGGAGAGGTTTGCGTCCGAGGGACCGGCCCCGCGGTGGCCGGGCCACGAACGAGAGGATGATCGTTGTTTCTGATCTGCGGGTTGCGGGTCTTCTTCCACACCGTCAGCCAAGGCGTGTTCCACTGCCGCAACTGCGGCGGTGACCGGCAGTACCGGCTGCGGTCCGGCCGCCGGTTCTTCACCTTGTTCTTCATCCCGGTCATCCCGCTGACCAAGGTGGGCGAGCACGTCCAGTGCCAGACCTGCAAGACCCGTTACGTGGTCGATGTGCTCAAGCTGCCGACCGCGGCCCAGATGCAGGCCGCGCTGCCCGCGGGCATGCGCGCCGCCGCCACCGCCATGCTCCAGTCCGGCGACCCGGCCAGCCCGGCCGCCCGCCAGCGCGCGGTGGCCGTGATCCAGGGCGCGGGCGCCCAGGGCTACGCCGACGGCAACCTGGACCATGACCGCGCCCAGCCCGTCGAAGCCGTCGGCCAGGCCCTCAGCCAGGTCGCTCAGCAGCTCACGCCGGACGCCAAGGAGTGGTTCCTGGCCGAGGTCATCCGGGTCGGCACCGCCGACGGCCCGCTGACCGAGGCCGAGCGCAGCACGGCCGTGGCCGTCGCCGCCGACCTGGGTATGAGCCCGGCTCAGGCCATTGGCGTCATCACGCTGGCCGAGCAGCCCGCCCAGGACTGACCGCGCCCGGCCGAAGCCGGTGCCGGGGCCGGTCAGCCAGCCTCGGACTCCGCTTCTGACTCCGGCCGGGCCGGCCAGCAGCGGCAGGCCAGTACGGCCCGCAGCGACGCCGGGACCTCCTCCAGTGACCCGACCGGCCCGTCCGGGAACGACAGCCGGACCGCGGCCACGCCGTGCGAGCTGATCACCGCCAGTTCCAGGCCGAACCGGTCCAGGCCCCGCGGCACCACCCACTCGGCCCGGTGCATCCCGTGGGCCCGGAGGCAGCAGATCAGCTCGGCCATGTGCCCGCGCTCCAGGTGCTGGATGGCGCTGGCCGCCACCCGCCACAGCGGGTCAGGCTCGGCGGCCCGGTAGTCGGCCAGCGCCACCGGCGCGCCGCCCCCGCCCACGAACTGCAGCGACAGCAGGTCCAGCCGGTAGCCGAGCCGCCCGTCGCTCTCGGACCGCGGCCACATCGTCCCGGTCAGGGCCAGCGACCCCAGCGGCGAGGGCGCGGGGATGGTCGCGGTCACCAGCGGGCTCCCGGCCAGCGCCTCGGTCACCGCCTCCCGCGGGGCCAGCAGCAGCAGTGGCGCGCCCGCCCCGCCGTCCCGGATCGCCGCCGTCGCGGTCACCCGGCGGCCGCGGCCCGGCTCCGGGTCGTCCCAGGTCACGGCGGCCAGGCGGGCCTGCGTCACCGCGGTCCGCGCCCGTTCGGCCAGCGACGGCCCGGGCAGTACCTCAACGTCCATGGTCCTTAATTATTAGGTAAGGCTTACCTAAGCCAATAGCCAGAACCTCTGAGTTGGCCGAGAGCCAGGCGCCCGGTGCGCCCCAACGTGGGCGGCGGAACCATCCCGCTGGCATCGCCGGGTCCGCCCAGGTGAGCGTCCATTCCTGATATATCGAAGGTCGGTGGCCCGGAGGACCCAGGTCCCCCGGGCCACCGGTCATCCCGGTGACGAGCGGTCAGCCGTGCTTGACCTTGCGGCCGAACACGAACGTCTCCACCGGGGCCGAAGGCAGCGTGGTGGTGCCGTCGTGGGCCGACCCGGCCTCGTTGCTGACGGCGGGGATCGCGAAGTACTGCATGGTGATGGTGGTCTCGCCCCGCCGGTGCCCCGGATC
>DASXMW010000260.1:0-2739 GCA_036495425.1 Streptosporangiaceae bacterium | reverse complement strand
CTGATAACAGCAAGGCAGAGCTGTCCCTGTTCGTCGTGCCCACCAGCGCCGAAGGGTTCGACAAAAGGATCCTCCCGGTCGACCTGATGCTGCCCGAACGCCAGTACACCCTGCACTTCGACCAGGTGCGCCTGCCCGCCGAGGCCCTGGTCGGCACCGTGGGCGACGGCTTCCGCCAGGTGTTCCACGGGTTGAATCCCGAGCGGATCACCGGCGCCGCGCTCGGGGTGGGCATCGCCCGGCACGTGCTCACCACGGCCAGCCGGTACGCGGCCGGCCGGCAGATCTGGTCCGCCCCCATGGGCGCGCTGCAGGGGGTCTCGCACCCGCTGGCCAAGGCCAAGATCGAGACCGAGCTGGCCGCGCTGATGACCCGGCAGGCCGCCTGGCAGCACGATCACGGCCAGGCCGCCGGCGAGGCGTCGAACATGGCCAAATACGCGGCGGCCGAGGCCGCGCTGGCCGCCTGCGACGCGGCCATCCAGACCCACGGCGGCAACGGCGTGGCCACCGAGTACGGGCTGATCCCCTACTGGGGTCTGGCCCGGCTGCTGCGCATCGCCCCGGTCAACCGCGAGATGATCCTGAACTACGTGGCCCAGCACAGCCTGGGCCTCCCTCGCTCCTACTAACCGGGGAGGCGCCGTGAACCTCGCGCGCAACCTGATCCAGCGCGTCAACATCGGTGACTCGCTCACCCGCAGCGCCGCCGCCCGCCCGGACCACCCGGCGGTGGTCGAAGGCCCCCGCCGCTGGACCTACGCCGAATTCAACGCCCTGGTCAACCGGCTCGCCCACGGCCTGGCCGGGCTGGGCTACTCCCGCGGCGACGCCCTGGGCCTGGCCTCCGGCAACAGCGCCGAGTTCCTGGCCCTGTACTACGCCTGCGCCAAGCTGGGCGTGGTCGCGGTCCCGATCAACCTGGGCTGGCGCCCGGACGAGGTGGCCTACGTCCTCGACCACTCCCGGTCCCGCGGCCTGGCCGTCGAGACCCAGCTGGCCGGCCCGCTGCACGACGCGATCGCCAAGGTGGCCGGCGTGGCCGAGGTCATCGTCCTGCCCGGCCTGGGCGCGGCCCACGAGCGGGAGCCGGCCGATCGCCACTGGACCACGTTCGAGGCCCTGGCCGAGTCGGGGGGCAGCGACGCCGAGCCCGAGTGCGTGGTCGGGGACCGCGACGCCATCAGCTACCTCTACACCTCGGGCACGACGTCCTTCCCCAAGGGCGTGGTCGGCACCCACCTGGGCATCTACCTGGAGTCGATGTCGGCCGCGCTGGATTCGGGCTGGCGGGCCGACGACCGGTTCGCGGCCATGATGCCCATGTTCCACACCGCCCAGCTCAACGCCTTCTGCACGCCCGCGATCCTGGTCGGCGCGACCATCTACGTGCTGCGCGGCTTCGAGCCGGAGCAGTTCCTGGACCTGATCGAGGCCGAGCAGATCACCCAGATCTTCGGCCTGCCCATGATGTACCGGGCCGCCCTGGAACACCCCAGCTTCGCCGGGCACGACGTGAGCAGCCTGCGGCGGGCGGTGTACGCCATGGCCCCCATGCCGGACGCGCTGATCCGGGCCTGCCTGGAGGGCTTCCGGACCGACTTCGCCCTGCTGTTCGGCCAGACCGAGATGTCGCCGTGTTCGACCTTGTTCCGGCCCGAGCACCAGCTGAGCCACATCGGCGCGGTCGGCACCCCGATCACCGGGGTCCAGGTCGCCATCATGGACCCGCGGGGGAACCTGCTCCCGCCCGGCGAGCTGGGTGAGATCGTCTACCGGGGCCCGTCCACCATGCAGGGCTACCTGGACAACGAGGAGGCTACCGCCACCGCCTTCGAGCACGGCTGGTTCCACTCGGGCGACGTCGGGCGGATGGGTGACGACGGCGTACTGTGGTTCGCTGACCGGTACAAGGACGTGATCAAGACCGGCGGTGAGAACGTGGCTTCGATCGAGGTGGAGAAGGCCGTGTACGCGGCCGAGCCCGGGGTGGCCGAAGCCGTGGTCGTCGGCCTGCCGCACGAGCGCTGGACCGAGGCCATCACCGCCGTGGTCGTGCCCAAGCCGGGGGTCACCATCGATCCCGAGGTCCTGATCGCCGGGGTCCGCGAGCGGCTGGCCGGATTCAAGGCCCCCAAGGCGGTCATCGTGGTCGACCAGCTGCCCAAGACCAGCACCGGCAAGATCCAGAAGAACCTGGTCCGCGACCAGCACGCGGCCCACTACCAGGGCTGACCCCCAGGACAGGAGCCCCATTGCCCGAAGCGACCCGCGGCTTCGCGGTCCTGCGCGGCGGCGTGGCCGACGCGGCCGCCGTCGCCGCCGAAGCCGAGCGGCGCGGCTACCAGACCGCCTGGAGTCCCGAGTTCTACACCCGGTCCGGAATCGTCACCCTGGCCGCCATGGCCCAGACCACGCAGCGCGCGCGGATCGGCAGCGCCATCGCCTACGGGGTCGGCCGCACCCCGCTGGTGCTGGCCACCGAGGCCCGGAGCCTGGACGAGCTGTCCGGCGGCCGGCTGGTCTACGGGCTGGGCACCGGCACGACCAGGATGATGGCCAACTGGCACGGCGTCGACCCGTCCGGTCCCGCCTCGCGGATGGAAGAGCTGATCCCGCTGCTGCGCCAGCTGTGGCGGCTGCACGAGGGGCCGGTCCGCCACGACGGCCGCTTCTACCACGTGGACATCACCCCGACCGCCGAGATGGGGGCCCCGCTGCGCACGGACATCCCGGTCT
>DASXMW010000259.1:0-17565 GCA_036495425.1 Streptosporangiaceae bacterium | reverse complement strand
AGTCGCTATGACCTTCCCGACTTTCCCGGTTACCAATTGCCGCCGAACGCTTTCGACCTGGGCAGATGTGAATTTTTGGGGCGGAATTCCATCAGCGGCGGCCAGCTGCGTGACTACGTGACCGCGGTCGAGGCGGTCCGGCTGCCGGTCAACCGCCTGCTCGACCAGGCTGACCCGATCCTGGACGCCTTCCACGACCACCGGATCACCCCGGCGGTCGCGTCCGCGCGCATGGGCGCGATGGAGCAGCAGTTCGCGGCGCTGACCGTCGAGATGGACACCATCGCCCCGGCCAATCCCGCCCTGGCCCGGATCAACGCCCCGTACGCGCACACCTACGTGCTCGAGGACACCTACCTGGCCGCGCTGGCCTCCGGGCTCGCGGACAACGACTTCGACGGGCTGCCGGACACCCAGGATCAGCAGCGGCAGGCCATCGTCGCCTGGCGGACCGCGCTCGAGGTGGCCGCGGCCCGGGTCGGCTACGTGCTGCCCGGGGACATCCAGCAGGCGGGCCGGGGCGAGATCGCGCCCGGCGTGAACGGGAGCTGATCCGCCCGGCGTGGTCGTCGATCACTCTCGTTGTTAGGCGGCGTAGCCGTTGATCAGGATGGCCAGGGTTTCCTGGAACCGGGAGGCGAAGCCCAGGCCCGCGCCGCGAGCCGACCCTGAACGCCGTCTACCAGGTGATGGCCGACGACGACCTGTCCCGGCCCATCCCGGCCCGAGCCGTCGCCTGAGCCGGCCGGGCCGGTCGGCTGGACCGGTCGCCTGGGATGCTGGGCCGGTCGCCTGGGATACTTGCTGTGGTGATGATCTCGGCGCACTCCGGCGGTGGGGAGCGGGCCCGGCCCGGGTCGCTGGCCGCCTACCAGGCCGTGGTGTCCTCGGGAGCCGAATACGCCGAGTTCGACGTCCGCCGGGCCGATGACGGGACCCTGCTGGCCCAGCACTCGGCCCCGGCCCAGCACCCGGACGGGTCACCGGCGCTGGCCGCGGCCGAGGTCATGCGGGTCCTGGCCGACGGCGGGGTCCGGGGCCACGTCGACCTCAAGGGCGTGGGCTTCGAGCGCGAGGCCGTGGAGCTGGCCCTGGCCTCGTTGGGGCCGGACGGGTTCGTGGTCACCACCGCCGATCCGGAGGCGGTGACGGTGATCGGGGCCGAGTTTCCGGCGGTGCCGGTGGGGCTGTCGGTGGGGTTCGGGCCCGCCTCGATCACCCGCGACCTGCGGCGGCTGCGCTGGCCGTTGTCGTTCCCGCTGGCCGCGGTCCGGGCCAGCGGCGCGGACTGGGTGGCGATGAACTACCGCTACGCCCGCCCGGACGTGCTGGACCGCTGCGTGGCGGCCGGGCTGCGGATCATGGTCTGGACGGTCAACGACGACCGGCGGCTGACCCGGTTCCTGGCCGACCCGCGGGTGGCTGTGGTCGTGACCGATCGGCCCGAGCACGCGGTCGCGCTCCGGGCCCGGCAGGCCTAGCCGGTCATCGGGCCGGACCTTGGCCGAGGTCGAGCGCGCGTACACAAACACCCCGGACCCTTGCGGGGTCCGGGGTGTCAGGTGGTTCCGTGGAGGTGGCGGGAATTGAACCCGCGTCCTTCAATGCATCACCAGGGCTTCTCCGGGCGCAGCACTGCTTCGATTTTCTCGGCCCCAGCATTCACGCAGGCAAGATGCTGACGGGCCCAGTCACTGTTCGATGTCCCACACCAATCCCGTGACCGGGCTGGCGGGTAAGCCCTCTAGCTGATGCCAGACACCGGGTCGAGAGCGTCCCCGGGCTGACAAGCGTCTAACTCGCCTCAGGCGGCGAGAGCGACGCTAGTGCGCGTTTTATTGGCACTTATTCGTTTACGGTCGCGTGATTTACGAGGTCACAACCGCAACCCTCGGCCCGCTTCACCTGGATCAACCATCGAAGTCGAAACCGATCACCCCCTATGGAATTATCAGCCGGGCGTCTCAGGGATGCCCTGCTCGCCCGACCGTACACCGATAACACCGAACCGCCAACCCGGATTCCCGTGACCCCAAAGTGTCCACCGCCCAACCCCCAGATGTCCCCCGGAGCCCCGGCCGGCGGGGCACCGCACGTGTCCCATGTGACTGGCAGGGCGTGTCGGTACGAGGGTTTGGGACCGCGCCTGAGGCTGAGGCCGGGGCCGAGGGGCTTGCGGGGTGCCGATGGCGTAGGTGCGCGCAATGGGCCGAAGGGGAGAATGACCCCCGCGGGCGCTGGCGGTGACCGAACACACCCGCGGGGGTCGGACCGGCAGGGTCGGAGCCGGTCCGGACGTCCGGGCCTCCCCCGAGAAGAGACCCGGCTCCATAGCTGACTGGGCCGCAACCCCCTGGCGGAGCCCAGTCACCTGCTAAGACGCCGGAGAGTAGTCAATTGGTTGCATGTAGCCAGAACTTTCTCGTCACGGCTTGGTAACGCAGATCGCCCCTGTGGCACTGGTGGCTCACGTGTCTCATGGGTGCCCTGCGCACAGAGGTGCGAGAGGGGGGCGGGGCAGCCGGTGGAGCCGGCGCTGGGCGGGGCAGCGGCGGGCCGGACCGGCGTGGCCGAACCCGGCCCGGCGCCGGGGCCGGGGCCGAACCGGCGCCGGCGGCCGGGGTGGGTCAGGAGGCGGCTTGGAGGGCGTTGAGGAACTGGCCGGCCAGGATGGCGGCGGAGATGTCGTGGGAAGAGCTGGCGATCAGGACGGTGAAAGCCACGTTGCCGCGGAAGCCCACGAACCAGCTCTGGTACTGGGTGTGGGCGCCGGAGCCGGTCTGGACCAGGGCGGTCTGGCCGTAGACGTGAGTACCGGCGACGTTGGCGCTCTGGCCCGCGCCGGACGTGACCGTGCTCCGCATCAGGGCGCGCAGGGAGTTCAGGGCGCTGCCGGACAGGGGGGCCTGTCCGGCCGCGGGCGCGTCCAGCGGGTTGCTGACCAGGACCGGGGAGTGGTAGACGCCGCTGGCCACGGCGCCGGCGACCAGGGCCATGCCGAGCGGGCTGACCTTGACCCCCTGGCCGATGGTCTCGGCCGCCAGCTGGCCGTCGTTGGTGACGTTGGGCACCGAGCCGGAGAAGGCCCGCAGCGGCAGCTGCCAGCCGGCGCCGATGCCGAAGCCCCTGGTCACCGCGCGCAGGTCGGCGCTGCTCAGCCGCCGGGACAGGCCCGCGAAGGCGGTGCCGCAGCCCTGGGCGAAGTCCTGGCTGAAGGTGGTGTTGGCCCCGGTCGACGAGGACGAGCCCTGGTAGCTGAACAGCTGGCCGCCGACGTTGGCGGTGCTGGTGCACGGGACCTTGGTATTGGTGGCGGTGCCGCTGCCGAGCAGGGCGGCCGTGGACACGATCGTGAACGCGGTGCCCGGCGACACCTTGGCGTTCAGGGCGCCGCCCGCGGGCAGCTTCCCGCCGGCCGCCTGCTGACCCGCCACGGCCAGGATCTTGCCGGTGGTGGCCTGGACCGCGACGATCTCGGCGGAGGCGTTGGGCACGGCGTCGAGGGCCGCGGTGGCGGCACTCTGCACGGACGGGTCGATCGTGGTGGTGATGGGCAGGCCGCCCTTGCCCTGCCACTGGCGCAGCACCGCGGTCTGCTGGCCGCCGGCGTTCTCGGCCACGATCTCGGTGGTCGGCGAGCCCGCCAGCCGGTGCTGGTAGGCGGCCTGCAGGCCGGTCAGGCCCACGGTGGTGCCGGGCTGGTAGGAGGCGCCCTCGTCCCGCAGGCGGCTGGAGGCCTCGGAGGCGACGGTACCGACCACCTCGCTGGCCTGGGCGGCGAATAGCCGCTGGGTGGCCCGGTGCACCATCAGCCCGGGCACCTTGACCAGCTTCGGCGCGAGCTGGGCGTAGGAGGCCGGGTCCAGCGACAGCAGAGTCAGGAACCGGCCCGGCGGTGCGGCCTGCATCTGGCCCAGCACCTGGCTCGGGTTCAGCTGGGTGACATTGGCCAGGTGGTCAGCGGTGGTGGTGGCGTTCTTCAGGGCCTTGGGCCAGACGCCGACCTGATAGACGGCCGACGGGATCTGCAGGGGCTGGCCCCGGGAGTTCAGCACCGCGGCCCGCTGCGGCACCGTGGTCACCACGGCCAGCCGTTCGCCCGGGCCGAGCCGCGGGTTGATGACGCTCGGGGCCCACACGACCTTCCACTTGCCATCGTCCTTGCGCAGCCCGATCCGGCCCCGGTACTCCCACTGGTGGCCGCCCTCACCCAGGTTGACCGAGGCGGTGAAGCGGGCTTGGGCGGTGTCCCCGTGCTGCTGCAGCGAACCCATGGACAGGAACATGGCGGTCGCGTCGAGCTGGGTGAAGGCGTCGGACAGCGCGCTGGCCACGGTGGCCTTGGTGCCGGTGGTGTGGGAGGCGGCCGAGGAGTAGTTGTGCTGCTGCCAGGCCAGCAGGAAGGCCTGGACCGTGCCCTGGGGCGACGACTCCTGGCCGAAGCCGTCCAGAAAACCCGCGACGATCACGCCGGCCAAGACCAGAACCGCGATGACCCGGACCCGGCGCGCGCGCATGGACAGGCGGCGGGCCTTCTGCTGCTGGCTGCGCGCGGACGGCGGCCGGGGGGGCAGCGGCGGCCGCTGGTCGGGTGGCGGGGCCGTGCTGCGGCCGGGCCGGGGCACGATACGGACCGAGCGGCCGGTCCGGGCGTGGCTGCCGCGGCCGCCGCGATCACGGGTGTGGAAGGACACCGGCCCCCTCCCCGTTACCGTCGCCGCCGGAGAGCACGGTCCACCTCCCGGGCCGCGTCCTTGGCTGCCAGGTCGTGCCGTTTGTCATAGGTCCGCTTACCGCGACCCAGCCCCAGCTCAACCTTGGCCTTCCCGTCCTTGAAGTACAGTTCGAGCGGCACCAGAGTCAAGCCCTGCTCGGCCACCTGCGCGGACAGTTTGTCGATCTCGCGGCGGTGCAGCAGGAGCTTCCTGGTCCTCCGGACGTCGTGGTTGGTCCAGGTGCCCTGGGTGTATTCGGGGATGTGGATGTTGTGCAGCCAGATCTCTCCGTCAGAGATCTGGGCAAACCCGTCCGCGAGCGAGGCCCGGCCCGCCCGCAGCGATTTCACCTCGGTCCCGGTGAGCACCAGCCCCGCCTCGAAGGTGTCCTCGATCCGGTAGTCGTACCGGGCGCGGCGGTTGCGGGCGATCACCTTCCGCCCTTCCT
Organism: Streptosporangiaceae bacterium; assembly: GCA_036495425.1. Classification (GTDB taxonomy): domain Bacteria; phylum Actinomycetota; class Actinomycetes; order Streptosporangiales; family Streptosporangiaceae; genus Bog-532. The sequence goes on along the minus strand of DASXMW010000259.1, from coordinate 12,402 downwards.
CCCGAGCCACGTTGCTCCTGTCCGCTCATGTCAGATGCGCAGGTAGCGGCGAAGCGTGAGGAACGACGTCGCGCCGCACAGCACCACACCCACGCACATGGCGAGGATGACGACCTCAATCAGATCGCCGGCACTGAGACCCACGTTAAACGTGAAGTACTGCTGTAGGTTATCTAGCCACAGCGACTTCACGGCAATTAGCAGGCCAGCGGCGATCGCCCAGCCGATCAGGCCGGCGATCACCCCCTCCAGCAGGAACGGCAGCTGGATGTAGAAGTTCGACGCGCCAACCAGCCGCATGATGCCGGTCTCCCGGCGGCGGTTGAACGCGGACAAGCGGATCGTGTTGGCCACCAGCAAGGTCGCCGCGATGAGCAGGACCAGCGCGATGATCACCACCGCGTTCCGGGCCCCGTCGAGCAGCTTGTAGAACTTGTCCAGGATGGACCGGTCGTCGATCACCGAGTCCACGCCCGCCTTGCTGGTCACGGCGTTCGCCACCGAGCTGTAGTCGGTCTGCGGATTCTTCAGCTTGACCTGGAACGAGTCCGGGATGTCGCCCTGCTGGACGGTGGACACGAACGACGGGCTGTTGGAGAACTCCTGCTTAAAACGCTGGTAGGCCTGGGCCTGGGTCTCGTAGCTGACGCCCTTGACCTCAGGCAGTGCGGTCAGGGTCTGGTCGAGCTGCGTCCGCTGGGCCGCCGTGGACGGGCCGTTCTGCTTGCACTGGACGCTGACGCTCTGGGCGGTGCACAGGTAGATGGAGATCTCCACCTTGCCCTGCCAGTAGGTCCGCGTGCTGTCGACCTGCTTGATGAACAGCAGGCCCGTGCCCAGCAGGGACAGGCTGATCGCCACAACCACGATGAGGGCCACGGTCATGGTGAGATTCCGGCGCAGGCCGATCCAGATCTCCTGGAGAACGAACTGTGCACGCATACTCGCTGATTCCTCGCAGTCCTGCTTCGTGTGGTGGTGCCCCGGCGAAGGTCGCCGGGGACGGTGCCCCGCCGGTCAGGCTACGGCACCTCAGTAGGCCTGGCCGTACACACCGCGAGACTGGTCGCGGACGACCTTGCCGTATTCGAGCTCGATGACCCGCTTGCGCATGGAGTCGACGATGGCGGCGTCGTGCGTGGCCATGACCACGGTGGTGCCGGTCCGGTTGATCCGGTCCAGGACCTTCATGATGCCGATCGAGGTGGCGGGGTCGATGTTCCCGGTCGGCTCGTCGGCCAGCAGGATCATCGGCCGGTTGACGAAGGCCCGGGCCATGGCGACCCGCTGCTGCTCGCCGCCGGACAGTTCGTCGGGCATCCGGTCGTGCTTGCCCTCCAGGCCGACCAGGTCGATGACCTCGGGCACGACCTTGCGGATGAACCGCCGCGGCTTGCCGATGACCTCCAGGGCGAAGGCCACGTTCTGGTAGACGTTCTTGTTCGGCAGCAGCCGGAAGTCCTGGAACACACAGCCGATGCGGCGCCGGAGCATGGGCACGCGCCAGTTGGAGAGACGGGCCAGGTCCCGCCCGGCCACGCGGATCCGGCCGTCGGTCGGCCGCTCCTCCTTGAGGACCAGACGCAGGAACGTGGACTTACCCGAGCCCGACGGGCCGACGAGAAAGACGAACTCGCCCTTCTCGACCCCGATGCTGACGTTCTCCAGCGCCGGGCGGCTCTGGCTCGAGTAGAGCTTGCTGACGTTATCGAAGTTGATCACAGGACCATCACAGCGATGTCGGAAATGGATGAAAGTCGCAGCGCCTGGACCAGTGGTCCACCAGAGAAGCGGCCATCCAGGCGGTTAACGGGTAGCCTGGAATCGTCAATGGAACAGTGTAGGGGGAAACCAGCGAGCAGGGCCCTATAACGCTCCAAGTGCACTGATCGACCGGCCGGAAGGACGCCCATGAGCTGCGAACACCTTGCTTGCGCACGTTGCGGGGGGCCAGTGAGCGAGGGCCGCTGCCCGGCCTGCCGGGCTACCCGGGAACAGATGCACCACAGCCATACCAACTACACCCCGCACGTTCTCATCGCCGCCGCGCTGCTGATCCTGGTTCTGGCGGCGCTGGCCGTGCACGCAAGTTTCTGAGTCAGCGTGCGATCCGCGGGGGGACGACCCCCCGCACCCCCCGGAAAGATCAATCTTTTTCTCCGTTCTGGCCCCGCCGCAGCCAGCGGATCTCGGCTTCGATGAAGTCGTCGATCTCGCCGTCCAGGACCGCGGTGGTGTTACCGGTCTCGAAGCCGGTCCGCACGTCCTTGACGTTCTGGTACGGGTACAGCACGTAGTTGCGGATCTGGGTGCCCCAGCTGCCCGCGACCTCACCGCGCAGCGCGGCCATCTCGTCGGCCTCTTCCTGGCGCCGCCGCTCCAGCAGCTTGGCCTGGAGGACGGCCATGGCCGAGGCCCGGTTCTGGATCTGGCTGCGCTCGTTCTGGCACGAGACCACGATGCCGGTCGGGATGTGGGTGATGCGCACCGCCGAGTCGGTGGTGTTGACGCCCTGGCCACCGGGCCCGCTGGACCGGTAGACGTCGACCCGGATCTCGTCGTCGTTGATCTCCACGTGGTCGGTCTGCTCGACCACCGGCACCACGTCCACCCCCGCGAACGAGGTCTGGCGCCGGCCCTGGTTGTCGTACTTGGAGATGCGGACCATCCGGTGCGTGCCGTGCTCGCCGCGCAGGGTGCCGTAGGCGTACGGCGCCTTGACCGCGAACGTGGTCGACTTGATCCCGGCCTCTTCGGCGTAGGAGATGTCGTACACCTCGGTCGGGTAACCGTGCCGCTCGGCCCAGCGCAAATACATGCGCTGCAGGTTCTGCGCGAAGTCGGCGGCGTCGGCGCCGCCCGCCTGCGCGTTGATCGTCATCAGGGCCTCGCGCCCGTCGTAGTCGCCGGACAGGAGCGTGCGCACCTCGAGCTGGTCGATCTCCTTGCGGAGCATCGCCAGCTCGCCCTGCGCCTCGGCCCGGGTCGGTTCGTCGTTCTCGCTGTCGGCCAGCTCAAACATCACCCGGGTGTCGTCGAGCCGCTGCCGTAGGTTTTCCAGCCGGGCCAGCTCGCCCTCCAGGTAGGAGAGGCGGCGGGTGACTGACTGTGCGTGCTGCTGGTCGCCCCACAGGTCCGGGTCGGCGGCCTGATCGCGTAGAGTAGCGGCTTCTTCCCGCATTGCGTCGGGATCGAGAACCGCTTCCACCGTGGCGAGCTTCGACGACAGTTCCGAGATCTCATCAGTGGGATCGGTAGCTGCCATGGCGGACAGCCTATGCGAGCCGGCGGCTGCTGGCGTATGCCGGCACAACGGCGGTCCCGGCCCCGGTATCCTGCCTTTGGGGTCTGCGCCTGGGCGACCCACCTCAGGGATGAGCAGTAACATCCCCGCAAAGCTGACCGGCAAAGCACGACAGCGGAGGATAAAGTCGGGTCGGGATTCTCCCGGTTCCCGATGGACACGAACATGCGAGCGACTCTGAACCGCATTCCCAAGGCGATGCTGGCCGTGCTCGGCCCGCTGACGGCCTTCGCCCTGCTGCTGTCGGTGCAAGGCTGCGGCACGACCACCGCCGACGCCACCACGACCACGGCCGGCCCGACGCTGACCAGCGCACTGAAGGTGTTTAACGCCTATGTCACCGCCAACAAGGTCGCGGTGGCCAACCACGACCAGCTGCTGGCCGAGTCGCTGACCAGCAGCGCCCAGGTCAGCATCGTGCAGGCGCAGTACGCGATGGCCAGCAGCACCGGGACCGAGGTGACCACCCCCAGCTACGGCAAACCGACCCTGTACGTGCCCAAGCTGACCACGTACCCGCAGTGGTTCATCGCCGTGGCTCCCGAGCGCCCGGCCCACGGCGCCGCCCGGACCGCGGCGATGGTGTTCGACCGGACCGAACCCAGCTCGAGCTGGACCCTGAACGGCATCGTGCACCTGGCCCCGGGCGCCCCGCCGCTGAACGTGAAGCTGGACGGCAACGGCTACGCCACCCCGCTGGCCACCACCGACAAGGACCTGCTGTTCCGGCCGGACGAGGTGGGCGCCATACAGGCCGCACTGGTCGACGACGGGCCGTCCAGCCCGGCGGCCAAGGTGGTCGAGTCCGGTCCGCTGACCACCGGCTACTACTGGACCAACGCGGCCTACGCCAAGAAGCTCCGGCCCCAGCACTGGGTCTACGCCTGGCAGATGGAGGGGACCAGCTTCCCCTTCTTCGCGCTGCGGACCACCGACGGCGGGGCGATCGTGTTCTACACGATGTCGCTGAACGGGCAGACCATGCCGGTGTCCACGCCGCCCGCGCATCCCAAGAACCCGCTGCCCGCCATCCCGGTGCCGGACCAGTACAAGCCGCTGCTCCTGCCGGGCCAGGACCCGTTCACCATCGAGTTCGACGCCGGATCCACCCTGCAGTACCTGGCCGTCGACCCGCCCGTGGCCAAGAAAGGCAGCGCCAGCGGCAAGCTCCGGATCGCCGCCAGCGGCGGCGGCCTCACCTACGCCGGAGGTACGTGAGAGGGACGACCCTCTCACGTACCTCCGAGGCCGGCCTCGGCTCCGGTGCCCCCGAGGCCGGCATCGGGGGCCCCTTGGGCCACGCGGGCGCAGCCCGCGTAGGGGGTCTGGGGGGCTTGGCCCCCGAGGCTAAAGCTGCAGGGAGCTGGAGGCGACCAGGGCGCGGACGGCGCGCAGGGCCACCGACAGGGTGGTGAAGGTGAAGCGCTCGCTCTCCCAGATCTCGCCCAGGGTGCGGGTGGCCCGGCCGACCGCGGCCGCGTTGTGCTCGGTCCAGGCGGCCAGCCGCTCCTCCGGGGTCCCCACGCCACCGACCGACAGCACGTCGCGGGTCAGCGCGGCGTGCGCGGCGTACAGGTCGTCGCGCAAGGCGGCGCGGGCCATGCTGCTCCAGCGGTCCTCGCGCGGCAGCGCGATGATGCGGTCCCGGAGCCGGGCGATCTGCAGCCGGTCGGCCAGGTCGAAGTAGACCTCGGCGGTCTCCTCGACCCCGCGGGAGGTGCTCCCGGCCGTCTCCACGATGTCGAAGGCGGAGTAGGTCGGGACCATGCCGGCCACGGTCTCGGCCAGCTCCGGTGGCACTCCGCGGCGCGCGCAGGAGTCCCGGCGCTGCTCGAACGTCTCGGCGTCCCGGCCGGTCAGCAGCTTGGGCAGCCCCGACCGGACGGCCAGCACGCCGCTGGCGAAGTGATCCACGGCGGCGGTGATGTCGACCGGGAACCGGCGGTTGTAGATCAGCCAGCGGCAGGCCCGCTCGGTCAGCTTCCGCCCCTCCAGCAGCAGCGCGATCTGGGTGCCGATGTCCACCGTGCCGGCCAGCGCGGTGACCTCGCGCCAGAACGGCTGCAGGCCGAACACCTCGCGGGCCACCACCCAGGTCCGGGTGATCTCCGGCACGGACGCGCCGGTCTCCTCGTTCAGCCGGAACATGAACGTGGTGCCGGACGTGTCCACCATCTCGTTCACCACCGAGGTGGTGATGATCTCGTGCCGCAGCGGGTGCGTGCCCATCCGGCCCGCCTGGCTGGCCCGCAACGGCGCCGGGAAGTACTCGGCCAGCTCGCGGTGCAGGTACGGGTCGTCGCCCAGGCCGGAGGCCAGCGCCTCATCGGCCGCGGCGATCTTGGTGTGGGCCAGCAGCAGGGCCAGCTCCGGGTTGGTCAGGCCCTTGCCCGCCGACCGGCGCTCGGCGATCTCCTTGTCGCCCGGCACCGCGTCCTGGCCGCGGCGCAGCCGCTTGTTCCGCTCCAGCTGGCGCAGGTAGCGCGCGTGCACGTGCAGCATCTGCGGGCCCTGGGCCCGGGCCGTGGCCAGGGCCATGTTCTGGCCGTAGTTGTGCCGCAGCACCAGCGCGGCGACCTCGTCGGTCATCTGCTGGAGCAGGTCGTTGCGGGTGTCCCGGGTGATCTCGCCGTCCCGGACGGCCTGGTCGAGCAGGATCTTGATGTTGACCTCGTGGTCGGAGGTGTCGACGCCGGCCGAGTTGTCGATGAAGTCGGTGTCGACCAGGCCGCCGCCGAGCGCGAACTCGATCCGGGCCGCCTGGGTCAGGCCCAGGTTGCCGCCCTCGGCCACCACCCGGGCCCGCAACTGGCCGCCATCGACCCGGACGGCGTCGTTGGACCGGTCACCACAGGACGCCTGGGTCTCGCTGGCGGCCTTGACGTAGGTGCCGATGCCGCCGTTCCAGAGCAGGTCGACCGGGGCGGTCAGGATGGCCGAGATCAGCTCGTCCGGGGACAGGGCCAGCACGCCGTCGTCGATGCCCAGGACCGCGCGGGCCTGCGGGGACAGCGGGACCGACTTGGCGCTGCGGGGCCAGACCCCGCCGCCGGCCGAGATCAGGGCCCGGTCGTAGTCGGTCCAGGACGAGCGGGCCAGCCCGAACAGCCGCTGCCGCTCCGCGAAGCTGACCGCCGGGTCGGGATCGGGGTCCAGGAAGATGTGCCGGTGGTCGAACGCCGCCACCAGCTTGAGCTGGTCGGACAGGAGCATCCCGTTACCGAAGACGTCGCCGGACATGTCCCCGACGCCGGCCACGGTGAACTGGTCGGTGGCCGGGTTCAGGCCCAGGGTGGCGAAGTGGTTCTTGACCGACTCCCAGGCCCCGCGGGCGGTGATGCCCATCTTCTTGTGGTCGAAGCCCACCGAACCGCCGGAGGCGAAGGCGTCGCCCAGCCAGAAGCCGTAGCGGCCCGCGATCTCGTTGGCCACGTCGGAGAACGTGGCCGTGCCCTTGTCGGCCGCCACGACCAGGTAGGGGTCGTCGCCGTCGTGCCGGACCACCTCGCGGGGCGGGACGACCCGCTCACCCTCCAGGTTGTCGGTGATGTCCAGCATGGCGCTGATGAACGTCTGGTAGCAGGCCAGCACCTCGCCCTGGTAGGACTCGCGCTCCGACGGGTCGGGCAGCCGCTTGCACACGAAGCCGCCCTTGGCCCCGGACGGGACGATGACCGCGTTCTTGACCTCCTGGGCCTTGACCAGGCCCAGGATCTCGGTGCGGAAGTCCTCCAGCCGGTCCGACCAGCGCAAACCACCGCGGGCGACCCGGCCGAACCGCAGGTGCACGGCCTCCAGCCGGGGTGAGTACACGAAGATCTCGAACTTCGGCCGGGGCGCGGGCAGGCCCGGCACCTGGCCCGGGTCCAGCTTGACCACCAGGTAGGGCGCGTAGGTCGGCACCGCGCAGGACAGGCCGGTCGCGCCCGTGGTCTGGCTCACCATGGGCTGGGCCCCGGTGCGGAAGTAGTTCGTGCGCAGGGTGCCCTGGATCAGGGCCAGGTAGGAGCGCAGGATCCGGTCCTGGTCCAGGGACACCACGTCATCCAGCTCGCCACGGATCTCCTCCACCAGCGCCTCGCTGCGCTCGGCCTCACCGCCCTGGTGGGCGGGGTCGAAGCGGGACGCGAACAGCTTGGCCAGCAGCCGGGCCACGGGGACGTTGGAGCGCAGCACCCGCTGGATGTAGCCCTGGCTGAACCGGGACCGGGCCTGGCGCAGGTAGCGGGCGTAGGCGCGCAGCACCATGACCTCGCGCCAGGACAGGCCGGCGTCCAGGACCAGGGCGTTGAAGCCGTCGTCCTCGACCTCGCCGTGCCACAGCGCGCAGAGCGCCTCCTCGAACTGCTCCCGGCCGCCCTCGCTGCGCGGCCGCTCCCGCCAAGCCGAGGACTCGGCGCTCAGGCCGAAGTCGTAGATCCAGAACGGCATCGGGCCGGTGAACTCGTACGGATGCTCGTCGACCACCTGCAGCCCCATGTGCTGCAACTGGGGCAGCACGTCGGACAGGATGATCGGCGCGCCGGTCCGGTACACCCGCAGCCGCCAGTCCCCGGCCGTGGGGTCGTGGTCGTCCCGGAGCTGGACCGCGAACCCGTCGCCGGTCTCGGCCAGGTCCAGCACCTGGCGCAGGTCGTCGACGGCGTCGGTGGCGGACACGTCGGTCTTGTAGGCCTCGGGGATCCCGGTGGCCAGCCGGTCCAGCAGCAGCTTGGCCCGGTCGCCGTCGAGCACGCGCAGCGCTTCTTCCTCCAGGTCCTCGTCCCAGGACCGGACCGCGGCCGCGATCCGCCGTTCCAGCGTGGCCGCGTCCACGTCGGGCAGCGGCTCGCCCCGCCGGCCCCGGACCACCACGTGCAGCCGGGCCAGGGCGGACTCCCCCACCATGGCGCTGTAGTCCACCGAGGCGCCGTCCAGGGCGGCGCGCAGGATCTCCTGCACCCGCAGCCGGACCGCGGTGGTGTACCGGTCCCGGGGCAGGAAGACCAGGCAGGACATGTACCGTCCGTAGGCGTCGCGGCGCAGGAACAGCCGGGTCTGCTTGCGCTCCCGCAACCGCAGCACGGCGCTGGCGATCTCGGTCAGCTGGGCGGTGCCGATCTGGAACAGCTCCTCGCGCGGGTAGCCCTCGAGGATCTCGATCAGGTCGTTGCCGTCGTAGCTGTCCGGGGTGACCGCGGCCGCGGCCAGCACGTCGGCCAGCTTGCGCCGCAGCACCGGGATGCGGGCCACCGACTCGGTGTAGGCCGAGTGTGTGTACAGGCCCAGGAACCGCCACTCACCGATCACCTGGCCGTCGGCGCCGAGCTTCTTCACCGCCACGTAGTCCAGGTACTTGTTCCGGTACACGGTGGACCGGCTGTTGCCCTTGGCCAGCACGAGCCGGCCCGGGTCGGCGGCCTTGGCCCGGACGGCCGGGGACAGGGCCGCGAACGACTCCGAGCCCTCGCGGTCGTGGCGCAGGAAGCCGAGCCCGGTGCCGGCCACCGCGCGCAGGGTATGGCCGTCGTCCCCGGGGACCAGGTCGTACTCGCGGTAGCCGAGGAAGATGAAGTGCCCGTCGGCCAGCCAGCGGAGCAGCGCGCCCGCCTCGGAGTCCAGGCTGTTCAGGGCCTGGGGCTCGGTGCGACCCGGCAGCGGGGCCGGGTGGGTGGCACCGGCGTCGCCCTCCAGGCTGACCGCCAGCGACGCGGCGGCCGCGGTCATCTTGGGCTGATCCTCGACCGTGACCCGGACGTCGTCCAGCACCCGGCACAGGTCGGCCTCGAGCCGGGAGCGCGGCACCCGGTCGCCCAGCCCGGCGATCTCGATGTGGATCCAGGACTCGGTCAGCTCACCCGGGGGCTCCATGTCGGCGCTGCCATCGACCGGGCCGGCCACGTCGTGCAGGCCGCCGGTCACGTCCCGGCGGACGACCAGCCGCGGGTGCAGGATCAGGCTGATGTCGGCCTGGTGCCGGTTCAGCTCCATGGTCACCGAGTCGACCAGGTACGGCATGTCGTCGGTGACGATGTCGACCACGGTCCGCACCGGGCCGAAGGCGGCGATGGCGTTGGCCTCCGGGCCGGCGTCGGCCACCCGGACCAGGGCCCGGCCCTGCGGGCGCCGCCCGGCCAGGGCCGCGTGCTGGGTGGCCACGGCGGCCATCCGGCCGGGCCCGAACACGGCGAGGTCCTCGGTGGCCACGTGCCGGAAGTAGGCCCGCAGGAAGCTGGCCGGATCACCAACCGCGGCTACGCTGCCGCCCGGATCTCCCGCTGCCGAATGCGCCGCCTGATCGAGCGCGTTGTCCCTGGCCTCGTCCACAGTTTCCGACATCTTTGTCTGTCCCCATGCATCCACGTGCGCGGCTCACGCCGGGCCGCGCGTCGCCGGCTATTTGCATGTCTACTGCACAAATAGCGGCATATGTAACGTAACTACCGCACCTGAGCCCGGCCGCCAAGCGGGGGCGTCCCGGACTTGACCACGTTCCGGTGTGACCGTGAACTGTAGATACACCTCTAAGTAAGGATCCGGATTCTCTTAGTAACCAGATCCGGCCCGGCGTGCGGGCGGTAAGCGGCGGGCTCGGTCCCGCTGCCAGCCATCAAGGCTATCCGGCTCCCGGACCACTGGGGGCAAAGTGCGCGAGCACGTCCGGGTTGGCCAGCGCGTCCGGATCGGCGGCCTGCGCCACCGGGGTGCCGAGCAGGATCTTGCGCACCGGGATCTCCAGTTTCTTGCCGGACAGCGTGCGCGGGATGCCCGGCACCTGGTGGATGGCGTCCGGCACGTGCCGGGGCGACAGCTTGGCCCGCAGCGCGCCGCGCAGCCGCCCGGTCAGGTCCTCGTCCAGGGCCGCGCCCGGGGCCAGCGTGACGTAGAGGACCAGCCGTCCCTCCTGGCCGAGCTGGCCGGTGTCCACCACCAAGCTGTCCGCGACCTCGGGAAAGGCCTCGACCACCCGGTAGAACTCGCTGGTGCCCATGCGGACCCCGCCGCGGTTGAGGGTGGCGTCGGACCGGCCGTAGATGACGCAGCCGCCGTCGGGCAGGATCTTGATCCAGTCGCCGTGCCGCCAGTAACCGGGGAAGTCGGCGTAGTAACTCTCCCGGTAGCGGGCGCCGTCCGGGTCGTTCCAGAAGCCGACCGGCATCGACGGCATGGGCTGGCTGATGACCAGCTCACCGACCTGCCCGGTGACCGGCTGCCCGGACGCGTCCAGGGCTTCGACGGCGGCGCCCAGGCAGCGGGCGGTGATGATCCCCGAGCGCACCGGCTTGACCGGGACCGGGCCGACAAAGCCGGTGCACACGTCGGTGCCGCCGGACAGCGAGCCCAGCACCACGTCCCGCTTGACCTGGTCGTAGACCCAGCCGAAGCCTTCCGGCGGCAGCGGCGACCCGGTGGAGCCCACGCCGCGCAGCGCGGTCAGGTCCAGGTCCCGGCCGGGTGACACACCGGCCTTGGCGCAGGCCAGCAGGTACGGGGCGCCCACTCCGAAGTAGGTGACCCGGTCGGTCTGCGTCAGCTGCCACAGCGCGTCGGTGCCCGGGTAGGTGGCGCTGCCGTCGTAGGCCACGATGGTCGCCCCCACCAGCAGGCCGCCGGCCAGGAAGTTCCACATCATCCAGCCGGTCGTGGTGTACCAGAAGAACACGTCCTCCGGACCCAGGTCCAGGTGCAGGGCCAGCGCCTTGAGGTGCTCGAGCACGATGCCGCCGTGGCCGTGCACGATCGGCTTGGGCAACCCGGTGGTGCCCGAGGAGTACAGCACCCAGAGCGGGTGATCGAACGGCACCTCGGTGTACTCGGGCTCGGTCGCCTGGCCGGCGTCGCCGAACGCGTCCCAGTCCAGCACCGGCACGTCGCCGAAACCCCCCGGGCCAGGGCCGCCCGGCCCGGCCTGGCCGACCAGGACCACGGCGGACAGGCCGGGCAGGGCGGCGGCGATCTGGCCGGCCACGTCCTCCCGGCGGTACTCCTTGCCGTTGTACCGGTAGCCGGGCACCGCGATCAGCACCGTCGGCTCGATCTGGGCGAACCGGTCGATGACGCTGGCCGGCCCGAAATCCGGTGAGCAGGACGACCAGACGGCCCCGAGACTGGCCGTCGCGAGCAGGGCGATCACCGCCTGCGGGCCGTTGGGCAGCAGCCCGGCCACCCGGTCCCCGCGCCCGACCCCGGCCGCCCGCAGCCCGGACGCGACCCGGGCCGTTTCCGCGGCCAGCTCGCCGTAGGTCAGGGAGCCGGCCGGCCGGCCTTCGGAGTGATGAACAACCGCGATACGGCCGGGATCGGTCCGCGCCGTGCGCAGCGCGTTGCGCGCGTAGTTGAGGGTGCTGCCGGCGAACCACCGGACGTCGGGCATGCGGCCTTCGAGGACCGGGCCCGGGCCGCGGTCGCCGAGGACGCCGAACCAGTCCCAGATCGTCGGCCAGAAAGCGGCCGGGTCAGCGGCTGACCAGCGCCAGAGGGTGTCGTAGTCGGCGGCTTCGATCCCGCGCTCGGCGGCCAGCCAGCGCCGGTAGGCGGAGACCCGGGCCCGGTCCATGGTGTCCGGGCCCGGGGTCCACAGCAGCTCGCCGTAGCCTGGCTCCAGGTCCGCCTGCTGCCCGTCGCCGCTGGCGGGCATCAGGCGGCAGCCTGGGCCTTCTTGGCCTTCTTCTCCTGCTTGGCCCGGTCCTTCTCGGCTTCCTTCTCGGCCTCGGCGGCCGAGTCCTTGCCGGGCCAGATCCCGGTGAGCTTCAGCGTGGCCTCGGCCGCGCCCCGGTCGACCGCCGCCTTGACCAGCGCGAAGATCGCGCCCTGGACGGTGGCCGCCACCAGCACCTCGCCCCAGCCGCGCTGCACATCATCGGACTCCGGGGCGTCTTCTTCGTGGGCGACCAGCTTCCAGGTCTGCTTGAAGATGGCTCCGGCCAGGATGCCGCCCAGCACGCCAGCCACGATGCTGAACGGCTTGTACATGAGCTTGATCATTGGCGCCGACGCCTCCTCAGCAGGATGAAGCCGACCAGAACCGCAACCGCGGCGGCAGCGGCGATCCCGGCCTGGCGGGGCGACGTCCGCGCCGCCGCGTGCTTGGCCGCCCGCTGGACCGGCTCGGGGGTGAC
>DASXMW010000258.1:0-3124 GCA_036495425.1 Streptosporangiaceae bacterium | reverse complement strand
AATATCTGCGGTTGACCAGGAAGGCCGTTCTCTACCTCGTCACTTTCCTGATCGTCACGGCCGGCTCGATCTGGCTGGCGCTGCAGGTCGCGCCCATGCAGACCGTTTCCGCGGCCGGCCAGACCGCCGAGGTCGGGGCGGCTATCCCGTCGCTGAGCTGGTCGGGTCCCGGCGAGCTCGACCTGTTCGGCCAGGTGATACCGACCAAGCCGCAGTTCGAGGGCCCGATCCGCCCGCTGCTGCAACTGACCCACATCACCATCGACCCGCAGGTCGCCCAGCTGCTCCGCTCCGATGACCCGCGCCAGCTCAAGCTGAGCCTCAGCCAGCAGCTGGCCCAGGGCTGGACTCGTTACTTCGTCTGGGAGACGCTCATCGCGGCCGGCTTTGCCGTCGTCGCGCTGATCGCGGTGGCCGGGGTCCGCAGGCAGCCCCACCTGGCCATGCTGAAGACCGTCGGAGCGGGACTGGCCGTCGTGGTGGCGGTGAACGTCGGCGGCGTGCTGCTGACCGCCCGCAGTACCCCCAGCGTGCTGCGCAGCGTCAAGACCCTCGACGACCTGGTCGGCGCGGACCCGCTCCAGGCCGCGCCCGGGTCCGTCGCGCGGCCGCTGCCCGGGGTACAGGCGGTCGTGATCGGCGACTCGACCGCCGCCGCGGTGGGCAACCCGGCCGTGACCAACGCCAGCGCCCTGGACCGCGCGTGCGGCCGCAGTAGCCAGTCCTACGCCGCCGACCTGGCCGCGGTGAACAACTGGAACGTGCTGAACCTGGCCTGCAGCGGCGCGACGATCCAGAACGGCCTGATCGGCGTGCAGTTGCTCGGCAACGGGCAGGTGGCGCCGGCCCAGCTGGACGAGGCCCAGCTGGCCACGCACGCCAAGGTAATCGTCGTCAGCGTTGGCGCGGACGACGTGGAATGGTCGATCATGACCCGGCTGTGCGTGGCCAGCACAGTGTGCAACGACAAGGTGTCCAGCGCGTACTTCAACCAGCTGCTCAACTCGTTCACCCGCAGCTACTACCAGCTCCTGGGCGACTTGGCCGCCCTGCCTCACAGCCCCGCCGTCCTGATCAACGAGTACTACTCGCCGTTCGGCCCGAACATCGGCTGCCTGGCCCGCTACGGCCTGACCCCGGCCAAGGAGAGGGTGCTGCTGGCCCGCCTCGGCCAGCTGAATACGGTGCTCGCCGAGGGCGCGCAGACCTTCGGGTTCGGGGTGGCCGACCCGCCGTTCACCGGTCACGAGCTGTGCACCGCCGACCCCTACGTCCAGGGCCCGAGCGACCCGGCACCGCTGCACCCGACCGCGACCGGCGAAGTGATCATCGCCCTGGCCGACCAGGAGGCACTGCCCAAGCTCCGGGGCCTGGTCCCGGCCGCGTCGGCCGTAACCCCCGCCCCGGGAACGGACTAACGGAGCGCCGGGATGATCTGGTCGCCGTAGGCGGCCAGGGTGTCCTCCTCCTGGTCGTGCATCAGGTACACGGCGAACTGGTCGGCGCCGGCCTCGGCCAGCTCGCGCAGCCGGTCCACGTGCGCGGAGGGCGGGCCGAGCAGGCAGAACCGGTCCACGATCTCATCGGGCACGAAGTCCACGTCCGGGTTGTCGGACCTGCCGTGGTGCGCGTAGTCGTAGCCCGCGCGGCCCGCGATGTAGTCGGTCAGCGCGCGCGGCACCGGCCCGTCCGTGCCGTACCGGGACACCAGATCGGCGACGTGATTGCCCACCATGCCGCCGAACCACCGCAGCTGCTCCCGCTGGTGCGGCAGGTCGTCGCCCACGTAGGCGGGCGCCGCCACGCATATCGTGATCGAGGACGGGTCACGCCCGGCCTGGATGGCCGCCTCCCGCACCGACCCGATGGTCCAGCGGGCGATGTCCGGGTCGGCGGTCTGCAGGATGAACCCGTCGGCCTGCTCGCCGACCAGCCGCAGCGCCTTCGGCCCGTACGCGGCCATCCAGATCTCCAGCTTGCCGTCGCGCACCCACGGCATCCGCAGCGGCTGACCGTGCAAGCTGACCTCACGCCCCTCGGCCAGCCCCTTGATCACGGTCATGGCCGAAGCGAGCGTGGCCAGCGACATGGGCGGCTGGCCGATCACCCGCCGGGCCGAGTCACCCCGGCCGATCCCGCACACGGTGCGGTTGCCGTACATGTCGTTCAGCGTCGCGAACAGCGACGCGATGACCGACCAGTCCCGGGTGCCCGGGTTGGTCACCATCGTCCCCACGGTCAGGTCCGACGTCGCGGCCAGCACCGCCGAGTAGATCACGAACGGCTCCTGCCACAGCACGTGCGAGTCCCACGTCCACCCGTAGGAGAAGCCCGCGCCCTCGGCCCGCCGCATCATCTCAACCACCCGGCTGGCGGGCGGGTTCGTCTGCAGGACCACACCGAATTCCATGACCCCTCCTAAAAACCCTTTTTATGCCGAACGGATCATCGTGCGTGCTGCTACAGCAGGTACTGATTCAGCCCGCGAGCCAGGAACGTGCCGTGGCCCGTGCTGCCCAGGTACTGGCCGCCGTCGATGACCACGGAGCCACGGGACAGCGTGGTCACCACCCGACCGGTTATCTCCAAGCCCTCGTACGCGGAGTAGTCCACGTTCATGTGGTGGGTCGCCGCCGACAGCGTCTGGCGGGCCTGCGGGTCGTAGATCACGATATCGGCGTCGGAGCCGGCCGCGATGACCCCCTTGCGCGGGTACAGGCCGAACATCCTGGCCGGCGTGGTCGAGGCCACCTCCACCCAGCGCGGCAGCGACAGCTGGCCCGCCACCACGCCCTGATGCAGCAGGTCCATCCGGTGCTCGACGCCGGGCATCCCGTTCGGGATCTTGGAGAAGTCACCCCGGCCCAGGTCCTTGCCGTCCTTGAAGCAGAACGGGCAGTGGTCGGTCGACACCACCGACAGGTCGTTGGTCCGCAGGCCCCGCCACAGCGAGTCCTGGTGGTCCTTGGGCCGCAGCGGCGGGGAGGCCACGAACTTGGCGCCCTCGAAGTCCGGCCGGGCCAGGTCGTCCAGGGACAGGTACAGGTACTGCGGGCAGGTCTCGGCGAACACGTTCTGCCCGGTGTCCCGGGCCTGCGCCACCGCGGCGAGCGCCTGGCTGGCC
>DASXMW010000257.1:0-4026 GCA_036495425.1 Streptosporangiaceae bacterium | reverse complement strand
CATTGGCGCACGTTCTGGCCTCGGATCCGATTCCGGCACGGTCGCAGATGGGGGCGTCACTGGGTTCCACATCATCCTCGCGTGCTTCGGTGTCGCGTTCGCGGCCGTCACCATGACCGCGGAATGGATCGGCATCAAACGCGGCGACGCGGCAGCGCTGCTGCTGGCGCGCCGCTGGTCGAAGGTCATGGCGGTGCTGGTGGCGGTCGGCGCAGTGTCGGGGACCGTGCTGTCGTATGAGATGGGCCTGCTGTGGCCCGGCCTGATGGGCCGGTTC
Organism: Streptosporangiaceae bacterium; assembly: GCA_036495425.1. GTDB lineage: Bacteria > Actinomycetota > Actinomycetes > Streptosporangiales > Streptosporangiaceae > Bog-532. Next base: position 3,749 of record DASXMW010000257.1, on the reverse strand, counting down.
GGGGCGGCGATCGGCTTCCCGTTCTCGATGGAGGGAATCTTCTTCTTCCTGGAAGCGATCTTTGTGGGGGTGTACCTGTACGGGTGGGAGCGGCTGCCGCCCTGGGCGCACTGGTGGAGCGGGATGCCGATCGTGGTGTCCGGGCTGTTGGGCGCCCTGTCGGTGGTCGCGGCGAACTCGTGGATGAACTCACCGGCCGGGTACACGCTCAGCCACGGCAAGATCAGCAGTGTCGACCCGGTGTCGGTGTTCTTCAACGCCTCGACCCCGTATGAGACCGCGCACATGGTGCTGGCCGCGTACATGGTGACGGGATTCCTCGTCGCCGGCGTGTACGCGGTCGGGCTGCTGCGCGGCCGCCGGGACCGCTACCACCGGCTGGGCTTCGCCATCCCGTTCACGGTGGCCGGGATCCTGGCCCCGCTGCAGGTGATGATGGGCGACATCATGGCCCGGTTCATCGCGCACAACCAGCCGGTCAAGTTCGCCGCGATGGAATTCGTCTCCAGGACCACGCGCGACGCCCCCGAATGGGTGGGCGGGATCCTTATCAACGGCCATGTCTACTTCGGCGCCGCCATCCCGGGGTTCGACTCGATCCTGGTCGGGTTCTCGCCGCACACCCGGGTCATCGGCTGGGACAGTGTGCCCGCGTCGCAGCGGCCGCCCCTGGACACCCTCATCCACCTGAGCTTCGACCTGATGGTGGGCCTCGGCTTCTTCCTGTTCGCCCTGGCCGCGTGGCAGGGCTGGTGGTGGTGGTTCCGCCGCCGGCTGCTGATGACCCCGTGGTTCCTGGTCCCGTGTGCCGTCAGCGGCGTGGCCGCGGTGACCGCGATGGAGGCGGGGTGGGTCGTCACCGAGGTCGGCCGCCAGCCGTGGATCGTCTACCACGTCCTGCTGGTCAGCGACGCGGTCACTCCGGCCAGCGGCGTCCCGGTCACGCTGGCGGTGATCCTCGTTCTGTACGCGATCTTGACGGTCGTCTCGATCGGCGTTCCGATGATCATGTCACGGCGGTGGCGGCAGGAAGCGCCCGCCGAAGAGGGGGCCGAGCAGGTGCCGTACGGCCCCCCGCCGGCCAAGGCTGCACCGTCCGGGCCCCCGGCACCACCGGCCGGATCGCGGAAGTTCCCGGGCGCGCCGGAGGCTTGATGAATCCCTCGCCGGAGGCTATCGCGGTCGCCACGATCCTGTTCGTGGTCATCGCCGCGTACGCGCTGTTCGGCGGGGCGGACTTCGGCGGCGGGATCTGGGACCTGCTGGCGGGCAGCGCCGAGCGCGGCGCGGCCCCCCGGGAGGTCATCGACGAGTCCATCACCCCGGTCTGGGAAGGCAACCATGTTTGGCTGATCTTCGTCCTGGTGCTGCTGTGGACCTCGTTCCCGCCCGCCTTCGCCGCCATCTTCAGCGCGCTGTTCGTCCCGCTCAGCCTGTCCCTGCTGGGAATCGTCCTCCGCGGGGTCGGGTTCGCCTTCCGGCACACCGCGCAGCGGCTGCGGGCGCGGCAGTTCACCGGCGTCGTGTTCGCCGCCGCCTCGCTGATCACACCGTTCTTCATGGGCACCGTCGTCGGGGCCGTCGTCACCGGGCAGGTACCCGTGCACCCCGCCGGCAACGTGCTGGCCGCCTGGACCTCGCCCACCGCCATCCTCACCGGGTTCCTGTTCGTCGCCGCCTGCGCCTACATCAGCGCGGTGTTCCTCGTCCTGGAGGCTCGCCAGCGCGGGCAGCAGGACCTGGTGCGCTACTTCTCACTGCGGGCCACGGCAGCCGGGGTGGTCACCGGCGCGCTGGCCGGCGGCACCCTGGCCGAACTGTCGGACAGCGCGCCCTACGTCTTCCACCGCCTGACCGGCGTCGCCCTGCCGCTGGTGGCGATCTCGGCCGCCGCCGGGATCGCCGTGCTGGCCATGCTGTGGCTGCGCTGGTATCAGGCCCTGTTCCTGCGGGTGACAGCCGCGATCGCGGTGGCGGCCGTGGTGGGGGGCTGGGGACTGGCCCAGTACCCCTACCTGTTCCCCACCACGCTGCCGCTGGCCGCGGGCAGCGCGCCCACGTCGGCCCTGGTGGCGGAGTTGGTCGTAGCAGGCCTGGCGGTGCTGCTGGTGGCGCCCGCGTTCGTCCTGCTCTACGTCCTGCAGCAACGGCACATACTGACAGAGGCCGAGACTGATTCCGACCTGCGGCTGGCCGCCCAGCTCGAACAAGGCCGCCCCGGCCGGCCCGCAGCTGCTCCGGCGCCGACCGCGACCCGGATCACGGCGGCGCTGGTGCTGGTGCTGGTGGCCATCAGGACGATCAGGAATGTGTTCTCCCGCTCACACCGCCGGTGAAAGCGTCAGCCCCGGGACGGGACGGCTCTGACCTCAGCCGACAGTCAGCCGCAGGTCCAGGGTCTTGTCGCAGCGTTCGGCGACTTCGGCGTCGTGGGTGGCCAGGACCACCGCGCCGCCACGGTCGGTGACGCCGAGCATGCGGTCCAGCACGATGGTCCGGGCGGCCAGGTCCAGCTCAGCGGTGGGCTCGTCGGCGACGAGCAGCCGGGGCTGCCGGGCCAGCGCGCGGGCCACCGCGACCCGCTGCTGCTGGCCGCCGGACAGCTCCTCCACGATCTGGCCGGCGTGCGGGCCGAGCCCCAGCTCGTCCAGGGCGGCGGCCGCGGCGGCCTGGGCGTCCCGGGCCGGCATCCCGCCCGCCCGCACCGCGACCTCGATGTTCTCAGCCGCGGTGAGCAGGGAGACCAGGCCGTAGCCCTGAAGCACCATCGACACCCCGGCCCACGGCGCGGGCGACCCGGTGCGCCGCTCCCCGTCCACGAACACCTCGCCCGCGGTGGGCCGGGCCAGCCCCGACAAGATGGCCAGCAGGCTGGTCTTGCCCGACCCGGACGGCCCGATGACGGCCAGGCTGCTACCCGCGGACACGGTCACGTCGAGGCCATCGAGGATGATCTGACCCTCCCGGACGTAGCGGATACCGCGGGCGTCAAGCACGTTCGTCCCCCTCCAGGTCGGCCCGGCGCAACGTCACCCCGTCGGCGGTGGGGACGGCCTGGACCAGCGTGCCCGGAGGCAGCGTGGTCTCCAGCACCTCAGTGGGCAGCTGGACCGAGCCGTCCCTGGACACCACCAGGTAGTCCCGGCCCGCCTGGCCCTCGGCCCCGACCCGCCCGTCGCGGATGGTGATCGTACGGTGCAGCGAGTTGCCCACCACCGGGTCGTGGGTCACCATCACCACGGTGGTGCCCTCGGTCTCGTTGGCCGCCTGGATCAGCTCGATGACCGTGGTCGCCGAGCCTCGGTCGAGCTGGCTGGTGGGCTCGTCGGCCAGCAGCAGCTGGGGCCGGTTGGCCATGGCCACCGCCACCGCCAGCCGCTGCTGCTCGCCGCCGGACAGCCGGCCCGCCCGGCGGTGGGCCACCCGGGCCAGGCCCATCGCCTCCAGCAGTTCCGCGGTCCGGCGGCGGCTGGCCGCCCGGCCCGGGTGGGCGGGCCGCTGCGCGAACATGACGTTGCCGGCGGCGGTCTCGTTGGCCAGCAGGTTGCGCCCGGGGTTCTGCAGGACCACGCCCACATCGTGCAGGCGCATGGCCGCGGCCGACCGGCGGTTCAGGTCGTTGACCCGGCGCCCGCACACCTCGACCCGGCCCGCGGTCGGCCTGAGCAGCCCGGCCAGCAGCCAGAGCAGGGTGGACTTGCCCGCGCCGGACGGCCCGAGCAGGGCGACGGTGTCGCCGGCCGCGACGG
>DASXMW010000256.1:0-11639 GCA_036495425.1 Streptosporangiaceae bacterium | reverse complement strand
GGGTCGGGCTGGCCCGCGGTGTAGAGGTGGTCGGCGATGTGCTCGACGTCGAGGACCTCGGCCAGTTCCTCGATCGAGGTGCCCCGGTTGGCGTGCTCCAGCAGCAGCGAGCGCACGGCGTCGGCGATCTCGCGGCGGCCGCCGTAGCCGACGGCCACGTTGACCAGGACTCCGGGGTGGCTCGTGGTGGCCGCGGCCGCGTCCTTGAGCCGGTTGGCGGTGTCGGCGGGCAGCAGGTCCAGGGCGCCCATCGGGTTCAGGTGCCAGTGCGCGTCGGCCAGCCGCTGCACCGTGTTCTCGATGATCTCCAGCAGCGGCTCCAGCTCGGCGGGGGGCCGGGTCAGGTTGTCGGTGGACAGCAGCCAGAGCGTGACCACCTCGACGCCGGCTTCGCGGCACCACTCGAGTAGCTCGAAGATCTTGTCGGCGCCCTTCTGGTGGCCGCTGCTGACGTCGAGCAGACCGGCCGACCGGGCCCAGCGGCGGTTGCCGTCGCACATCACGCCGACGTGGCGCGGGATCGCCTCCCGCGACAGGGACGCTTCGAGCCTGCGCGCGTAGAAACGGTAGACGAGGCTTCGAAATCCCATGCAGAGACCTTCCTGTCACCCTGCGCACCTGTGGAAACGATATCCAACGTTGCTGAACTATCGGCAAAGTGCGGGGTGAATTCGGACCGCCGAAACACGCCGCAGGCCGGGACGCCCGGGGTCCCGCGGCGCGGAATCCCGGAGCCTCCCGGCCCGCTGAGCCAGTACTGCCCGGCGCTGAGAGCCGGTGAGGTCAGCCGATCGACTTGACGATCGAGGCGTCCAACCCCTCAAACGATGCCAGGTACTCGGTACGTTCCCGCTTGAGCCGTTCAACCGCCGCGTCATACTCGTCGGTCCGGCCGGTGCGCTCGTACAGCCGCCGCGGCTGGAGGATCTCGGTGTCGTCCACACCCGGCACCGAGGCGGCGATCTCGTAGCCGAAGTCGGGGTCGGCGGTCCACTCGATGGTGTCCTCGACGATGCCCTGGACGATCGCGGACGAGAACGGAATCGTGACCTTCTTGGAGTCCGGGTGGCCGTCGCCGCCGCCGACGCGCCCGGTGTTGAGTACGAAGGCCTTCAGGTCGTGCTCGTCCAGCAGCTCCAGCATCCGGTTGCCCATGTCGGTCATGTCCCGCGGGAAGAACGGGTTGGTGCCGGGCACCCGGAGGAACTTGCCTTCCTCGTCCTTGCCGCCCGCGGACGTGCCGGTGGTCTCGCCCAGCATGAAGTAGGCGGCGGTCTGGGCCCGGTCCAGGCGGGCCACCCCGGGCACGATGTTCTCGTTGCGGTTCAGGATGAGCAGGAACTCGGCGGGCTCCAGCTGGTCGGCCGGCCACGGGTCGACGTAGGAGAACGGCCAGGTCGTACGGCCGTTCTTGGTGTAGGAGGTGTCGAAGAAGTCGACCTTGCCGTGCTCGTCGACCGACACGTTTTCCAGGTAGGCGTCCGGCTTGGTGGTGGCGTTGTAGATGGCCGGCTCGAGCTTCGGGTCCAGCCCGAAGGTCTTGGCGAAGCAGCCGTTCTCGGTGGCGTGCACGACGCCGCCCGGCATCAGCGCGATGAAGTCGTCCTGGGCCGGCCGGCTGCCCAGCTGGGAGGTGAAGGTGGTGGTGGTCTTGCCGGTGCCGGACAGGCCGACGATCAGCACGGTCCGGTTCCGGCCGCCGACCGGGATCACCTTGCAGCCGGCGTGCAGGGACAGGCCGCCGCGGTTGTAGACAATGTTGTTCCACATCCGCAGGCCACCCTTTTTGGACTCACCGAAGTAGTCCGAGTTCATGACCCGCGTGATGTTGCTGTTGAGGTCGACCGCGATCAGCCGGTCGTTGGGGTAGCCGGGGACCGGCAGGTTCGGCGTGTAGACGACGGTGGTGTCCGGCTCCCAGGTAGCCGGGTCGTGGTCGTCGTCGGCCGGGTAGTAGAGCTGCTTCTGCATGCCGGCCACGTTGGCGTTGGACGCCTCCATGATGAGCCGGGCTTTGGTCCGGAAGTCCGGGTCGGGCCCGATATAGCCGTCCACGACCACCATGTCCTGGCCGGCGATATAGGCGTCCTGCGCCGCCGCGACCCGGTCGTATTCGGCCCGCGTGATCGTCTGCTTACCCGCGTTGGTGGAGTCCTCAACGATGAAGGTGGACTTGGTGCTGCGCGAATCCACACGCGCCTTCACCGCGACGTTTCCGAATTCGGTCAGCTGGCTGTTCGGCATTTTCTCGGTCAGCTCGCGCAGCCGTTCCGTCGACGGGTTCCACTCCACCGACACGCCGTTCACCTGGTACACCACGAGTACTCCTCCTCGACGGGACGTCTCCCGCACATCCGCGTTCACCGGGCAGATATTAGGCCCGGGACCTGATGCGGTTTGGTGGAGTGTACCCCGGAACCGCCGATTTAATTGGAGCATGTAACCGGCGTCACAATGGCGGCTGGCGCCATCCCCGAAAACGGCACTGACCTCAGCCTTGGCGTTGGTATAGACCATTTACCAGTCCATGACGCTTTCATGGTGATGGCCTTACCAGCGCCTTTGGTATAGACCTCTGCGGGTCAGATTTGCTGATTGGTTTAAACCATCGGGAATGGCATCCTGGACCAGCTGGCCAGGGGTATTTTGCTCGCGGCGCCAGCCGGTCAGGTCTGCGGCCCCTCGGACCGGACCTCCTCGACCCGGCGCAGCGCGGAGCGCAGCTCGGCCAGCCAGGAGTCCTCATGCTGCCCGACCAGACGGACACACCAGGACAGGGCGTCGCTGCGACTACGGGCCACGCCCGCCTTGACCAGGGTGTCGAGCACGCGACGCTCGGGCTGCCGGAGCCGGGTCATGACCGGCACGGACAGGGTGGTGAACATCTCGCTCTGGCCGCCGCAGGTGACGCCCCAGGACACCTTGCGGCGGAACCGGTGCTCGGCCTCGCGGGCGATCTCCACCCGGCGGGCCCGGGTCTCCTCGCGGAACCGGCGCATGCGGCCCTCGGCGGCCGCGGCCCGTTCGGCGTCGGACGCCCCGGCCTCGGTCTCCGGGTCCGGCAGAGCCCCGACCACGGTGATCTCCTCGCGGTCGGCTTCGATGGCCGGGGCGGCGGTGAACCAGCCGGACGGAAGGCGGCCGGTGAACCAGCCGCGCAGGTACTCGCGCGGGGACGAGGCGGCTTCGTCCTGAGCCTCCTGGGACCCGGTGTCGCTGGACTCGCCCTCGGCGGCGGTGCTTTCGCTGGCGCTGTCTTTACTGGCGCCGGTGGACTCGTCCGCCGTGCCGCCTTGCGGTGTACTCATGTAATCATGATTACATCGAGGCTTCAGCGGGTCAAGGAGTGAGGCTTCGCCCACAGCTCAACCCGTCCGGACCTGGAATGCCAGCCGGACCGGCCAGGATGATCATGCCCTGGCCGGTGACCGTTACGTAGCCGGAAAGCCCTGAACGGCTTACTTTTTCTGTCGCGGGTATAGCTCGGGCGACCATCGGCCACCCCCGGTCGGCTGCCCAGAAAAGGACCCCTCATGCTTCCCCGCCGTGTGCTCGCCTCCGTCTCCGCCCGGTCGGCGGCGACGGTCCTGGTCACCGCGACGCTGGCCCTGGCCGGCTGCCGGATCGAAACCTCCGGGGGTTCGGGCGGCGGGCTGGGCTCCGCGGACGCCTCGAGCGGATCGGCGGCCACTGCCGCGCCGTCCGGGCCGTCGCAGGCCGGGTCGCTGATCATCGAGCCCAACGCGGGCTTCTCGCCGGTGTACAAGCTCATCGGCCAGGCCCGCCACAGCATCGACCTGACCATGTACGAACTGTCCGACCACACCGCCGAGGACGACCTGGGCGCGGCGGCCAAGCGCGGGGTCCACGTCCGGGTGGTGCTGGACCGCAAGGAGAAGAGCAGCAACCGCGACGCCTACGACTACCTGCGCGCACACAAGGTGCAGGTGGTCTGGTCGTCCTCCAAGTTCGAGTACACCCACCAGAAGACCCTGGTCGTGGACGGGACCGAGGCGGTCATCATGACCGCCAACCTGACCAGCCGGTACTACTCGACCTCGCGCGACTTCCTGGTCACCGACACCAGTCACGCCGACGTCAGCGCGATCGGCGCGGTGTTCAACGCCGACTTCGGCCACCACGGCATCACCCCCGGGGACGGGCAGGACCTGGTCTGGTCGCCCACCGACTCCCAGGGCAAGCTGCTCGCGCTGATCAACGGCGCCCGGCACAGCCTGCGCATCTACAGCGAGGAGATGGGCGACCGCACCATCGAGAAGGCGCTGGTCAACGCGGCCAGGCGCGGCGTCGACGTGCAGGTCTGCGGGGAGAACGCCAACGGCGAGTACGACAGCGACTTCAAGGACCTGACCCGGGGCGGCGTGCACGTCAGCTACTACAGCGACGAAGACGGCTTCTACATCCACGGCAAGGTGGTGGAGGCCGACTACGGCATCCGCGGTGCGGAAAAGGTCTTCGTCGGCTCGGAGAACTTCTCCAGCACCTCGCTCAACCGCAACCGCGAGCTGGGCCTGGTCACCTCCGACCGCACGGTGATGGCCGCCATCGCCAAGGACTTCGCCACCGACTACGCCCGCGGCCAGAAGGTCTCTTCCTAGGCCGCCCGATCGGGCCCGGCCCGCACCGGGTCGGCGCCCGGGGTCAGATGGAGCCGGCCAGCTGGGCGGCCAGGGCCGGGTCGACCCGGACCGCGCCGGCGTACTCGCTGCCGCTGGTGACGGCCGGGACGACCTCGACGTTCTCGCCGGTCTGCGGGGCCTGCAGCATCCTGCCGCCGCCCAGGTAGATGGCGACGTGCGAGATGTAGCCGGGGTCGGTCGGGTCGGTGTGGTAAAAGAGCAGGTCACCGGCGGCCAGCTGGCCGACCGGGACGGCCGGGCCGGTGCGGGCCTGGTCGGCGGCCACCCGCGGCATCCGGATGCCGGCCTGGGCCATGGCCCACTGCACCAGCCCGGAGCAGTCGAACGACTTCGGGCCGGCCGCGCCCCACACGTAGGGCAGGCCCTGACGGCTGAGCGCATCCCTGAGGAAGGCCAGGTCCTCGGCCTGGCTGAGGGTGGCGCTGGTGTGATCGACCGCGCCCGCGGCCACGCTGGCCGCGCTGGCCTGGTTGCTGGTGACGCCCGCCTTGACCTGGCTCATCAGCGGCTCGGCGGCGGCGCCCTTGGGCAGCAGCTTCTTCACCGCGGCGGTCAGGCTGGCCAGGTTGGCCTTGGGCGCGCTGATCACGATGGCGTTGCCGGCCGGCATGCCCAGCGACCGGGCCACCTGGTCCGAGACCACGGCGTCGATGCCCTCGATGCCCACGGTGCCGAACCCGCCGACCCGCAGGTTCTCCCGCTTGGCCCCGTCCACGTGCACGGTGCCGCCCAGCGGCAGCTTGTCGTTCTTGCCCATGATGTAGGAGACCGACACCCCGCCCGCCGCCACGCTCTGCCAGAGCCGGTCGGACCGGGCCGTCTTCTTGGCCGCGTAGCCGCGGAACGTGGACGGGTTGACCCCCAGCACCGCGGTGAACTTGCCGTTGACCTTGACCTTGGCCGCCTCGATGGACTGGGCCGAGGTCACGCCGGGCAGCTTGCGGATCTTGGCCAGGGTGCCGGAAGGCAACGATGTCGAGGCGACCACCATGAGGTCCGCTTCCAGCAGGCCGTGCAGCGGGGCCACTTTGGGGGTGTTGGCGCTGGGTCGCGTCGCGGCCAGCGGCAGGGTAGCCGAGGTCAGCTGGGCCGAGCCGGGCAGAACACTCGCTGCGCCCACGGCGGCGGCCCGGCCACCAGCGGCCGGATCATGACCGGAGGCGGGGATCAGGGCCGTGACCCCGAAGCCGGCTCCGGCTCCGAGCAGGCCGATCGCAGCAGCCAGGGCAGGCAGCGCACGCGCCTTGTCCCGCACAGGCCCTCCTCTTCGTCGCGGACTTCCCGGTCGGTCTCGGCGGCACAGCAGCTTCAGCCACGTCGTGTTGCGCCGTTCATCCTGATCTATGACGTCCCCAGCCAAGGTGACGGTTCCGCATATTCCAGACGGATCTGCACAACGCTCCGATGGCCAACATGCCCCATCGGTCACGCGACCGTCTAGACCTGTGCCCAATCAGATCTCATTTGCACCCTTCACCCAGCAAACGTTCAGGCCGGAGTTACATCCGCTTCGTACCTGTTTGAGGAGCCAAGGCTGCGTTGCGGCCTCGGTTTCCGCGGTAGTGAGACGCCCGGACCGGGTCGATGGTTTACGGACCGCCATCAAGTGAACACGTTCGGTCAGATATGAACGTTTGATGACGAAGTCCGAATGTGCGCGGAAGTCTTGGTTCACGGGCCTGGCCGCCGCCCGGCTGAGCCGGGACGGTCGGGCGGCACGGTCGGGCGGCACGGTCGGGCAGGGCGGTCGGGCGGGACGGTCAGGCGGGGGTGAGGGCGGCGCGCAGGGCGGCCGGGTCGGTGACCGGGAGCTGGCAGGCGAAGTTGCGGCAGACGTAGGCGGCCGCTTGGCCATCGACCAGGCCGCGGCCTTCGAGCAGGGGCACCTGGGCGTCGGAGCCGTCCCCGACGGCCAGCACCGCGCCCGGCGACGCGGCCGCCAGCGCGGTCCGCAGCAGGGCCCGGGTGGCCTCGGCTCCGGCCGGGCCGACCACGGCGATCTCGGCCGGGCCGGACAGCACGGCCTCGGCCACGGCCAGGCCCCAGCCCGCGGCCCGCGGGTAGCGGCCGGCCAGCACCGGCAGCACGCCCAGGGCGGCCAGGGCCGCGTCCCGGTGCCGGGCCGACCCGGTCAGCGCCGAGTAGCTGACCAGCGCCCCGGCCGCGGCGAACGTCCCCGACGGGGTGGCGTTGTCGGCCGGGTCGGCGGGCCGGTAGATCAGCTGCTCGGCACCGGCCGCGGTGTCGTAGAACCCGCCGGCCCCGTCGCCGAACGAGCCGAGCACGGTGTCCAGCAGCTGACCGGCCAGCGTGACCCAGTGGGCGTCGCCGGTCACCCCGGACAGGACCACGAAGCCCTCGGCCACGTCGGCGTAGTCCTCCAGCACGCCCGCCCCGGGCCCGGCGGTTCCGTCCCGCGAGCTGCGGGCCAGCTGACCGCCGGACAGGTGCACCTCGGCCAGCAGGGTCGCGCTGGCCGTGGCCGCCTCGATCAGGTCGTCCCGGCCCAGCAGCAGGCCGGTCTCGGCCAGGGCCGCGATGGCCAGGCCGTTCCAGGCCGCCACCACCTTGTCGTCCCGGCCCGGCCGGGTCCGCTGCTCGCGGGCCTGCGCCAGCCGGGCCCGGACGGCGGCGAACCGCTCCGGGTCCCGCGGGTCGGCCCGGCGCTGCAGTACCGACCGGCCCTGCTCGAACGTGCCGGCCTCGCTGACCCCGAACACCCCGGCGGCGTAGGTGCCGTCCTCGGGGCCGAGCGCGGCGGTCAGCTCGGCCGGGCTCCAGACGTAGAACTTGCCCTCCTCGCCCTCGCTGTCGGCGTCGAGGGAGGCGGCCAGGCCGCCCTGCGCGGTCCGCAGCTCCCGGAGCATCCAGTCACAGGTCTCCTCGGCCACCCGGCGGCCCAGGTCGGAGCCGGTGCGCCGCCACAGGTGCGCGTACACCCGGGCCAGCAGGGCGTTGTCGTAGAGCATCTTCTCGAAGTGCGGGACGACCCAGGCCGCGTCCACCGAGTAGCGGGCGAAGCCCCCGCCGACCTGGTCGTACATGCCGCCCCGGGCCATGGCCTCCAGGGTCGGCTCGGCCAGCTCGCGGGCCTGGGTGTCCCCGGTCCGCTCGAAGTGACGGAGCAGGAACTCACAGGCCATCGAGGGCGGGAACTTCGGCGCCCGGCCGAAGCCCGCGTGGGCCGCGTCGAAGTCCGCGGCCAGGCCGGTCACGGCCCCGCGGGTGATGTCGTCCAGGGCGCCGGCAGCCGCGGCCGGTTCCAGGTCCTTGAGGGCGGCCAGCGGGCCGGCGTTGTCCCGCAGGGCCTGGGCGGTGGCCGAGGCGTTCCTGGCCAGTGTGCCCGCGATCTGGGCCGCCTGCTCCTGCAGCTGGCCACGTTCGTTGGTCCAGGCCTGGGTGACCGCGTCGATGAGCCGGTGGAAGTTCTCGCGCGGGAAGTAGGTGCCGCAGTAGAACGGCTGCCGGTCCGGGGTCATGAGCACGGTCATCGGCCAGCCGCCCTGGCCGGTCATGGCCTGGGTGGCGGTCATGTAGACGTCGTCCACGTCGGGCCGTTCCTCGCGGTCCACCTTGATCGACACCAGCCGGTCGTTCATCAGCGCCGCGGTACCCGGGTCCTCGAACGACTCGTGCGCCATCACGTGGCACCAGTGGCAGGCGGCGTAGCCGACCGAGAGCAGGACCGGCACGTCGCGGCGTTTGGCCTCGTCAAAGGCATCGTCCGACCAGGGCCACCAGTCGACCGGGTTGTCCGCGTGCTGGAGCAGGTACGGGCTGGTCGCGTCCTTGAGCCGGTTCGCCATACCTCCATAGTGACCCGGCCCGGCCGGTGGCCGGTACCGGCCCTTGGCGGCGGCGGCTCCGTCAGCCGTTGAGCAGAGCCTCGCGGTGCTGCCAGGCCAGGGCCAGCACGGCCGCGCCCGCGGGCTGCATGGCCTCGGCCGCGGTGAACCGCTGCACGCTCTCGGCGGTGAACTCCAGGCCGACGTCGGACGGGTCGTGGCCCTGGAGCAGGTAGCCCTCGTCGTTGGCCTCGACCAGGCCGCCGAACTCGGCGTCGAAGAACGGCGCGTCGAAGACCAGCACCGTGAGCAGGTCCACGTCCAGGGTCAGCGGGTCCGCTCCCACCCCGAGCCAGTACCCGCGCAGCGTGCCCGCCCGCCGCGCGGCGGTCAGGGCGGCGAAGAACGGCCAGCGCGGGTAGTCGATCGGGGCCCGGTCGCTGCCGTAGTCCTCGCTGGTGCCGAGCAGTTCCTCGGACACCTCGCGGGCGATGACCTCCCACAGGCCGAGGTCGTTGAGCAGGTTCCAGCCTGCCTCGTGCGACGGCTGGAACATCCCGGCCGGGGCCACCTGGTACAGGCCGCCGTTGACCGCGACCTGGGCCGGGTCCCGCCAGTGCAGGAACATCTGGGCCGTGCCCGCGTCCCGGTCGCGCCGCAGGATCAGCGTGCCCACTCCGGTGGTGACCGAACGCCGGGCCAGGTCGAGCGGGTCGCCGATCGCGGCCCGCAGCGGCAGGCCGGCCAGGTCCAGCGGCAGGCTCAGATCGGGCTCGGGGTGCGCGAGGGCCTGGGCGGCCGCTTCGTGGGCCACGGCCTCGCTCACATTTATCAGGTCGAAATACCGGTTGATCCCGAACCGCAGCCGTGGCACCGGCCCGGTGGCGTCGGCGTCCAGCAGCCGGTAGCAGGTGCGGTTCTCCAGCAGCCGCGGCGGGCTCAGGGCGGCCAGGGCCTCGGCGTAGGAGCCGAACCTGGTGCCGTCGTCACGCAGCGGCCGCACCTCGTCCGAGCCCGCGGGCTGGACCGGGTCGACGACCAGGCCGCGCTGGCCGGGCCGCCAGTCCAGGACGACGTCGGCCAGCGGAACCGGCCGGGCCGGCCGCCACTGCGGCCGGGCCATCAGCAGCGTGCCCGCCAGCCGCGTGTCCGCCGGGTACAGGTGGTCCAGGGCCACGGTCAGCTCGTGGCGATGCTGGTTCAGGTAGTCACGCTGGTGGCGCCAGCGCTGCTGGCTGCGCTCGATGTCATTGGTCGCGAGTCGCGCGGCGGCCGGCTGGTCCGTCATGCGGTCGGTGCCTCCCCCGGGTCGGCGCCCATTGTTCCGCAGCCGCCCAGCCGGCGCGCCGGCGGTGTCCGAGCCGGCGCGCCGGGGGTGTCCGGGTCAGCAGTCGCGCAGCAGGGGCGACTGGTTGAGCACCTGGGACCGGATCGAGGTGAACTCGGCGCGGACGGCCGGATCGGCGTCCACGCCGAAGGCGGCCACCCGGTGGCAGTTCTGGAAGGCCAGCCGGACCCCGAAGTGCCGTTCCAGGCTGCCCCGGATGGCGTCGCTGGCCAGGGCCCGGAGCAGCTGGCCCCGTTCGGCCTCGGACGGCGGCGGCACCTGGTTGTCGGCGAACGGCGCGGCACCGGCCTTCGCCTCGGTGCTGACCCGCTCGATCAGCGCGTAGGCGTACGGCAGCGACCGGCGGACGGTGGCCACGAACGCGGCCTCGTCGATCTCGCCCCGCTCGGCCTGGTCCAGCAGTTCGGGTGCGACGTCAAGGGACATGGGGTTCTCCTTCGTGGTCAGTGGCTGGCGGCCACGGCGGGCTGGGCCGCCGGACCGGGGACGAAATCGGGATCGAGCTGGGCGGCCAGGTCCACACCGGACCGGTGGCCCCAGGCGGCCGCGTTCTTCAGGTGGAACCCGGCCGCCTGGCGCTGGCGCTTCCCAAAGTCCTGCGGGCTTGTGTCCAGGGCCGAGCGGAGCAGCCCGAGCACGGCCCGGTTGCTGTCCTCCAGCTCGTCCAGCGGCCGCGCCCCGCCCTGCTCCTGGTCCCGGACGAAGCCGGACTGCCCGAAGCAGGCGAGCAGATCCCGGCCGACTTCGGCCCGCAGGTAACCCACGTCGGCCGGTCCGGAGATCTTGTTTCCGACCACGGCCAGGGCCACGTCGTACCCGGCCGCGTGGTCGCGGTACTGCCGGTACACCGAAACGCCCTTGCGGGTCGGCTCGGCGACCAGGAACGTGAGGTCGAACCGGGTGAACAGCCCGGACGCGAACGAGTCCGCGCCCGCGGTCATGTCCACCACCACGTACTCCCCCGGCCCGTCGGCCAGGTGGTTGAGGTAGAGCTCGGCCGCCCCGACCTTGGAGTGGTAGCAGGAGACCCCGAGATCATCGTCTTCGAACGGCCCGGTGGCCAGCAGCCGCACGCCGCCGGCGTAGCGGCTCAGCCCGCCGTGCAGCGGGTCGTCGCCGCCCGGCCGCAGCAGCCGGGACCCGGACCCGGCCGGGGTGGTCTTCACCATCTCGGCCGCCGACCCGATGCGCGGGTTGCTGCCCCGCAGGTAATCCTTGATGTCCTCCAGCTGCGCGCCCATCGCGGGCACCGCCGCCGCGTCGTGCTCGTCGAGCCCGAGCGCCACCCCCAGATGCTGATTGATGTCCGCGTCGATGGCCACCACGGTCGCCCCCGACGCCGCCACCTCCCGCGCGAACAGCGACGCCAGCGTGGTCTTGCCACTGCCGCCCTTCCCCACGAACGCGACCCTCACGACCCTCTCCCCGCCATGCTCATGGCCTGTCCTTCCTCGGCTCTCGGCTCCATCAGTCCACAGAATCGGCTTGACCCTTGGATGAAATGATTTTCATTTTCATCATGAGCATGGCAGCGACCCGGTGGCTGGTCAACCGAAACGGCTCAGGCCAACCGCGCCGATTGCGCATCCGCTGCTGTTCTGACCGCACCGAATGCGCAATCGCTGCGGTACAGGGCCGCCACTGATGCGGGGCCCGGGCCGACGCGCTCAGGTGCGGGACAGAGTCGACGCGCTCGGGTGCCAGGCACTGGGTCGACGCGCGCAGGTGCGGGGGCGACAGGTGTGGGGCGTCGGGGATGTCGCGTGGGTGCCCGGGGCATACCGATGCAATGGCGCCATCGGGTCGCCTATAGCCGATGCAATGGCGCCATCGCATCGGTAGTAG
>DASXMW010000255.1:0-3546 GCA_036495425.1 Streptosporangiaceae bacterium | reverse complement strand
GGTTCAGGTCGTTGACCCGGCGCCCGCACACCTCGACCCGGCCCGCGGTCGGCCTGAGCAGCCCGGCCAGCAGCCAGAGCAGGGTGGACTTGCCCGCGCCGGACGGCCCGAGCAGGGCGACGGTGTCGCCGGCCGCGACGGCCAGGTCGATGCCGCGCAGGGCGGTGACCTCCTGGCCGGGGGTGCCGTACACCTGGACCAGGCCGTCGCACTGCACCACTCGCTCCGGCGCTGCGGTCATGCTCATGTGGGTGTCTCCCGCAACTGATCGAGGTTGACGCCGCGGATGAGCGAGCTGCTGGCCAGCGCGGCCGCGACCGTGAGCAGGACGATCGTCACGATCAGCATCAGCACCAGCGGCAGGACCGGTGGCACGTAGGACAGCACGGCCGCGGGCGGCGCAGTGACGAACTCGGGCAGGCTGCGCAGCGTCACCACCGCGGCGACAGCGCCGATGATCACCCCGATCACGATGCCGAAGCCGAGCAGCAGGGCCAGTTCGGTGCGCACCGCCCGGCGCAGGGTCCGGAACGGCACCCCCGAGGCCGACAGGGCGGCGTACTCGTAGCGCCGCCGCCGGGCCGACAGGTACAGGTCGAGGATGGCCGCTCCCGCCGCCAGCAGGGTGGCCGCAGCCGCGTCGGCCAGGAACAGCACGCTCGACAGGGCCGGTCCCTGGCGGGCGAAGGTCGCGGCCAGCTGGTCGGTGGTGCTGGAGCTGGCCACGCTGACCCCGGCGGACTGCAACCGGGCTTCGATGGCGTGCTGGCCCGGGCCGGCCAGCCACACCTGCTCGACGGTGGTGGTCGACAGGTTGAAGCCCGCGGCCAGTTCGGCGTACTGACGGTCCACGATGACCCCGTTGTCCGGGGCCCCGGGCACCGCCGCCGCGGCCGCGATCACCTTCAGGCCCAGCGACGTGCCGTCCAACCCGGTCCCGGTGGCGTTGGTCTGGCCCGGGCTGACCAGGGCCGACGACACCACCGCGGGCAATGGGTAGGGGCGGTTGACCGAGGTCAGCACGGCGTCCTGACCTATCCGGGCGTTGAACGACCAGAAGATCCCGCCCGACTCGGCCCGGATCTGGTCGGGTGGCGCGTCCGAGTGCCCGGGCCGCCAGGAGCTTGTGTCGGTCAGGGTCGAGCGCGAGCCCGCGCGCACCCACTTCCCGCCCTGTTCCTCCTGGATCCCGGTGATGGTGATTGTGCCGCTGACCCCGCCGCTCACCCCCGGGGCCAGGTGACTGGTCGACGGGCTGAGGTCCAGATCCTGCAGCACGCACGGGCAGCTGACCAGCTCGCCGGTCAAGGTGGCCGAGCCGTGGCCGGGCAGGGTACCCAGGCTGACCGGTGAGGCGCCGGTGGTGACGTCGGCCGACATCGTGGTGCCCGGAGCCACCTTGCCGACCTGGACCGTGACCCGCATCGCGGAACCGTTCAGCACGACCGGGGCCGGCGACGATGGGTCCAGCTGGGCCGCCAGCTGCTTCAGGGTCGGCTGGCCGGGCTGGCGCGTCCAGGTCGCCACCCGGGCGAACCGCTGCGGGTCGACGGCCTGCACAGTCAGCCCGGCGCTGCCGCTGGACGTGCTGGTGTAGCTGTCGACCGCGACCGCCTGGTGGCCGCCCGGGTCGGCCTGGGTGACGAGCGTGCTCAGGTCCTTCCCGGCCGGGACGTTCACCGTCAGCACGGTCGGGGCCCCCACCTCGGTGGCCGCGACCCGCTGCTGGTTGCGGTCCCCGACCGACCAGGCGCTGACCGCGAACGTGGTCAGGCCGATGGCGGTGACCAGGACCATCACGGCCCGCACCCCGCTGGGACGGCGGGCCACGTGCCGGATGGCCAGGAACGTGCCCAGGCTGCCGCCCCGGCCGGTCCTTGTGTAGGCGGCCCGGCAGCCCACCGGCAGCAGCCGGGAGGCGATGACCGCGACGGTCAGCCCCAGCAGCCCGGGGACCAGCAGGATGAGCGTGCCCGGCTTGGCCGAGCTGACCTGGCCGGAGACGTACAGCTCGAGCAGCCCGGCCACCGCGAAGGTGGCCAGCACCGCGTCGACCACCCAGCCACGGCTGTTCATCCGCAGGCCGGACCGCCGCCACTCTTCCAGCACCGGCCGCCGCAACGTCCGCTGTGCGGCCAGGGCGGCGGCGGCCAGCCCGCCCAGGGTGGCGGCCACGGCGGCCCCCCAGGCCAGCCCGGCCAGTTCGACCGGGGTTCCGGACCGTAGCAGCAGGCGGCTCAAGATGGCGGTGGCGCCCCAGCCGGCCAGTACGCCGGCCGGCAGGGCCAAGGTCAGCAGGATGAGCGGTTCCGACAGCCCGAAGATCGCGGTCGACCAGGCGCCGCGGCCGCGCAGCTTGGCCAGGGCGATCTCGGCGCCGCGCCCCTCCACAGCGTCGGTGACGGCCAGGAACAGCAGCAGCAGGCACAGGGCCAGCAGTTGCAAGGTGATGAGCAGGATCGGGATGGCCAGCGAGCGCCACCCGGACTGCACCGACGACAGCGTGGCCGGGATAGACGTGCTGACCAGCATCTGCGCGTCGCCCAGCACCGGGTCCTGGCTGAACGCGGTCATGGCCGCGTTCAGCTGGGCCACCTGCTGACCGGTGACCCGGTCTGAGCGCAGCATCTCGTCCACCAGCGCGGTGCCCTGGGCCTGGGCGGGGCCGTTCTGGATGGTGGCAAGTGAGGTGTAGATCGACTCGATCGGCGACGCCGCCCCCTGGGCGCTCCCGGGGTTCTGCTTCGTGGCGCCGGGGTTCTGCGAGGGGTCGTTGCCGAACCAGTAGTCCGCGTTCGGGTCCGGCACCTGGTAGGTGCCGGTGACGGTCAGCGGCATCGCCCCGGAGAAGTGAAGTTTCTGGCCGAGATGCCAGCCGGTCAGCTTGGCCGTGCTCTGGCTGATCACCACCTGGCCCGCCGCGGTCGGGCATTTGCCGTCGATCCGCAGGTGCGCGCAGGCCCCGGTCCGCCAGATCAGCGGGATCGAGGTGTTGTACGCCGTCAGCGGCAGGGACTGCGCCAGCGAGTACACCGGCGGGGCGAACAGCCGCTGCCCGGCCAGGCCGCCCAGCGCGTGGTCCAGCTGCTGTTTCTGGGTCGGGGGCAGCTGGCCGAGCAACTGCGGCAGGGCGCCGGTCTCGGTGACCTCATAGCCCCGGCCGGTAACCGGCTGGGTGGCGATGGTGTCGCGCAAGATCGAGGTGCGCGCGGCCGAGTAGTAGATCGGGCCGGCCGCGGCCGCGGCCACCGCCACCAGGGCCACGATGAAAATGATCGTGGTGGTGCCCGCACGCTGCGCGAGGCCACGCAGCCAGGATGTTCCGGTCATCCGACCAGGGTCTTGACCGCGGCCGTGAGGTCACCGAGTGCGGTCTTGGCGTCAGCGAAGTACATGCTGGTCTTCGGGTCGGTGTACAGCTCGTTGTCGATGCCGGCGTAGCCGGTGCCCATGGACCGCTTGACCACGATGATGCTCTTGGACTGGTCGACGTCCAGGATGGGCATGCCGGAGATGGCGGTGCCGGCCCGGCGGGCGGCCGGGTTG
>DASXMW010000254.1:0-2601 GCA_036495425.1 Streptosporangiaceae bacterium | reverse complement strand
CTCGGCGATCAGCGCCACCGCGGCCCGGACGATGTGCGGGGCCTGGGTGGTCATGTACACGGTCAGCTTCTGGGTCGCCCGGTTGAAGTCCGCGATCGAGCCGCAGCACTCGATCGGGCTGGGGTGCGAGCGCGGGTAGTGCAGCTGCAGCCGGGAGATCACGTCGGCTTCCTCGAAGGCCCGGTCGGTGCCCGCGGCGTCGCCCACCTCCCAGTCGTAGATGACGTTGCCGCCCTGGCCTTCCTTGTCGTCCCGGATGACCGGGGCGTCCGGCTGGCCGGCCTGCTGCGGGTTGACCACCGCCGGCAGCGGCTCGTAGTCGACCTCGATGGCCTCGCAGGCGTCCTTGGCGATGTAGGGGTCGTCCGCGATCACGCAGGCCACTTCCTGGCCCTGGAACCGCACCTTGTCCGTGGCCAGCACGGCCTGGGTGTCATAGGACAGCGTGGGCATCCAGGCCAGGTTGCGGGTGGCCA
Organism: Streptosporangiaceae bacterium; assembly: GCA_036495425.1. Lineage (GTDB taxonomy): Bacteria > Actinomycetota > Actinomycetes > Streptosporangiales > Streptosporangiaceae > Bog-532. The sequence continues at coordinate 2,125 of DASXMW010000254.1, read as the reverse complement.
TCATCTCCCCGGTCAGCACCAGGTGCACGCCGGGGATGTCCCAGGCCCGGCTGGCGTCGATCCTGGTGATGCGGGCGTGGGCCAGCGGGCTGCGCAGGATCTCCATGTGCAGCATGCCGGGCAGGGCCACGTCGTCGATGTAGTTGCCCTGGCCGCGGATGAACCGGTTGTCTTCGACGCGGCGGCGGCTGGCACCCATGCCGCCGATCTTGATCTCGTCCACTGCCTGGGTGGTCACGCTCCGGCTCCCTTCCCGCTGTCGGCCGTCTCACTGGCCGCGGGCGCCTGGTCCCGCAGCTTCGCCGCCGCCCACAGGACCGACTTGACGATGTTCTGGTAGCCGGTGCAGCGGCACAGGTTTCCGGACAGCGCCCAGCGGATGTCTTCCTCGGTGGGGTCGGGGTTCCGGTCCAGCAGCTGCTTGGCCGCCATCATCATCCCCGGCGTGCAGAACCCGCACTGCAGGCCGTGCTCCTCCTTGAAGCCCTCCTGCAGCGGGTGCAGCTCGCTCTGGCTGGCCAGCCCCTCGACCGTGGCCACCTCGTGCCCGTCGGCCTGGACCGCGAACATCGTGCAGGACTTGATGGCCTGCCCGTCGACCAGCACCGTGCAGGCGCCGCAGTTGGTGGTGTCGCAGCCGGTGTGGGTACCGGTCAGCCGCATGCCGTGCCGGAGCAGGTGGGCCAGCAGCAGCCGCGGCTCCACCTCGGCCACGATCTTGCGGCCGTTGACCCGGAGCGTGATCCGCTGCTGCGGGATGTCCGGGCCGTCCTCGTCGGTCTCTTCGTAGATGATCGTCATGTCAGGCGGCCCTCTCCGCGGTGCCCGGGGTGCCGGGGCCCTGGTGGCCGGCTCCCTCGATGCGGCCCAGGATCCGCACCACGAACGTGCGCACCATGTGCCGCTTGTAGGTGACGCTGCCGCGGTGGTCGGACTTGGGCTGCGCGGCTTCGGCGGCCAGCCGGCCCGCCTCGGCGATGGTGTCCGCGGTCAGCGGCCGCCCGGTCAGCACCTCTTCCGCCGCGGTGGCCTCGATCGTCGACCCGCCCACGCCGGTGAGCGCGATCCCGGCCCGGATGACCTGGGCCCCGTCGGTCTCCAGGGCCACCGCCACCCCGGCCGTGGCGAAGTCGCCGACCCGGCGCTCCAGCTTGAGGTACCCGCCCGCCGGGGCGCCGCGCGGGGCCGGGATGACCGCCTCGATCGCGATCTCGTCGTGGGCCAGTGCGTTCTCGAACGGGCCGAGCACGAACTCACTGGCCGGGATCGTGCGCTGCCCGGCCGGGCCCTGGGCCACGATCGAGCCGCCCAGGGCCAGCACCACCGAGGCCCAGTCGCCCTGCGGGTCGGCGTGGCACAGCGAGCCGACCAGCGTGCCCCGGTTGCGCACCAGCGGGTCGGCGATCAGCGGCGCGGCCGCGGTCATGGTCGGCTGCCGCCCCGGCAGCAGGTCGGAGCGCTCCAGGTCGGCGTGGCGGCACAGGGCCCCCACGTGGATGCTGCCGTCGGGCTCGATGCGGTGGTAGTCCAGCCCGGGAATGGCGTTGATGTCGACCAGCAGCTCCGGCGAGGCGAACCGCAGCTTCATCATCGGGATCAGGCTCTGGCCGCCCGCCACCACCTTGGCGTCGTCCCCGCCGTCGTGCAGCAGCCGGGTGGCCTGCTCGACCGACCGGGCCGTCTCGTAGCGGAACCGTGACGGGTACATCAGCGCTGCTCCGGCTGGGTGGGGCCCGCTGGGTCGACGGGGTCCCCGGGCCCCTCAGGGCGCGCGGGCTCGTCGTCGGGCTCGGCCACCGCCACCGGCAGCGAGTCCTCCTCCGGATCCGGCCGCGGCTCCTGGTGCGGCGGCCATGGTCCGGCCACCGGCTGGCCCGCCACCTTGAGGAAGTCCACCAGCTCGGGCCAGGCGAACACCGACGGGCTCTTGCCGCCCTCGTTCCTGGGCGCGTTCTCGATCAGCTCGAAGAACCGGGGATTGTCCCGGCTGTGCCCGTCGGATTCGACCCGCATCGCGCCTCCGTCTTCAGGACAGCGCGCGTCCGGGCGCCGTCACCGCGTTGCCCACATCATGGGGGCACCCCGGGAACCGGACAACACCGGAATAAGTACTCGCTTAAGAGCC
>DASXMW010000253.1:0-2097 GCA_036495425.1 Streptosporangiaceae bacterium | reverse complement strand
CGTGCTCCTCCAGCAGTTCTTCGGTCCGGACCTGGGGCATGAACAGCACGAACGGGAAGTCCGAGTCGAGCACGGACAGGTCGAGCCGGCTGGACAGCATGGCGTAGTGGGTGGTCGGGATGCGCTGCCCCTCGGCCAGCCACCCCTCGGCCAGCCCGCGGGAAGCGAAGACTTCCAGTGTCCGCGCGTGCAGCGTAAAAGCCCGTGAATGCTCAGAACGCCGGTCACGTTTCTCCAGCACAATGACATTTGTGCCGCCCAGCTGCAATTCTGCCGCGAGCCACAGGCCGACCGGTCCGGCCCCGACTACAACGACATCGACTCCTGTCATGCTGACCATCCTGGCCCGTAATGCCCGAATGTGGCCAATGATCCCGTAATCTCTTTAAAGGCTATTTCGGCCTCCCTTTTACCTGGCCGATAACCCGCCGAACCAGCCCGGGACGTCGAGCTGGAAGCGGTCGGCCGGGGTCATGGCGCGCAAATCGGTTTCAAGCGTGTGCAGCCGTTCCGGCCCGAGCTGCCGGGCCCACTCGGCGCGCAGGTCGTCGAAGATCCGTGCCGACAGGGCCAGCGCCTCCAGGCCGCGGGCGGTGAGCCGGATGAGCTTTCGGCGCCCGTCGGCCGGGTCGGCCCAGCGTTCGACGTAGCCGGCCTCGGCCAGCCGGTCGACGGTCTTGCCCGCGGCCTGCTTGGACACGCCGAGCCGGCGGCCGAGTTCGGTCGAGGTGGTGCCGGCCAGGCCGATGGCCTGCATGGTGAAGCCGTGCGCGGGGCGCAGTTCGGGGTGGCCGCGGGCGGCCAGTTCCCCGTGCAGCTGATCGATCAGCGTGCGGAACCCGGCCAGCAGGAGCAGCGGCAGCTCGAAGCCTGGTGTCTCGTCGGCCGGGGCCGAGACCGGGGCCGGGGCCGAGACCGGGGCCGGGTCAGGCATGGCGCCGCCGTTCGGGGTCACAAAGGCTTTGCCAAGACTCGTCAACCGCGTTTACTATTTGGTCAACCACGTTTACGAGCGTACCGAAAGACCAGACCAGCCGCCCCTGGAGGCACCTCATGACCGAAGTCCCGTTCCCCGACCTGACCCCGGACACGGCCCCGCCCGGTTCACGGCGCACCATGACCGCCACCGCCACCCACCTCGGCTACCTGCCGGTCAGCCTGGCCCGGATGGCCGCGTCGCCACAGCTGATGGACGGCTTCCTCAAGGCCAGCGGGTTGTTCGAGAGCAGCACCCTGGACCCGCTGGCGCGGGAAGTCGTGGTCATGACCATGGCCGTGCGCAACGGCTGCCACATCTGCGTGGCCATGCACACCGCGTCGCTGACCCGGCTGGGCGCCGACGCCGTGCTGATCGAAGCCCTGCGGGACGGGCGCCCGCTGGGCGACGAGCGGCTGGCGGCGATCCAGACCTTCGTTCTCGAGGTGATCGAGACCGCCGGGGCGGTCAGTGACGCCCAGCTGAAGACCTTCGTTAAAAATGGGTACACCGCGCAGAACGCGCTGGAAGTCGTGCTCGGGATCGGGACCTACACCATGTCGACCCTGGCCAACCGGATGACCCGGTCGCCGGTCGACGAACAGCTGGCCGCCTTCGCTTGAGACAATTGGCCGGCTGAGCGTGGCCGGGCCCGGGCGCCCGGGCCCGGCCGTCCGGGCACCCGGGCGCGGTCAGGGGTTGGTCAGGACGAGCAGATCGTCGGCGCCGAGCGAGTTGATGATCCGCTCGGGCCCGAGCCCGGCCTCTTCCGCGCGGCGGCAGCCGCTGCCGATCCAGTCCAGCTGGCCGGGGGCGTGCGCGTCGGTGTCGATGGCGAACAGGCAGCCCAGCTCGGCGGCCAGGTAGAGCAGCGGGTCGGGCGGGTCCTGGCGCTCCGGGCGGCAGTTGATCTCCACCGCGGTGTTGTGCTCCTGGCAGGCGGTGAAGACCGCCTGGGCGTCGAAGTCCGACTCGGGCCGGGTCCGGCCGGTCAGGATGCGCCCGGTGCAGTGGCCCAGCACGTCCACCAGCGGGTTCCGCACCGCGGCCAGCATGCGCTTGGTCATCGGAGCCTCGTCCATGCGCAGCTTGGAATGCACGCTGGCCACCACCACGTCCAG
>DASXMW010000252.1:0-2715 GCA_036495425.1 Streptosporangiaceae bacterium | reverse complement strand
CGACCTGGCCCGGCTCAGTTCGTACAACCAGCGCAACCTGCCCGAGGCGGCCGCGGTGACCGCCAGCCAGGAGGCCGCCGCCAACCAGGTCCGGGCCCGCGTCCGCGAGTGGTTCGCCGGCCTGCAGGCCCGGCACCCGATTCTGGCGCTGCCCACGCTGGTCGGCGCTCCGCCGCTGATCGGCGACCGGGGCGGACGCATACCGCTCACCCTGCTGACCATGCCCGCCAACCTGGCCGGCCTGCCCGCGCTGGCCCTGCCCGTGCCCGGCGGGCCGGCGGGCCTTCCCGCGTCCCTGCAGCTGGTCGGCCCGCCCGGCAGCGAGGAGCAGCTGCTGGCCCTCGGCCACGTCATCGAGGCCGCTGTCGCGGCCCGAGGGTTAGCGGCGGTTCGCAGCCGCCGGGCACCGTTAATAAGGGGGATCAGCTTGCGGAGTGCTCGCCCGGGCGGGTATCGGACCGCTCCAAACTGCCCGAGTCGGTGCGACATCGCCAGCCCTCCGGGGCACCCATATCCGTTGGCCATACAACGCTGGAAGGCCGGCCGTTACGGGGGAACCGGCGGGTCGGTGATCCGGACCCGCGATCGCCGCGATGAATTTTCGCGGGCGCGGGCGTCCTAGCAGATGGTCCGGCCGGCACGGGGGCCCGGCCGGACCGCGGGCTGGTCAGGTGGTGGCTTACCTCGTGGTCGCGACCGTAGGTGAGAATGGTCGCAGGAGGGAGTCGCCGATGAGCGCGCCAGTTGACATCCGGGCCGGAACGGGCTCCTCGCTGCGGGAGTTCCTGCACGGGCTGCCCGGGGTGGACCAGGTCGGGGCGGAGGCCCGGGCGGCCATGCTCGCCAGCCGGTCGATCAAGACCACGGCCAAGCAGTGGGCGCTCGACATGGCCATCTCGATGATCGACCTGACCACGCTGGAGGGCCAGGACACCCCGGGCAAGGTGCGGGCCATCTGCGCCAAGGCCAAGCGCCCTGATCCCGCCGACCCGACCGCGCCCCAGGTCGCCGCGGTCTGCGTCTACCCGGACCTCGCTCACCTCGCGGCGGCCGAGGTCAAGGGCACCGGCATCCACGTGGCCAGTGTGGCCACCGCGTTCCCCAGCGGCCGGACCAGCCTGGCGGTCAAGCTGGCCGACGCGAAGTACGCGATCGAGGCCGGCGCCGACGAGGTGGACATGGTCATTGACCGCGGCGCCTTCCTGGCCGGGGACTACCAGCTGGTCTACGACGAGATCGCCGCCGTCCGCGAGGTCGTAGCGACACGAGCCCACCTCAAGGTCATCCTGGAAACCGGTGAGCTGGTCACCCTGGACAACGTGCGCCGTGCCTCATGGCTGGCCATGCTGGCCGGCGCCGACTTCATCAAGACCTCGACCGGCAAGGTCAGTCCCGCCGCCACGCTCCCGGTCACCCTGGTCATGCTGGAGGCCGTACGGGACTTCCGGGTGACCCACGGCCGCCAGGTCGGCGTCAAGCCGGCCGGCGGGATCCGCACCGCCAAGGACGCCATCCGCTACCTGGTTCTGGTCAACGAGACGGCGGGGGAGGACTGGCTCGATCCCGACTGGTTCCGCATCGGCGCCTCCAGCCTTCTGAATGATCTGCTCATGCAGCGGACCAAGCTGGCCACCGGCCGTTATTCCGGCCCCGACTACTTCACGCTGGACTGACATGGGAAAGTTCGAGTACGCCCCCGCGCCGGAATCGCGGTCCGTCGTCTCCCTGCGCGAGTCCTACGGGCTCTTCATCAACGGGGAGTTCGCCCCCAGCGCGGACGGCCGCGCGTTCAAGACCATCTCGCCCGCCACCGAGGAGGTCCTCGCCGAGGTGGCCGAGGCGGGCCCGGCCGACGTGGACCGCGCGGTGAGCGCCGCCCGCCGGGCCTACGAGCGCACCTGGTCCGTGCTGCCGGCCAAGGAGCGCGGCAAGTACCTGTTCCGCATCGCCCGGATCATCCAGGAACGATCCCGCGAACTGGCCGTCCTGGAGTCGCTCGATAACGGCAAGCCGATCCGGGAATCGCGCGACGTCGACATCCCGCTGGTCGCGGCGCACTTCTTCTACCACGCCGGCTGGGCCGACAAGCTCGAATACGCGGGCTACGGCCCGGCGCCCAAAGCCCTCGGCGTGGCCGGCCAGGTCATCCCGTGGAACTTCCCGCTGCTCATGCTGGCCTGGAAGATCGCCCCCGCGTTGGCCTGCGGCAACACCGTGGTGCTCAAGCCGGCCGAGACCACGCCGCTGACCGCCCTGACCTTCGCCGAGATCTGCCAGCAGGCCGACCTGCCGCCGGGCGTGGTCAACATCCTCACCGGCGCCGGCGACACGGGCAAAGCCCTGGTCACCCACCCCGGGATCGACAAGGTGGCGTTCACCGGATCCACCGAGGTGGGCAAGGAAATCGCCAGGGACTGCGCGCCCACGCGCAAGAAGGTGACCCTGGAACTCGGCGGCAAGGCCGCCAACATCGTGTTCGAGGACGCCCCGGTCGACCAGGCCGTCGAGGGCATCGTGAACGGCATCTTCTTCAACCAGGGCCACGTCTGCTGCGCGGGCTCCCGGCTGCTGGTCCAGGAGTCCGTCTACGACCAGGTGCTGGCCTCGCTACAGCGGCGGCTGGCCACCCTCCGGCTGGGCGACCCGCTGGACAAGAACACCGACGTGGGCGCGATCAACTCGGCGGCCCAGCTGGCCAAGATCCGCGAGCTGTCC
>DASXMW010000251.1:0-3550 GCA_036495425.1 Streptosporangiaceae bacterium | reverse complement strand
AACGTCAGGCTGGCGAAGCCGAGCAGCTGGATGTAGTGGGCCCGGCGCCCGCGCCAGCCGGCCGTGGCCCGGGCGTGCAGGAACGCGGCGTAGAGCACCCAGGTGATGAAGGCCCAGGTCTCCACCGGATCCCAGCCCCAGTACCGGCCCCAGGCCTGATCGGCCCAGATCGCGCCCGCGATGACGCCGAAGGTCCAGATCGGGAAGCCGAACATGACGGTCCGGTAGGTGAGCCGGTCGATCTGCTCGACGCTGGGCAGCCGGCGCATGATCCCGTTGCCGGACCCGGCCCGGCCGGCCGCGACCCGCCTGGCCTCCCGGTCGGCCGCCAGGTAGACCACGCCGAGCACGGCCGCCACGAAGAAGATGCCGGTGGCCAGCGTCATCGCGGTGACGTGGATGGACAGCCAGTACGACTGCAGCGCGGGAACCAGCTGGCCCGCGGCGGTGTAGATCAGCGTCTCGGCCAGGCCCAGGGCCACCACCACGGCGCCCATCACGAACACGCCGAGCGCCCAGGCCCGGTACTTGATCATGACGAACAGGAAGAAGATGGCGGCTACGCAGGTCAGCGCCGTGACGAACTCGTACATGTTGCCCCAGGGCGCCCGGTGCACCGCCAGTCCCCTGGTCACCACGGCCACCGTGTGCGCGACGACGCCCGCCGCGCTGAGCGCCAGGGCCGTCTGCACCCAGCGGCCGGCCTGGCCGATCGCACGCAGCGGGGGCACCGCCACTTCGGGCATCGAGTCCGCGACGGCCGCGCCGCGCGCGGCCGGGCCGCCGGACCGGTCCGCACCGGCGGCCGGCGGGCCGTCCCCGGCGGCCACGGTGGCCAGGGCGGCCGCTCGCTCCCGGGCCTGCTGCCCGGTCGCGGCCGACGCCGCGCGCCGCGGCCGTCCGAAGGCGAAGTCGCCGGCGAACGCGACCACCGAAAGCGAGTAGATGACCAGCGCCGCGATCAGGAAGTCGGTGCTGACGTGACCTAGGGCCAGGTTGACCGGCACGGTCCCTTCACTCTCCCTCGTGTTGACTGTGCGCGGAGCGCAGCTCGGCGGCCAGCGACGCGAACTCGGCCTCGAAACCGCCGCTGGCGTCGGTCCGGGCCAGGCCGCCTAGCTGCACGGTGCTGTGCACCTCATTGGGCGCCTCATCGGGCGCCTCATTGGCAGGCCCGCTCGCGCGGACCCGGACGAAGACTCGCCTGCGCCGCACCATGAACGACAGCAGCAGGCCGCCCAGGGCGGCCAGGCCGCAGATCAGGGCGGGCAGCTGGCCGGGATCGTGGGTGATGGCCAGGCTCGCCCACGGGACGTATCCGGTGAACGCGATCGTGCCCTGGCCGTCCGGCAGCTTGAGCGACTGGCCGGGCACCAGCACCTGGGGGGTGGCGGTCAGCTGCCGCATCCCGGCCGTGTTCAGCTGGTACACCGACTGCGGGACGCCGTTGTTCAGGCCGAGGTTCCCGGCGTAGGCGATCAGGCTCACCACCGGGTTGTCGGCGGCGGGGAACACGGACTCCAGGACGCCGCCGGCCTCGACGGCGGTGGGCACGAAGACGCCGGTGAACCCGAGCTGCTCGGGCTGCGCACCGGAGACCTTGACCACGCCCTGGGACAAGAAGTTGCCCGAGGCGCCCGAGATGAACGGCGTCGCCTGGTCGTAGACCACCTGGCCGCGCGAGTCGGTCACCTTGAACACCGGGGCGTACCCGTGCCCGATCAGGTACACCTTGGCCCCGTCGACCGACAGCGGGCGGTTGACCTCCAGCTGGCCGGTGCGCACCGGCCCGCCGGGGTGCGCGGTGTAGCTGATCTGCGCGTCGAACGAGGACGGCTGCCCGCGCTGCGCCCCGGAGGTGATGTAGCTGGCGTCGAACCGGTTCAGCGTGATCGTGAACGGGCCGAGGTCGGCGGCGGTGACGAACCGGCCGGGATAGAACTCGTCCAGCGCGCTCTGGGTGTCGGCGAACGTCGTCCCCTGCACCAGCAGCCGGTCGGCCTTGTAGCCGAACAGGCCGCCCAGCGCGACCGAGACCAGCACCCCGAGCAGGGCCAGGTGGAACAGCAGGTTGCCCACCTCGCGCAGGTAGCCCTTCTCGGCCGACACCCAGTACTCGCCGTCACCGTCGGGCCTGCGGAGCCGGAAGCCGTGGCCGGCCAGCACCGTGGCGGCCACCTCGGCCGCCACGGCCGGGGCCAGCGTGGTCGGGTACTCGGCCGATCGCGGCAGCCGGGTCAGGTGGCGCGGCGCCCGCGGCGGCAGGGTCCGGGCCGAGCCGGCCAGCCGGAACGTCCGGGGCACCACGCACCCCACCAGCGAGGCGAACAGCAGCAGGTAGATGGCGGCGAACCAGGGCGCGGCGAAGACGTTGAACAGCCCGAAATGGTTCAGCCACGGCGCGAGCGCCGGGTGCGACGCGAAGTACTGCTGCACGCCGGCGGGGTCCGTGCCCTCCTGCGGCAGCATGGAGCCCGGCACGCTGCCCAGGGCGAGCAGGAACAGCAGGACCAGGGCGATCCGCATTGAGGTGAGCTGCCGCCAGCCCCACTTGAGCCAGTCGGCGAGCCCGAACGTGCCGCGGGCCGGATTCCGGTTCCGGGTCCCCTGCTCGTCCGGCTCGGCGGCCGACTCGAACGGGTCCGCCTCCGGCGCCCGCACATCGGTCATGAGTGCATCACCTGGGCCAGGATGTCGGTCAGTTCCGGCTGGGTGGCGGTGCCGAACACCGCTCCGGCGATGTGCCCGGTCCGGTCGATCACCAGCGTAGTGGGGGTCCCGGCGATCGGCACCACGGCCGTGAAGTCCAGCGTGATCACCGAGCCGGAATCGCTGACGCTCGGGTAGGGGACGCCGAATTCGCGGGTGAAGGCCAGCGCGCTGGCCGTGTCGTCACGGACGTCCACGCCGAGGAAGGCCACGCCGTCCGGCCGGTACTGCTGGGCGGTCACGGCCAGGGCCGGGGCCTCCTGGCGGCACGGCGCGCACCACGATCCCCAGAAGTTGAGCACCACGACCCGGCCCCGGTAGGCGGAGAAATCCAGCCGCGAACCGGTCAGCGTGGTGGCGGTGAAATCGGGCGCCACGGGACGGTGCCCGGCCGAGTAGAACACGGCGCTGTTGCTGCCCGCGACGTCGGTCACCCCGCTGTTCCCGCCGCTGGCCCACCCGGTCAGCAGGACCACGGCCAGGGCCGCACCGGCGCAGACGGTCGCCGCCAGGGCGATCACGCGGCGCCGGGATTTCAACACGAGCGAACTCCTACAGGGGGTAGTACTGCCCTATTGTGCCGTATCGTCCTGGGTCACCTGACGCCGGGCCGGCACGGTGTAGGCCACCCCCACCAGGCGGTCACCGGAGTAGGTGAAGCTGGTCACGCTGCCGAGCGCGCACTCCCGCATGGCCGGGTTGTGCCACAGCCGCCGGCCTTCGGCCACCCGCCGGGTCACCCAGATCGGCAGCTGGTGGGTCACGCACACCGCCTCACGGCCCGCGGCCGCTTCGCGGGCGGTTTCCATGACGGCCAGCATCCGGGCCGCGACGTCGCGGT
>DASXMW010000250.1:0-5157 GCA_036495425.1 Streptosporangiaceae bacterium | reverse complement strand
CGGGCGTGCCCATGTTCATCACCAGTTCCCCGGCGGTGGCCGCGGACGGACTGCTGCTCGGGCTGGGCGCCGCGTAGACCTTGCCCCAGGAGTCAACGGTGGGGCAGGTCGGAGCGTTGAAGGAAGTCTCGCGGCCGGTGGGCCGCACTGGTCCCGCGGTTCCCTTTGGCCCCTCACGCTTCACGGACCCGGTTGCGTTGGGCGGCTTTCCATGATCGATGGAGCCTTACTCCGGCCAGGGGGAGAGTAAAGCTCCATCGATCATGGCCGAGACGGCTGGGCTCGGCGCGGCGACCAGGCCTGAGTGGCGGCTGCGAATGGGGTGGCGGCTGGTCATGGAAGTGGAGGGGCGGCTGGGCTTGGGAGCCTGAGCGGCGGGGTGGCTGGGCTGGCGGCGGCGTTTCTCTTTCCGGGTTTCTATTCCAATAATTCTGGTAGGGATAGTAATGTTTGACCTCATGGACGCTGGTGGACCGGAATCCCGGGCTGGGCGCCGCGGACCGGGAGGAGCACCTGGTGGTCACGCTGTTGCCGGACGGGACTGAGCGGGCGGACGAGTTCGCGCTGGTGGCCGAGGCCACCGGCCGGTACACCGGGCCACCCTGCGTCCGCCGGCGGCTGGCCATCACCCCGGCCGGCGGCTACCTCAGCGGCGTGGTCTGGGGCCCCGGCCAGCCGGAACTGGTGTTCCTGCACGACCGCGAGGAGAGCGCGCGGGTCTGGGACGCGGTGGCGCTCATCCTGGCCATGGACCTGGGCCGGACCACGGTGGCGATCGACCTGCCCGGGCACGGGGAGTCGTCCCCGCGCCGGGACGGGCGGTACGAGCCGGCCCGGATCACCCCGGCCGTGGCCGAGGCCATCCACTGGTTCGCGCCCCGGGCCCGGCTGGTGGCGGGGATCGGCCTGGGCGCCCTGACCGCCCTGGCCCTGCGCCGGCGCCACCCCGGGCTGGTGCCGGGGATCGCGCTGGTCAACACGCTGCCCGGCCGCCCGGCCGTCGGGCCCGCCGGGCCCGCCGGGCCCGTTGGCGCCGTCGGCTCCGGGGGGCCGACCTGCGACGAGCTGGCCCAGCTGCCGGGCCCGGTGACGCTCATCCGCGGCACCGGAACCGGGCCGGTGGCCGCGGGCGATCTGGCCGAGCTGCGGCGGCAGGCCCCGCAGCTCGGCGTGGTCACCGTGACCGGGACCGGCCCCGAGGCCCTGGCCGCGGCCCTGGACAGCCTGCTCGGCATCTCCCTCAGCCCGGCTGGCCGGCCGGCCGTATCCTCCTGGCCGGGCTGAGATCCGCTGGCAACTCCCAGGAAAGACCTTCGATGGAAATATGTTCCTAGGAATAACCTTCTCCAGAGATTTTATCGAAGGTGGTGTGGGTGGGGCCCGGGAACGCTGGCGGCCCAACCCGGCCAACCGGCGTTCGTCGCTGCTGGCGCTGACCCCGGCCGGTCGCCGCTTGCTGCCGGCGGCCTGGCCCGGCTCCGGCGGCGGCGGATGGAAGACGCGGGCGCGGGCCAGCCGAACGGCTGAGCCCGTGGGCTGAGGACCGGCTCACCCTCACCGCCGGTGACGGTGCCGCCGTGTGGGCAAGCACACGTTGCCACTATCATCGGAGCGCCGTTGAGGCCGTATCTGATCAGGGGAGAATCTGGGCGTGAACACGACCGGTTCCGTTGACGCTGTCCTGGCCAAAGCCGAGGCGGGAGGGGTGCACGGGGCCGAACTGGCCACGCTGCGCCGGCGACTCCACCAGCTCAGTGAACAGCAGAGCGGGCTGCTGCCCGGCGAAGACCTGGAACCGCTGGCCGACCTGCCCAGCCTGGACGAGCTGCCCGAGCCCTCCGCCGACCGGGCCCGCGAGGTGCTCGACCAGGTGGTGATCGTCAAGCTCAACGGCGGCCTGGGCACGAGCATGGGCCTGTCCGGGGCCAAGTCGCTCATCGAGGTCAAGGCGGGCATGACCTTCCTCGACGTCATCGCCACCCAGGTGCTGGCCCTGCGCCGGCGGCACGAGGGTGTCCGGCTGCCGCTGCTGCTGATGGACTCCAAGACCACCCAGGGCCCCTCGCTGGAGCTGCTGCGCCGCCGCGGGGTCGAAGTGCCGGGCCTGCCGCTGGACTTCCTGCAGGGCCGGGAGCCCAAGATCCGGTCCGACGACCACTTCCCGGCGGAATGGCCGGCCGACCCCGAGCTGGAGTGGTGCCCGCCCGGGCACGGCGACATCTACCCCGCGCTGGAGGCCAGCGGCACGCTGGACACGCTGCTCGGCGCCGGCCTGCGGTACGCGTTCGTGTCCAACTCCGACAACCTCGGGGCCATCGCCGACGTCCGCATCGCGGCCTGGTTCGCGGGCGAGCAGGTGCCGTTCGCGCTGGAGGCGACCCGGGGCACCGCCGCCGACCGCAAGGGCGGGCACCTGGCCTCCTACCAGGGCCACATCGTGCTGCGGGAGACGGCTCAGGTGCCCGACGGCGACGACTCGTTCAGCGACGTCGAACGCTGGCGCTGGTACAACACCAACAACGTCTGGGTCGACCTGCGTGCGCTCAAGGACCTGCAGGCCAGTGACCAGGCGGCCCCGAACCTGCCGCTGATCGTCAACCGCAAGACGGTGGACCCGCGCGACTCGTCCAGCACCCCGGTGATCCAGCTCGAGTCGGCCATGGGCGCGGCCATCGGCTCCATCCCCGGAGCGCGGGCCCTCCAGGTGCCACGGACCCGGTTCGCCCCGGTCAAGACCACGGACGACCTGCTGGTGGTGCGCTCCGACGCCTACGACCTCACCGCCGACGGCGAGATGAAGCCGGCCTACGAGGGGGTCGGGCCGGTGGTGTCGCTGGACAAGGACTACTACCGGCTGCTGCCGGAGTTCGACAAGCGGTTCCCGTCCGGGCCGCCGTCGCTGCGGCGCTGCCGCCGTCTCCGGGTCGAGGGTGACGTGACGTTCGGCGCCGATGTGGTGATCATCGGCGACGTGCGCCTCACCGGCCCCCGGCACATCGCCGACGGCGAGGTCCTGGACGGCTGAGCCGGGATCCCCAACGCGCTGATCCCGGGGTGGCCGGGTTCGTGGCGGTAAAGTTACTGGTCACGGACGATGGCCCCGGGGGGGAGCCGGTGGGTGACGACGGGTACGGCCGGTTCGTCGGCCGGGACGGTGAGCTGGCGGCGGCGGGCGAGGCCCTGGCCGCGGCGCGGGCCGGCCAGCCCCGGATCGTGGTGGTCGAGGGCGAACCGGGCATCGGCAAGACCGCGCTGCTGCGCCGGTGCGCGCGGATGGCCCCGGACGCGGCGGTGGTGTGGGCCAGCGGCGACCCGGCCGAGAGCGGCCTGGACGGCGGGCTGGTCCGGCAGCTGCTGGCCGCTCTACCGGAGCCGGCCGAGCCGGAGCCGAGCGGCCAGGACGGCCTGAGCCTGGGGGCCGCGCTGCTGGCCGGGATCGGGGCCCTGGAGGAACGGGCCCCGCTGGTCGTGCTGGCCGTCGACGACCTGCACTGGGCCGACCGCACCTCGGCCGAGGCGCTGCTGTTCGGCCTGCGGCGGCTGCGCAGCGACCCGGTGCTCGTCCTGCTGGCGGCCCGCCCGCACGGCCTGGACCAGCTGGGCGGCAGCTGGACCCGGCTGCTGGCCGACGGTGACCGGGTGCGGCGCCTCCGGCTGACCGGCCTGAGCCCGGCCGAGGTGGTGACGCTGGCCGCGGCCAGCCGCTGGGACCTGACCGCGGAGTCCGGCGCCCGGCTGCGGGAGCACACCGCGGGCAACCCGCTCTACCTGCTGACCCTGCTGGCCGAGCTGCCCGCCGACGCCTTCGCTGGCGACGCGGCCCACCTGCCGGCCCCGGCCGCCTACGCGACGGCGGTGCTGAGCCGCCTGCGGCGGCTGCCCGCGCCAGCCCAGGACCTGATGCGGGCGGCGGCCGTGCTGGGCACGCGGGCCCCGGCCCGGGTGGCCGGTGCCATGGCGGGCCTGGCCGACGGCACCGGCGCGGCCGACGCGGCGGTGCGGGCGCGGCTGCTGGACTTCCCGCCCGGCCGGGCCCGGGACGAGCTGTGTTTCACCCATCCGCTGGTCCGGGCGGCGGTGTACGAGGACCTGTCCCCGGGCGACCGCCGGCGGCTGCACCTGGCCGCGGCCGGGCTGGTGCCGGCCCCGGCCTCGTTCGCCCATCGGGTCGCGGCCGCGGCCGGCGGGTTCGACGGTGAGCTGGCCGCGGAGCTGATCGAGGCGGCCACGGCCGGCCAGGCCGCGGGCGCGCCCCGGCTGGCCGCGCAGTACCTGGCCTGGGCGGCCAAGGTGGACAGCGACCAGAGCCGGGGCGAGCAGAGCCTGTTCGGCGCGGTCCGGCTGCTGATCTGGACCGGCGACGTACAGGCGGCCCAGGAGTACGCGGACGCCGTGAACGCCCGCCCGCCTGGACCCGAGCGCCAGTACATCCAGGCCATCCTGGCCGTGCCGCAGGGCTGGCTGGAGCACGCCGCCGGCGAGTTGCGGTCGCTGGCCGGCACCATCACCCCGGCCGGCGAGCCGGCCTTGTTCGGCCACGCCACCGCCGCCCTGGCCATGGTCTGCGCGTCGCTGGGCGACGACGAGGCCGCGCTGGAATGGGCCGAGCGGGCCCGGGCCGTGGCCGGCCACGTGCCCGACGCCGACGCCCTGGCCCGCCAGGCTCTGGCCTGGAGCTACGCCAAGACGGGCCGGATCAGCCGGGCCCTCGGCCTGCTGGCCGACTGCTCGGCCCGCAAGCCCGAGCCCAGCGGCTTCGACGCCGAGTTGCTCAGCGTGCGGGGGGTGGTCCGGAACTGGTCCGGCGACTTCCCGGGGGCCGTGGAAGACCTGCGGGCCGTGCTGCGCTGGCACCGGTCCGGGGTGACCATCATCGGGCTGACCAACGCCTACGCGGCCCTGGCCGAAGCCGAGTTCCGCCGCGGCGACTGGGACGCGGCCGCGACCCACGTCGAGGTGGCCATCTCGCTCGGGCGGGACCTCGACCACACCTGGTTCCTGTCCTACGCCCACTGCGTGGCCGCCTACCTGTACGCGGCCCGGGGCGAGGTGGAGACGGCCGCCGACCACGCGGCCGCGGCCCGGGAGGCGGCCGAGTTGTCACCGTCCAAGGAGGCGCTGGCCTGCGCGGCGCTGGCCCGGGCCCACGTGGCCTGG
>DASXMW010000249.1:0-2444 GCA_036495425.1 Streptosporangiaceae bacterium | reverse complement strand
CTGGTAGCGATCCTCTGGGGCCGCGACGCGCGAAACCTCGTGCCGCTGCTCGGGAAGGTGCCGTGCATTGAATCGGCGCACCCGAGCCCGATGTCGGCCGACCGCGGCTTCTTTGGCTCGCGTCCGTTCAGCCGGGCCAATCACCTGCTAGAGCAGCAGTCCGCTCCGCCCATCAACTGGAAGCTCCCCTAGCACTCCGCCCGGCTAGCTGAGCGGGCAGGCCGGGCTCGCGCAACTGGGCCAGCCATTTCTCTACGTCGATCGGTCCTCCGCCTGGCTGCCCTCCGGGGCCGCGACATCTCACATACCGAGACGCGGACCCACTGACCGGAAAATAACCTGCCTTTGCTAGGCGTGCGGCAGCGGGCCCGGGCTGGTGATGGCGCCGGGCCTGGTCAGGGGTGGTATGGGGTTAGGCGGCCTGGGTGATGGTGACGGTGTAGCCGAGGGCTTCAAGCTGGCGGATGTGGCTGCGGGTTTTCCTGTTCTTGTCGGTCCGGCGTTCGTGGTAGTCGGGTCCGAGGTCGGCGAACCGGGCTTCGGGGTCGTGGAGCAGGTGCCAGATGATGACCAGCAGGGAGCGGGCGATGGCGACCTGGGCTTTGGCGGGGCCGCGGCGGCGGGCGATGCGGGCGTGGCGCTCGCCGAGGAAGGTGGCGGTCCGGGCGGCTCCGGTGGCGGCCTGGCCGAGGTAGCCGCGCAGGTAGGTGCTGCCGTGGCCTTTGCCGTGCCGGGTGCGGGGGCCGGACTGGATGGCGCGCGGGCATAGCCCGGCCCAGGACACCAGCTGGGCGGCGGTGGGGAACCTGCTCATGTCCAGGCCGGTCTCGGCGATGATCGAGCAGGCGAGGTCGGCGCTGATGCCGGGGATCTCATCGAGCCGGGCGACCGCGGCCAGCACCGGCGCGCCGGGCCCGGTGCCGGCGTCCGGGCCGGCGGCGCCGCCGGCGTCGATGCCCCAGGCGGCCGGGATCGCCGCGATCGCCTCCTCGACCCGGCTGGTGAGCCGGCTGACCCGGGTATCGAGGAAATCGATCTGGTCCAGCAGGATGCGGGCCAGCTCGCCGTGGTGCTCATCGAACATCCCGGTCAGCGCCTGCACCAGCGCGGCGTGCTTGGCCTTCATCCGGCCGCGGGCCAGCCCGGCCAGCACGGCCGGGTCGCGCTCCCCGGCGATCAGCGCCTCGATCATGTCCCGGACCGACACGGTGGCCAGCTTGCTGGCCACCGCCGACACCTTGATCAGCGCGCCCTCGAGCAGCTTTTCCAGCCGCTGCCAGCACCGGGTCCGGTCCTGGACCAGGTGGGTCCGGGCCCGGGCGTAATCGCGCAGCTCGCGGATCGCCGGCGGCGGCACGAACGACGGCCGCAGCAGCCCCTTCTCGGTCAGCCGGGCCAGCCACACCGCGTCCAGCTTGTCGGTCTTGGGCCGCCCGGGCAGGTTCCTGGCCTGCCGCGCGTTGACCAGCTGCACGTCCAGCCCGGCCGACTCCAGCACGTAATACCAGATCCGCCAGTAGTCCGACGTGGACTCCAGCGTCACCTTCTCGATCCCCTCCCCGGCCAGCCGCGCCGCCAGCCCCAGCACCGCATTCATGGTGGCCGGCACCGGCCAGGCCGTGCTGCGCCGGGCCCCCGGCCTGGACGGGTGCGGCGCCCGGATGCACACCATCCCGGTGGCCTTGGCCACATCGACCGCGGCCACCCGTTCCCAGACCCGCTCATGGTCTTCATCGTCGATCACCTGCGGCTCGCTCACCGCCGCCTCCTATGCTTGTGCCCGATGGGATAACCAGCGGGCTGCCCGGGGGCCTCGGTCAGGAAAGCCGAAATACTGACCGTCGTGCTCAAGGCAACAAGAAGCGACCCATAGGTCAAGACCCCAGCGCCAGGCTTAGCAACGGGCTCGCGTCCCACAGTGGTCCGGCGTCACGGGCAGCCCGCCCATACCCTGCCAGCCCGCCCCGCCGCCCCGCAGCAATCCGCCCCAGCCGCCCCGCGGCAGCAGCCCCCGCCCGCCGCGGCCCGCACCCCCGGACAATTTTCACGCCCGCGCGACCATCCCCCCGGATGAGAAGGCTTAGCACGCGTTATGACCACGGAACCGGGACAAATCACCTGCAAATCTGGTCATAGCGCGTGCAAAGTCGAAACGATCATGGCAAATGGGAGCTCTGGCGGCATGTTGGTGTCCAGTATGTGAGACATCTACGGCCGTCGGGAAGGCGGCCGATGTGCCATCGACTCCCACCGATGGCGGCCAACGCGCCATCGACCGCCATCGGCGAGGGAGACGGCGAGATCGGCCGCCATCGGTGGGGGGCGGCGGCGGCCGGGCCGGGGCCAGCCCACGCCGATTACTCCACGGTGACGCTCTTGGCTAGGTTGCGGGGCTTGTCGATGTCGCGGCCCAGGGTGACGGCGATGTGGTAGGCGAAGAGCTG
>DASXMW010000248.1:0-3953 GCA_036495425.1 Streptosporangiaceae bacterium | reverse complement strand
CTGGAGCGGAGTCAGTGATAATCACTGACTCCGCTCCAGTGAAACCCAACCCCCGGGGCGGTACCCGGCCCCGCCCCGCCGACCCCGCCAGCAACCCGGCCAGTCACTGCCCGCCAAGATCCAATTAGCCTAAGCGGCATTGCCCTGGACCCCCCACTTTCCCGCGGCGGTACTTGCCGTAGGACCGGCCACTCGCCCGAGCCTTCGGCCCGGGACTCGCTGGGCCGGATAGATCGCCTTGCCGCTCGGCGGTGGCGCAGCCCCGTCATTGCGGCCAACGCTGTCACTGCGGCGGCTAGGAGGAGGGGCCAGCCGCAGAAGGCCAGGACGACCAGGACCGCCAGGGCTGCGGTCGCGGCGGCGGCGCGGGTCCGGCCGTGGAGGATGCGGGCGGCGGACACCGTGCAGCCCAGGTAGACGACCAGGAACAGCGTGGTGGGCAGCCCGATCAGCTGGGCCGTGCTAACCAGGTGGGCCGCGTAGAGGCCGATGACGACCAGGCCGGTCAGCGCGCTGGCGGCCAGGATCGGCCGGTTGCCCGCCCCGCGCCCGCCGCCGGCCAGCTGGCGGGCCATGGCCGCGGCCCCGGACAGGTAGGCGTTGACCGCGCCCAGGGTGAGGACCACGGCCGCGACCGCGGCCGCCACCGGGCCGGCCGTGCCCACCGCGCGGGCCAGCAGGCTGGCCAGCGGCACGTCGGTGCCGGCCGCCGGGCCCAGCACGGCGATGGTGGCCACGGCCAGGGCCAGGTACAGCACGGCGGTCACCGCGAACGCGATCCCGATGACCCGGGGCAGCTGGCGGTCGGGGTCGCGGAACCGGGTGGTCAGCGGGGCCACCGCCTCCCAGCCCACGAACGACAGCATCAGCGTGGCCGCGGCCCGGCCGATCGCGCTCCAGCCGTGCGGGGCGAACGGTGCCCAGTGGCCGGCCCGCGCGCCCGGCGCCGAGCCGGTCACCGCGATCACGATGATCACGATCAGCAGCGCCACCAGCACCAGCTGGGCCGTGCTACTGGCCCGCACCCCGCCCAGGGCCAGGGCCAGCACGACCAGCAGCAGCACCGCGGCCACCGCGCAGCGGGCCAGCGGGCCGCCCCCGGTCACGCCGGTCACGTAGCCGGCCCCGATCAGGCAGACCACCGGGGCCCCGCCGATCACCCCGGCCAGGAAACACCAGCTGACCACCCGCCCGGCCGTCGGGCCCAGGCCCGCCGCGGTGTAGCCGGCCACGCCGTTGGCCCGCGGGTGGGACCGGCCCAGGGCCGCGAACACCACCGCGAACAGGGCCGACACCCCGAGCAGCCCCACCCAGGCCACGATCGAGGCCGGCCCGGCCTGGCGGGCGGCCAGGCCGGGCAGCAGCAGCAGGCCCGGGCCGAGCAGGGCGCCGATGTAGAGCGCGGTGCCGCGCGGCACCGACAGGGTGAACGACGGGCTTTCCCGGCGGGCCGGGCGGCTCGGAGAGGCGCTTCGCAACATGTCTTCAGCGTCACAGAAAACCGGTCGCACGCGATGGCAAAGTTGACGCCGATTCGGGCCTCGGACGCAACCACGTGTCCTTAGACTATAAAAATGCCGTCAGAAGTTGCTCAGCACTCTCCAGACCGGATAGATCGTGCCATCGTCAGCCGGCTGCAGGTCGACGGCCGGCTGCCCAACGTGGACCTGGCCGAGGCCATCGCGCTGTCCCCGTCGGCCTGCCTGCGTCGGGTCAAGGCCCTGGAGGCCAGCGGGATCATCGCCGGCTACCGGGCCGAGGTGGACCGGGTGCGGGCCGGCCTGGGCCTGACCGTGTTCATCGAGCTCAGGGTCGAAGGCCACTCCCGCGAGACCTCGGCCCAGCTGGAGGCGGCCCTGACCGCGATCCCGGCCGTGGTCGCCTGCTACCTGATCTCCGGCGCGGCCGACTTCTTCATCGAGGCCGCCGTCCCCGACCTGGCCGCCTACGAACAGGTCCTGCTGGACCAGATCCTGGCCATCCCCCGGGTGATCAGCGCCCAGAGCACCTTCGCCCTCCGTACAGTTCTCGGACGAGGACCCCTCCCTCTGGACCACTGGACGTGAAATGATGACGAGCCGGTCCAAACGGCACCGCATGCAGGTCAGGCGAGTCGACCTGTCCGGCTCAGCGAGTCCCGGGTCTTGCGTCCGGGCGAGCGGCCGGTCCTACGGCGGTCACCGCAGCGGGAAAGTGGGGGGTCCAGGGGGGTCATCCCTCCGGACCATGTCTCGGCGTAGGCCACAATGGGCTTGGCGCTGGTAGAGGACGGGAGCGGGCACATGGTGAAGCTTCGATGGCCATGGTCATGAATTCGATCGTTGTCAGCGACGGTGCCGCGGGCGAGACCTCGGGCGGGCGCGACCACCAGGAGCTCGACCTCGGGCTGGTGGCCGCGGTCAGCGACCGCGGGCTGCGGCACGAGCGCAACGAGGACGCGGCGGCGCTGGCCACGGTCGAGACCGCGGACGGCCCGACCGTGATCTCGGTGGTCTGCGACGGTGTGTCCAGCGCCGACCGTCCGGACGAGGCGTCGCTGGCCGCGGCCACCGCCGCGGTGCAGAGCCTGTCCGCGGCCGCGCAGGCCGGCACCGACCCGGCCGCCAGCTCAGAGGAAGCCGTGACCGCGGCCCGGGAGGCGGTGGCCGGCCTGGCCGGTGCGCCGGGGGAGACCCCGGCCGCTACCTACATCTCGGCCGTCGCCGCCGGGGACACCGTCACCTTGTGCTGGCTGGGCGACAGCCGCGCCTACTGGCTGGACGCCACCCCGGACCCGGTCGCGCAGCAGCTGACCCGGGACGACTCGCTGGCCGAGGAGATGGTGGCCCAGGGCCTGCTGCCCGAGGCCGAAGCCCTCGAATCGCCCCAGGCCCACGTGGTGACCCGCTGGATCGGGGTCGGCGCCCGCGACGCCAGCCCGCACGTGGCGCAGTTCACCCCGCCCGGACCGGGAGCCCTGGTGATCTGCTCGGACGGGCTGTGGAACTACGACCCGGACGGCGGCAAGCTGGCCGCGCTGGCCTTGCCCGGCGCGCTGACCGAGCCGAAGGCCGCGGCCGCGGCCCTGGTCCGGTTCGCGAACGAGGCCGGCGGCTTGGACAACATCACCGTGGCGGTCACCCCTTGGCCGCTCCGAACGTCACCGTGACCTGCTGAAAGCCCAGCGACTTGAGCATGCCGGTCAGCATCGACCGGGTGTTCTTCTGGGCCTGGGTCAGCAGCTGACTGCTCTTGGCCGCGTTCTGGATCTTGGTCTGCGCGGTTTCGTAGACCTTCTGCTGGTTGTTCGGGTTCCCGGAGAAGAAGTTCCCGATCCGGTTGGCCAGCCCCTGCTGCTGGGCGTACACGTACGACTTGTGCACGTTCAGCACCGCGGGCTCGAGCTGGGCCTTGGGCAGGGCCACGGTGACCGCGGTGCGGTTCCCGGAAACGTGAATGGCCTGGCCTTTTAGCTGGGAAAAGTCCACGTAGGCGATATCGGTGCCCTGGCCCACGAACAACGTGTCGCTGCCTTCGATGAAGGAAGGCAGGAATGAATGGCTCTGCAGGTCGACCACGACTTCGAACGACCCGCTGGCTGCTTCATAGCGGCTGAGCTGGCTAATTGATTTCAGCACCACCGGCTGGCTGCGGTCGGTGGTGGTTTCGCCGAACGGATTACGCAACTGCGGCAGCAGGTGCACCGCCGACAGCACCAGGGCCAGCACCACCAGGCCCACGATCACGGTGACCACCGCGCCGACCCTGCCCAGCACGGAGCCACGTTTTTGCAGGACCACCGTGGTGTGTTCCCGGGGCCCTTCCTCGGTCACGTTGCGGGAGCGTTGGGACATTATGTACCTCGCGCCATCTCGGCTGATCTTTGATCCGGGCCGCGCACATATTTGTCTATGCCCGGGCATAACCGAGGTATGTTCCGGATGGCCTGGCGAGTGAACCGCAGAACCGGCCGC
>DASXMW010000247.1:0-15416 GCA_036495425.1 Streptosporangiaceae bacterium | reverse complement strand
CCGGGGGCGGTGTAGTTCTCGCCGCTCTTGGGCGGGCTGACCTTGCACAGCTCGGGGTGGATGACCGGGCAGTGGTAGCACTCGTGGTAGTTCTCGGTCAGGATCTTCCAGTTGGCGCTGGTCTCGTACTCGTGGGTGCCCGCCACCACCAGCCGCTCCGGCTCGTACGGGGCCACGATGTCCTCGAGCGTGCCCAGCGCGTTGGACAACGGCGGCGCCTGGCCGGACCCGTCCACGTAGACCAGCCCGTGCCACTCGGTGACCGGCAGCTCAGCCAGGCCCCAGTCGGCGTCGGCGAACCCGGGCTGGTGCCGGAACCCGGCCGCGGCCCGCAGCCCGCCCCGCAGCGTGTAGGCCCAGCCGTGGTACGGGCACACGATCGCCCTGCCGTTGTTGGCCGTCTGCCCGCACGGCAGCAGCTCGTGGCCGCGGTGCCGGCAGGTGTTGGCGAACGCCCGCAGCACCCCGTCGTCCCCGCGCACCAGCAGCACGCTGCCACCGACAGCGCCACCTTCGGCCCGCTGGTCGCCCGGGGTGGGCAGCTGGTCCGAGCGGCCCACGCACAGCCAGCCGCCGCCGAAGAAGTGCCGCTTCTCCCAGGCGAACACGGCCGGGTCCACGTACGCGGCCCGCGGCAGCATCCGGCTCTCCCCGAACGGCCGCATCGCGTCGGCCACCCCGGCCGCACTCAGCGGTGCCGGGTCCGCCGCCCCATTCATACTTTGACTGATCATACAGTCAAAAATAAGGGCCGCACGGCACGGTGTCCAGGGACGTCCGGGGCTTAGGCGCCTAAGATCAGGTCGGCCAGGCGGCGGAGCTTGGCCACGCTGGCGTCTGGCGGCAGCGCCTCGGTGGCCACCCGGTTGAGCACGTTCCAGTGGTGCACGGTGTCGGCGGGCTTGTTCAGGTAGACCGCGCTGTCCATCTGCTCCTGGTACACCACGTCCGGCAGCAGTTCCTCGGGGAAGCGGAGCATGGTCGCCTGGCCGCCCGCGGCCGCGTGGCCGCCCGCGCTGAACGGCATGACCTGCACGGTCACGTTGGTGAGGCGGGACATGCGGACCAGGTAGTCGACCTGCTCCAGCATCACCCCCCGGCCGCCGATCGGCCGCCGCAGCGCGGTCTCGTCGATGACCACCCACAGCCGGGGCGGGCTGGGCCGGTGCAGCAACTGCTGCCGCTGCACGCGCAGCGCGACCCGCTGGTCGGCTTCGGCCTCGGACACCCCGTCCATCAGCCGGATCACGGCCCGCGCGTACTCGGGGGTCTGCAGCAGGCCGGGGATGAACGCGACCTCGTAGCTGCGGATGATGGTGGCCGCCTGCTCCAGGCCGAGGTAGGGCTCGAACCAGGCGGGCAGTACGTCGCCGTACCCGTGCCACCAGCCCGCGTTGTTGGCCTGCCGGGCCAGCCCGAGCAGGATGGCGCGCTCGGCGTCGTCGTCGCCCACCCCGTACAGGGTCAGCAGGTCGGAGACGTCGCGCTGCTTGAACCCGGTGCGTCCCAGCTCCAGGCGGCTGATCTTGGAGCCCGACGAGCGGATGGCCCGGCCGGCGTTGTCGCGGGTGATCCCGGCCGTCTGACGGAGCCGGCGCAGCCGGGCGCCGAGGAGCATGCGGACGACAGTGGGCCCGGCTTGACCGTAGTCAACGGCACCGAATTCCTCCGGCCCTGGCGTTCCCTGCGTCGTGTCCAAGATCCTCGCTCTCGGTCTCGGGGCGATCCCGGTCCGGCGTCTCCCATCGTAATGCCGCTCGCGAGTAGCCAGCGGACGCAATCTGACAACTATAGGTAACTGCCCGCCTCCGTGGCGCTGCTAAACCCTTACGGCGCAAGGGCCGACGGCGCGGGACGGGCCGTGGTCGTAGGCTGTCCGGATGAGCGCCAGAGTCGATCATGCGGTGACGTCGGGCACGTTCTCCCTGGACGGCCAGACCTTCGCGGTGGACAACAACGTCTGGGTGGTCGGCGACGACACGGAGTGCGTTGTGCTGGACGCCCCGCACGACGTCACGGCGATCATGGACGTGGTCGGGGCCCGTACCGTCCGGGCCATCATCGCCACCCATGCCCACGACGACCACGTCCGGGTGGCCCCGGAACTGGCCGCGGCCACCGGCGCGCCGATCCTGCTGCA
Source organism: Streptosporangiaceae bacterium (assembly GCA_036495425.1). Classification (GTDB taxonomy): domain Bacteria; phylum Actinomycetota; class Actinomycetes; order Streptosporangiales; family Streptosporangiaceae; genus Bog-532. The sequence continues at coordinate 13,276 of DASXMW010000247.1, read as the reverse complement.
CCCGGCCGACCTGCCGGTGTGGCGGCTGACCCACCCCCGCACCGACCCGGACGGCGAACTGGCCGACGGCCAGGACATCGAGGTCGGCGGGACCACCTTGCGGGTGCTGCACACGCCGGGTCACAGCCCCGGGTCATGCTGCCTGCACGCGGCCGGGCCGGGGGTGGTGTTCACCGGCGACACGCTGTTCAAGGGCGGCCCGGGCGCCACCGGCCGCTCGTTCAGCGACTTCGGCACGATCATCACCTCGATCCGGGAGAGGCTGCTGACCCTGCCCGAAGACACCGTGGTCGACCCGGGCCACGGCGACAGCAGCACCATCGGCGACGAAGCTCCCGACCTCCCGGAATGGATCGCCCGGGGTCACTAGCGGCCCGTCAGCTCAGCACGAAGTCCGCGACAACCTGGGCCAGCCGCGGTCCCGCGTCCTCCTGGAGGAAGTGGCCGGCACCTGCGATGACCGGGTGATCGACCCCGGCCGCGCCCGGGATCGCGCGCTTCAGCACCGGGCCCATGGCTGCGGTGATCGGGTCGCCGTCGCTGAACGCGACCAGGAACGGGCGGTCCCAGGTGGCGAGCTTCTGCCAGGCGGCCCGGTTGGCCTCGGTGGCCGGGTCGTCCGGGGCGGTGGGCACGATGAGCGGCATGGCCCGCGGCCCGGCCAGGTACGACGGGTCCGGGAACGGCGCCGCGTAGCCCGCCCGCACCGGCTCGGACAGCCGGGTACGGCAGCCGGCCTGCACCAGCCGGGCCACGTCCAGGGTGGCCGCCTGCTCCACCACCCGGCGGAACTGCCACCACACCTCGGGCATGGGCTCGTCGCCGGTGGGCAGCCCGGTGTTGGCCGCGACCACGCGGGCGAACCGGTCCGGGTGCTCGGCCACCAGCCGCAGCCCGAGCAGGCCGCCCCAGTCCTGCCCGACCAGGGTCACCTGGCGCAGGTCGAGCCGGTCGAAGGCCAGCGCCCGCACCCACTCCACGTGCCTTGTGTAGCTGTGGTCCGCGATCTCGGTGGGCTTGTCGGACCGGCCGAAGCCCACCATGTCCGGGGCGACGGCCCGCAGGCCCCGGGCGGCCAGCACCGGCAGCATGGTCCGGTACAGAAACGACCAGCTGGGCTCGCCGTGCAGCAGCAGCACCACCGGCCCGTCGGCCGGCCCGGCCTCCACGTACGCCATCCGCACGTCCACGCCCCCCGGCGTCCCCACCGTCACGTACTGGGGCTCGTAATCAAACTCCGGCAGCCCGGCAAACCGCTCTTCGGGGGTACGCAGGATCTCCATGCGGCCCATCGTCGCACGCGCGGGCTACGGCGAGCCGGTCTGACCGGCCCAGCGAACCGGGCCGGAGGCTCGGTGAGTGGCCGGTAGTTCGGTGGCCACCGTAACGCGGGTTCCGGGGGGTCCAGGGGGGTCGTCCCCCCGGACTATACGTGCGCCCCGATCAGGTGACCCACCCCGAAGGTGACGGCGGCGGCCAGGGTTCCGGCCAGGACCTGGCGGAGCCCGGAGCGGACCGCGTTGCGGCCGTTCAGGGCGCCGATGCTGGCGCCGACCCCGAACATGGCCGCCAGCGCCAGCACGATCGCGGCCAGCAGCGCGGCCGTGCCGCTGCCGATCAGGTACGGCACCACGACCACGAACGCGCCCAGCGCGAAGGCCAGCAGGCTGGAGGCGGCCGCGCTCCAGGGCGAGCCCAGCTCGTCCGGGTCCAGGCCGAGTTCCTCGCGGGCCAGCGTGTCCAGGGCCACCGAACGGTCAGCCATGATCTTGCTGGCCAGCTGCTCGGCGTCGGACCGGGACAGGCCCTTGGCCCGGTAGATGAGCACGAGCTCGGCGTGCTCCTCCTCCGGCTTCTCGGCCAGCTCGGTCTCCTCCAGCGCGATCTCCCGCTGGTACATCTCGCGCTGGCTGGACATGGACACGTACTCGCCCGCGGCCATCGAGAACGCCCCGGCCAGCAGGCCCGCCACCCCGGCCAGCAACGTGACCGTGCGCGACACCCCGGAGCCGGCGAACCCCATGACCAGCGCGGTGTTGGACACCAGGCCGTCGCTGATACCGAACACCCCGGCCCGCAGCGCGCCCGACCGGTCGCCCCGGTGCCACGGCTCACGGCGGCGGACCTGGGCCCGCGGGTCCGGCTTGCCGCCGTCGATCAGCCGGCCCAGGGTGCGCGCGTGCCCGCGCTCATCCGCGGCCATGCCGGGAGCGGCGTCCGGGTCGGCGTCGTACATCCCGGCGTCGGCCCGCTCGGCCCGCTCGATCAGCGGCAGCACGGTCGTGACCGACAGCCGGCTCGCGGCCTGCCCCAGCAGCCGGGTCCGCAGGCTCGGCCCGCGCGGGGCGGGCACGTCCGCGCCCGCGTCGCGCAGCTTGCCTTCCCAGTGCGCGGCGTGCCGGAGCTCGATCGAAGCCAGCTCCCGGAAGATCTCCTCCCGCTCACCGGTCTCGGCGTCGGCCAGGCGCGTATACAGCGCGGCCGCGTCGCGCTCATTGGCGAGCATGTCGCGCCAGCGCTTGACCGAGTCAGCAGGTCGCGGGGAACTCATTTCTTTAGTCGCCATGTACCTCGTTACAACCGGGCGTGACGGCTCATTATGCCGGTCGCCCCCCCACGTAAGCCCAGCCTCAGTTTCCTGAGGCCAGCCTGGCCTCAGTCGGCGATGGCGGCGTAGGTCGCGGTCCAGAAGTCCTGGAACAGCCGGGGCGGGATCGGCGACGCCCAGGCCTGCTGGGTCATCAGGATCATGGTCAGATCCTCGGCCGGGTCGTTGTACCAGGACGTGCCCATGCCGCCGTCCCAGCCGTAGGTGCCGACCGACTTGGCCACCTCGGTGCGCTCGGTCACCACCGACATGCCGAAGCCCCACCCGTGCACGCGGAAGTAGCCCGGCACCAGGCCGGACGCGGCCTTCTGCTCCGGGGTGAGCTGGTCGGAGGTCATGAACTCGACCGACGGCCGGGACAGGACCCGCACCCCGCGGCTGGTGCCCCTCTCCCGCAGCATGTCGGCGAAGGCCAGGAAGTCGTCCGCGGTCGACACCAGCCCGCCGCCGCCGGACGGGAACGACGGCAGCCGGCTCCACTGCCCGTTGCGCGGCTCGTCGTAGACCACGGCCGCGCCGCTGCCGGGGTCGATCACGTACGAGGTGGGCAGCCGGTCGATCCGGTCGAACGGCACGTCGAATCCGGTGTCTTTCATCCCCAGCGGGCGGAAGATCCGCTCGGTCAGGAACCGCTCGAAGGGCTGGCCGGTGGCCCGCTCGATGAGCACCCCGAGCACGTCGGCGCCGGTGTTGTAGAGCCAGCGGTCCCCGGGCTGGTACATCAGCGGGAGCGAGCCCAGGCGGCGGATCCACTCGTCCGGGACCGGTGGCGTGGCCGGGCTGGGCATGCCCTGGCCCAGCTCCAGCTGGTTGATCTCGTCGGCCAGCGGGACCGTGCCCGGCTCGGCGGCCACGATGCCCAGCCCCAGGGTGAAGGTGAGCAGGTCCCGCACGGTGATCGGCCGGTGCGCGGGCACGGTGTCGTCTAGCTCGGCGTCGGGCCGCCGGAGCACCTGGCGGTCAGCCAGTTCGGGCAGCAGCCGGTCCACCGGCTCGTCCAGCCGGAGCACGCATTCCTCGACGCAGATCATGGCCGCGGCCGCGGTGACCGGCTTGGTCATCGAGGAGATGCGGAAGATCGTGTCCCGCCGCATCGGGTCTTCCGAGCCCGCGGCCATGGCCCCGAGCGCGTCGACATGGCCCTCGCCGCGCCGCGCGACCATGGTCACCAGGCCGGGCACCTCGCCACGCTCGACGTAGCCGGTCATCACGTCGTGCAGGCGCTTGAGCCGATTCGCCGAGAGTCCGCCGTCGCGCATGTCCGTCCGTCCTTTTTGATGCCTGTCCGGCTGATACTGATTTTCGCCGATTACAGGCCATCGACGGCCATTGTGTGTCCCGGCCCGGGGAGCGTACCGCGCCCCCGGGCCTGTGGGGGCCAGGCGGCGCGGGCTATGCCGGAAGGTGATCAGGCAGGCCGAACACCGGGAACAGGGTCGCCGTGTCCAGGAACATCGTCATCCGGGAGATCTTGTCCCCGGTGACCTCGATCACCTGCAGTGACCACGGCGCATAGCCGCCGGCCGGGTCCGGCTTGTACTGGGCGAAGCCGGGGGAGCCGTTGACCGCGAGCGGGATCAGGCGCGAGCCGCGGCAGGCGTCGGGCCCGGGCTGCACCATCCAGGTGGTGATGTTCCCGGCGCCCTCGATCCACAGCGCGTACGGCGGCATGTTCTGGACGGCGTCCTCGTGCAGCAGCGAGACCAGGGCCGACATGTCGTAGCGCTCGAAGGCGTCGACGTACTTCTCCAGCAGATCAGCGTGGTCCTCGGCCACGCCGTCGGTGCGCTCCTGCTCGGGCAGGGCGGCCAGCGTGGCCCGGGCTCGCTGCAGCGCGCTGTTCACCGCGGGCACGCTGGTGCCGAGCAGGTCGGCGGCCTCGGTGGCCTGCCAGCGCAGCACCTCGCACAGGATCAGCGCGGCCCGCTGCTTGGGCGGCAGGTGCTGCAGGGCGGTGACGAAGGCGAGCCGGATCGTGTCCCGGGCCTCCACGATCACGGCCGGGTCGGCCTCGGCCGGCAGCACGCGGTCGTCGGCGATGGGGGAGACCCACAGGTGCTCGGGCAACTGCTGGCCGAGCAGGGACGGGTCCGGGGCCGAGGACGGGCCGAGCTCCATCGGCCGGGCCCGGCGCTGCCGCCCCCGCAGCATGTCCAGGCACACGTTGGTCGCGATGCGGTACAGCCACGACCGCACCGAGGACCGGCCCTCGAACCGGTCCGCCGATTTCCAGGCCCGCAGCATGGTTTCCTGCACCGCGTCATCGGCCTCGAAGCCGGAGCCGAGCATGCGGTAGCAGTACCCGGTAAGTTCGCGCCGGTATTCTTCCAGGGCGTCCGGCTGGGCCAGTGCCGGCCCGGCCTGCCCCACGCCCCCGTCTGTGGTTGCTGCCATAGGTCCGGATTGTAGTGAAGGGCACTGACAAACGGCAGGGAGAAAATCACCAGCCGGGGCAATTTACGCTGGTCAGGAAGTTTTCAGTCGTCTGTAGGATCTTCGTCCACGTGGTGGCCAGCGGACCGCGGGCGCGGCGGCCTGGGCGGCTGGGTCACGGACAGGGCCGACCTCCCGTACGGCGCCCAGGACGGGTGCGGCGGCCGTGGCCGCCGGCTCCGCAGCGTGGACGCGGCCCGCTGCATGGCGACCAGCCGGATCTGCTGGCTGTCGGCGAACACCTCGGCGACCAGGAAACCCTGCTGGGCCCGGAAGCAGGTCAGGGCCAGCTCGGTGGCGGCCAGCTGGTAGTCGGCGATGGTCTGGCCGCCGCTCAGCCCGCAGTGCAGCCGGCCCCACTGCCGGGCCAGCCGCCGCTCATGCATGTCGCCCAGCATCCGCAGGTCGTCCGGGGTCATGATCTCCGGCCCCTGGAACTGCGGCAGCGTGCGGTTGATGAGCCCGACGATGCGGCGCCGGTCCAGCCGCATGGTCAGCAGCAGCAGGCCCAGGAACACCAGCAGGATGAGGTAGACCAGCGTCTCCCAGCCCGCGCCGCGCCGGAGCGACTCGTCCCAGGCCGTGTGCAGGGCCACCGCCAGCACCCAGCCCGCCGCCACGGCCCACAGGCCGCGCCGCCCCTTCTGCATGGCCGCGTACCCGACGCCGATCCCGATCATCGCGGTGAACACCGGGTCCCACAGCGGGGTGAGCAGCCCGCGCTGGAAGAACGCGGAGATCAGCGCGGACAGCCCGCTGTTCTCGGCCTGCACGTAGGCGAACAGGTTCGACACCAGCGCGAAGCCCAGCCCGATCATGGCCGCGTAGACCACCCCGTCACCCACGCCGTCCAGCTCGGACCGCTGGTATCGGAGCACGCCGAGCAGGATCACGCCCTTGAGTGACTCCGCGACCAGCGCCCCGACCAGCACCGAGCCGAACGAGCCCGCGGCCAGCGCGCCCGCCCTGGGACCCAGTTCGGGGGTGGTGATGAGCGTGCTGCCGGTGGCGTGCCCGAGCAGCCCGATGAGGGCCGCGGCCGCCGCGCCCGCGGTGAACGTGATGGCCAGCAGCCGGGGCGGCTCGGGTTCCAGCCGGTCCAGGTACAGGACCCCGGCCAGCACCAGCGGGACCGGCAGGATGGCCAGGGCCAGCCCCAGCGCGGTCGGGGCCGGGCCACCGTGCACCACGATGGCCAGGGCGATGACTGCGATCAGGCAGAGGGCAGCGAATCCGGCCAGGAAGCTGGTCGGGACGCGGCCCGGAGGACGCGTGTCGGCGGCCGGCCCGGGGGGTTCGGTCGGGGCCATGTCAGGCAGCGTAACGGGCGGTCACCGCGATAGCGCAACCCTCCAGTACAGGGATGTAACGGTCAGGTCAGCCCGGGCCAGCTCCCACGGTTGGCTCCCACGGGCGGCCGCGACGGGCTCCCGTGGCGCCGCCCGCCGTCAGGCGGCCAGGAACGGCGCCAGCACCGGTGCCAGCGCCTGCGGAGCGACGTCGTGCTGCTGGCCTCCGGCTTCCCGCAGCTCAGCGCCGGGGATGGCCCGACTGAGACCCTGCGCCGCCGCCCGCATGAAGGCCACGCTGTCGCCGCCGTACATGACCAGCGCGGGCACGGTCACCTGGCTGGCCTTGGCCACCGGGACCGCCCGCTCGGGCCCCATCAGGCCCGCGTGGTCGTAGGCCAGCGTCGGCGCGATGGCCTCCATGGCCGGGAACCACGGCGCCTGCCGCATCTGGTCAACCTGGTCAGCGGGCATGCCCACGAGCGTCATGAACAAGGCCACCGCGTCGCCGCGGCGATCCTCGGCCAGCAGCGCGGCCAGGTCGGCCAGATAAGCGGTCCACCGCGGCTGGTCGGCCGGGTCGTCGCTGTAGGGCGCCTCGTACAAGGCGATCTTCGGCACCACGCCGGGGCCGAGCGCGATCGCGGCGTCGAGCACCAGCGCGCAGCCGGACGAATGGCCGTACACGAACGCCGTCCCGCCCGCCGCCTCGATCACCGCGGCCAGGTCCTCGACCTCGCGCTCGGGCCCGTAGGGCAGGGTGTCGCCGCTGTCGCCGCGGCCGCGGCGGTCGTACCGGTACACGGTGAACTGCGGCCCGAGCAGGTCGTCCAGGCCCGCCTTGCCGCCGCGCACGGACAGGGCCCCGTCCACCAGCACTACGGCCGGGCCTTGGCCGTGGCGTTCGTAGGCGATGATCGTGCCGTCCGCGGACTTGACCGTGCTGAAGTCGGTCATGTTCTGGCTCCCCTCTGCCGTCAGCCCCATTCTCCGCGGGCCCACTGACAAAACGCGGGGTCCAGCGCTCCGAGCGCGGAAAGAACGCCTCCGGCCGAGGCCTCTTCGAGGCTGGGAAGGCTTTTCCGCACATACTACGGAAAAGCCTTCCCAGCCTCCCCCTTCCAACCCCCGCCCGTCACAGCCCGACGAGTGTCCCCAGCCCCAGGATCGACCGCCACCCAGCCAGCCAGACGCGCCACAGGGACCACAACGGGCCACAAGGGGCCACAGGGGCCACGAGGCTCACAGTCAATCGGGTGTGTCACTCCGCCGAGTCGGGTGGGGGAGGGGCGTAGAAGGCGGTGGTGCGTTCGGCCGCGGCCTTGGCCTCTTCCGGGGGGATGCCGGCCGCCTCGGCGGCGGCCTGCCAGGACTGGCTGCTGCCGGTGACCAGGTCGCGGTAGGGCTCGGAGCCCGGGCCGGCCGTCTGGTCCGGGCGTTCCTCGCCACCCAGCACGCGGCCCAGGGCGTAGAGGGCCAGGTCCCAGCCGACGCCGACGGCGCCGGGACCGAACTGAGCCCAGAAGGACGGATCCACCGGGCCGCCGTGGCGCAACTCCAGATCAGTGCCGCCGTCGACGGCCACGAACTCGGCCTCGACCTGGGTCACGGGCTGGCCGCCGGGGGCCTCCCAGGTCACGGTCAGCACCCGGGGTGGCTCGCAGCGCAGGATCTCGCCGCCCGCGTTGCCTTCCAGCTGGAACCGCCCGCCGGGCCGAAGCTGGCCAGAAACTGGCGTCAGCCAGCGGGCCAGCCGCGCGGGATCGGTGCAGGCCTGCCACACGTCATCGACGCCGGCGCGGTAGTGCCGCCGCAGCGTCATCGTGCGGCCGGTATCGCCGTCCATGGTCACGGTCCGCCGCGTCCCGGTCACGTGCCCGCGGACCCCGTCGCGGATCTGGTCATGCTCCAACGCTCTGCCCTCCGTCCGGCGGCCCGTCGCTGCGAGCCGCTCCGTCCACTCGCCGCCGGCGCTCGTGCTGGCCGCGGGCCAGTTCGGTGCCCAGGGCGTCCAGCCGCTGCTCCCAGAAGCCCCGGAACTGGTCCAGCCAGGCGTCCGCCTCGCGCAGGGCCGCGGGCGCCACCGCGTACAGGCGCCGCGCACCGTCGGCCCTGACCTGGGTGAAGCCCTGCTCGCGCAGCACCCGCAGGTGCTGCGACACCGCGGGCTGGGAGATGCCGAAATCCGTGCCGATCACGTCGGCCAGCGTGCCCGCGGCCTGCTCGCCGTGGGCCAGCACCTCCAGGATCCGGCGCCGGACCGGATCCCCGAGCACATCGAGCGCATGCACCCTCCCATAATTAACCCGCCACTTATATAAGTCAAGTCTTATATGTGTAAGAGGCGGGAGCGGGGGGCGACGCCGGCCGAGAAAGGGCCGGGCCGGTCACTCCCGGCGCGGCCCGTGCCCTCGATCACCTGGAAGCTCTAGTACCGGGCCCCCACCACCTGGTCGGCCAGCGGGTTCAGCCGGTCCAGATCCTCCGGCGTCAGCGTGACGTCCAGCGCGGCCACGTTCTGCTCCAGCCACTTGACCCGCTTGGTGCCGGGGATGGGTACGACCGGCACGCCGAGCCGGTCGGCCTGGGCGTACACCCAGGCCAGCGCGACCTGAGCCGGAGCGATCCCGCGGTCCGCGGCCACCGCGCGCACCTCATCGGCGATCGTGGCGTTGGCGGCCGCGGCGCCGTCGGCGAAGCGCGGGTTCCGGCTGCGGAAGTCGGTGGCCCCGAGCGTCGAGACGTCCACCGTCCCGGTCAGGAAGCCCCGGCCGAGCGGGGAGTAGGGCACCAGGCCGACACCCAGCTCGCGCATGGCCGGCACCACCGAGGTCTCCGGGTCCCGGCTCCACAGCGAGTACTCGCTCTGCACGGCGGTGATCGGGTGCACCGCGTGGGCCCGGCGCAGCAGCGCGTCGTCGACCTCGGACAGGCCCAGGTAGCGGACCTTGCCCTCGGCGACCAGCTCGGCCATGGCGCCGACGGCCTCCTCGATCTCCACGGTCTGCGGCGGCCGGTGCATGTAGTAGAGGTCGATGACGTCGACGCCCAGCCGCAGCAGCGACACCTCGCAGGCGTGCTTGACGTAGGCCCGCTCGCCGCGGAAGGCCCGGCGGTCGTCGCCCATCGACCGGTCGATGCCGAACTTGGTGGCCAGCTGGATCTCGTCCCGGTGGCCGGCGATGCCCCGGCCGACCAGCACCTCGTTGTGGCCGGCGCCGTAGATGTCGGCGGTGTCGAGGAAGGTCACGCCCAGTTCGAGGGCGCGGCCGATGGTGGCGATCGACTTGTCCCAGTCGGTCGGGCCGTAGGACTGGCTCATGCCCATGCAGCCCAGCCCCTGGGCCGAGACGGTCAGGTCACCAAGGTTGGTGGTGCGCATTCCCCTGCTGCTCCTTCAGTGCTCGCTGGTCCCGGGCCAGTCAGCTGGCGCCGGTAGGTGTCGATCTTGCGGTCGAGCACCCGCAGGCAGGCCTCCTGCTGCGCCAGCGAGGCCAGCACCAGCTCGCGGTGCTGTTCCAGCAGGCCGAGGCGCTCGGCCTGCCCGCCGCCCGACCGCACGAGCTCGGCGTACCGCTGCATGTCGCGAATCCGCATCCCGGTCGTCCGCAGCTTGTGCAGCAGCATCACCCACTCCAGGTCGGCCTCGCTGAACCGCCGGCGCCCGTCCGGCCCCCGCTCGACCCGGTCCAGCAGGCCGATCCGCTCGTACCAGCGCAGCGTGTGGGCGGACAGCCCGGATTTTTCCGCGACCTGAGAGATCATCCAGCTCGTCACATCACCGAGCCTAGGACTTAGAGCATGCTCTAATGCAAGGCCGAGGCGAGCGAGGTCAGCGTGGGGCCCAGCGGGGCGTCCAGGGTCGCGGTGGCCAGGTCGTCGCCCCGGGTCGCGCCCTGGTTGACGATCACCACCGGGATGCCCAGCTTGGCCGCCTGGCGGACGAACCGGAAGCCCGACATCACGGTCAGCGAGGACCCCAGCACCAGCAGCGTGCCCGCGCCTTCGACCAGCCGGCCGCAGTCATCCACGCGCGCCCGGGGCACGTTTTCGCCGAAGAAGATGACGTCAGGCTTGAGCAGCCCGTCGCAGCCCCGGCAGCCAACGACCTGGAACCGCCCGACCAGCGCGTCGTCCAGCACGGCGTCGCCGTCCGGGTTGATCACGGCGCCCGACTCTGCTTCTTCGGCCCAGCCGGGGTTGGCCGCGCGCAGCCGCTGGTCCAGCTCGTCCCGGTCCGAGCGCTGCCCGCAGGACAGGCAGAGCACCCGGTCCAGGCGCCCGTGCAGCTCGATGACCTGCTGCGCGCCCGCCGCGGTGTGCAGGCCGTCCACGTTCTGGGTGATGATCCCGGACACCAGGCCGCGCCGCTGCAGGGCGGCCACCGCGCGGTGCCCGTCGTTGGGGGCGGCCCGGGCCACGTGCCGCCACCCGACGTGGCTGCGGGCCCAGTAACGCCGCCGGGCCGTGACGGCGCCCACGAACGTCTGGTAGGTCATGGGCTCGGCCCGCCGGGTCCGGCCGGTCGGCCCCCGGTAGTCCGGGATGCCCGATTCTGTCGACAGGCCAGCCCCGCTCAGGATGACGACGCTGCCGTCGCCCACGAGCTCTTTTATTACATCGAAGGTAGCGGGCAGGCGTCCCGGCCCGCCCGCCGGCGTCGCAGGACCCGGAGCGCCCTCGGCTAGCTGCGTCACCTCTCCATGCTGCCTGACGCGGGCTGATGCCTGGGACGCCAGGTCCGGGTCCTGCGGCCGGCTTGCTTTCTCCGCCTTCTGTTGGCCCTACTTGCTGGGCTCGGGCACCTTGCAGTAGACCTTCGGGTTGACGCCCACGTAGTTGAGCGGACCAGCCAGGATCGTCACGATGATGGTGGTCGCCTTGGTGCAACTGCCGATGGTGCCGTTGTAGTAGCCCCGCTGCCCGGCGGCGATGGCGCCGATAATGAGCCAGATAATGAGGATCACAGATCCGATGCGCATTGTTGACCTCCGCCACCAGTGATGGCATTTATGCAGGACAAATGGCCTGAAGTTGTCGTTTTGCAATGCATTCGTTGCCGAATGTGCGCCCCGGTTGTCGCAGTTGACAGGCGAATCGGCAGCATCGCCGGTCGCTCGGGCCGCCCATCACGGCGGCTTCTTACCCGGCATGCGCGCACTTATCCGGCATCGGTTAACCGTTTTCCGTCGGCTTAAGCGGAGTCGCAGGCCGGTGCGGCAATTGACCCGTCTTTCGGCATCCGGGCCGGTCCGGGCCCGGGTACCGTGGCCGGGTGCCACCCGCCCGGAATGGTTCCTACCGTGGCCTGGACCTGGACGCCGCCCGGTCCCGGACCGTGCCCGACGTGCTGCCGCCGCCGGGCGCCCCTTTCCACGTGCTGTTCTGCGGCATCAACCCCGGCCTGTACTCGGCCGCCACCGGCTGGCACTTCGCCCGCCCCGGCAACCGGTTCTGGGCCGCCCTGTACGGCGCGGGCTTCACGCCCCGCCGCCTGGAACCCAGCCAGCAGGACCTGCTGGCCGGCTACGGGCTGGGCATCACCAACCTGGCCCCCCGGGCCACCGCGCAGGCGTCCGAGCTCACCGCGGCCGAACTGCGAACCGGCGGCATCCGCCTGGCCGCGCTGGTCGCCGAGCGCCGGCCCCGCTTCGTCGCCGTCGCGGGCGTGACCGCCTACCGGCAGTCCTTCGATGATAAAAAGGCCCAGATCGGCCGCCAGGTCCAGACCATCGGCGGGACCGGGCTGTGGATCGTGCCCAATCCCAGCGGGCTGAACGCCCACTGGCCGCTGGCCGCCATCATCGCCGAATTCCGGCGGCTGCACACGGTTGCACTCTTCGGTGAAGACGGCACTGCACCCGGCCCGTGATGGGCATATCATCACCTAGAGGGCATCGTGGGGGAAGGAAACGGCGTGACCGACAGTCCGGGCTCCGGCGGCGACCCCTGGGGTCAGCATGCGCCGTCGCCGCTGCCTTCGCGCCGCGATTTCGACACCACGGTGGCGCACCCGGCGCGGGTCTGGGATTACTGGCTGGGCGGCAAGGACAACTTCGCCGCCGACCGGGACGCGGGGGAAAGGGTCATCGAGGCCATGCCGAGCATGGACACGGCGGCCCGGGCCGGCCGCGCCTTCCTGGCCGCCGCCGTGCACTACCTGGCCGCGGGCATGGGCATCCGGCAGTTCCTGGACGTCGGCACCGGGCTGCCCACCGCCAACAACACCCACGAGGTGGCCCAGCAGGTCGGGCCGGAGTCGCGGGTGGTCTACGTGGACAACGACCCGATCGTGCTCACTCACGCCCGGGCCCTGCTGACCAGTGACGCCCGCGGCGCCACCGCCTACGTCGACGCCGACCTGCGCGACCCCGGCAAGATCCTGGCCGAGGCCCGCACCGTGCTCGACTTCAGCCAGCCGGTCGCGCTGATGCTGCTGCACATCCTGCACTTCATCCCGGACAGCGATGACCCCTACGGGATCGTGGCCAAGCTGCTGGAGCCGCTGGCCCCCGGCAGCTACCTGGTGCTGGCCCACACCACCGCCGACCTTGGCACCCCGGGTCTGCGCGAGGCCGCCGAGCGCTACAACGAGAGCTCAGCGGTCAAGGTGACCCTGCGGTCCAAGCCCGAGGTGGAGCGGTTCTTCGAGGGCCTGGAGCTGGTCGAGCCGGGCATCACCCCGGTCGGCGTGTGGCGTCCCGGCCCCATGGACGACATCCCCGGTCAGGGCCTGTCCACCTGGACCGCCGTCGCCCGCAAGCCCTAGTTCTTCCCGGGTGGGGAGTCCGCCCCTAACCCGGCCGGGGGTATCGGCCCGCTCGGCACCCGGGCCTGGCTGGGCACCCGGGCCGGCGCCACCACCCGGTCCTTTCCGTCGGCCGTCACCTCGGTCCCGCCCGTCACCCCGGATCCGGGGATCACGGGATGGCGCGGACGGCTGGAC
>DASXMW010000246.1:0-5690 GCA_036495425.1 Streptosporangiaceae bacterium | reverse complement strand
CCCAGCGCGGCCGCCTCGGCGGCCAGGGCCGCGCCGCCGATCGCGATGTCACCCGCGGCCGGCTCGGCCCGCAGCCGCTCGATCTCCCCGGCCAGGCCGCCGGAGGCCAGGCGGGCCTGGCCCTGCACCGCCGGCAGCGTGGTGGAGAACACCACCTTGGGCAGGGCCTTCCAGAGCGCGGCCCATTCGAGCATCGCGCCGGACAGCGATGGATCCTGGCCGGCGGTCTCCCAGTACAGCATCGTCTCGTACAGCCGGCGTCCCAGCAGGTGGACGCCGACCTGCCGTATCTCGCCGGTGACGAAGGCAAAGACCTCCTCGTCGGGCGCGGTCCAGCCGAAGCCGCCGTCCGGCCCGGCGATGTAGCCGTCGAGTGAGACGCCCATCGAATAGGTCACGCTGCGCATCAGAAGTCCTCCTTGGTCACGGGCCCGACGGTACGACCGCCGGACCCGGCCGGACTCATCGGCGCGCGGGCAAAGGTCCCCGGGAGGAGGGCGGGGGCCTCAGGCCAGCTGCTTGAGGGCGACCTCCAGGGACGGGGCCGCGCGGTCGCGGTCGGACATCATCGCGGGCGGGAGCGGCCAGGGAATGGCCAGGTCCGGGTCGTCGAAGGCGATGGCCACGTCCTCGGACGGGTCGTGCGGGCGGTCGATGCGGTAGGCCACGTCGGCCGGGTCGGTCAGGGCCTGGAAGCCGTGCGCGCACCCGGCCGGGATGTACAGCGACACCTGCTCGGTGTCCCGCAATTCGAAGGTTTCCATGGTGCGGAAGGTGGGTGAGTCCACCCGTAGGTCGACCACTACGTCGAGCACCATCCCGTACGAGCAGCGCACCAGCTTGGACTCGCCCCGGCCGCGGCGGGTGTGCATGCCGCGGATCACGCCCCGGGCCGAGCGCGACAGGCTGTCCTGGGCGAAGCCCGCGGGGTTGAGGCCAGCGCCGCGGGCGATCTCGGCGTCGAAGGTCCGGCTGAAGAACCCCCGCTCGTCCACGTGCGGGGTCGGCCTGAACAAGATCGCGCCCGCGATCCGCTCCACCGGGCAGATCTCCATCAGGGTCCCTCCGAGCCGAACGTCAGCACCGACTTGGTCACGTGAAACGCCTCCGCGTACGGCGCCTTGCACTCCATGCCCCGGAGCCGGGCCAGGCCCAGGAACACCTCGTCGTCCCACCAGTCGCGGTGCCGCTGGGACGGGTACACCTTGTGCAGCAGTTCCACCTTGCGCTGGGCCGCGGCCACCGATAGCGGCACGTACACCGACGGGCGGCTGAGGTCACCGTCCCACTTGGGGATCTCGTAGGCCAGGTACAGCCGGTCCCGGAATGCGGTCGGGATGATCTCGGCGATCGTGCGGTGGTCCTGGTGGGCGTCGTCCCGGGACGGCGCGATGATCACGTCGGAAGAACACGACCGGGCCACCGCTTCGAGCGCGTCCTTGACCCGCTCCCAGGCGGAGGGTAGCCGACCTTCGGGCAGGTCGTGCAGGTCGACGGTGAGGTCGGCGCCGGGCAGGAAGGCCGCGGCCGCGGCCCGGGCCTCCTGTTGCCGCTCTCCGGTGCCGGTCAGCACCACGTAGCGGACGGCCAGCCCGGGCTGGCTCTGGGCCAGGCCGAGCAGGGTGCCACCCGCCCCGATCTCGATGTCGTCCGGGTGGGCCCCGACGGCCAGCACCGACAGCGGCCGGCCGGGTGGGCGGGCCAGGCTCAGCGGCAGCATCAGGCCACCTCGATCGGGAGTTCCGGGTGGGCCGCCGGGGCCGCGCCCTGCAGGAAGGACAGCAGCCGCGGCCCGATCACGGTGGCGTCGAAGTCCCGGCTGAACCGTTCCCGGGCCGCTGCGGACGCGGCCGCCCGGGCAGGCTCGGAGTCGAGCAGCCCGAGCAGGACGGTGGCCGCGCGGGTCGGATCGTCCAGCGGCCAGAACCGGCCTTCCACGCCTTCCTCGCACAACTCGGCCAGCGGGCCGATGTCGCCCGCCACCACCGGCAGGCCGGCCGCCATGGCTTCCATGATGGCCAGCGAGGACGACTCGGAGTACGACGCGTGCACGTAGGCCCGGTAGCCGGGCAGGAACTCGCGGAGGTCCTTGCGGAAGCCCCGGAACCGGACCTGGCCGGTCAGGTCCAGGTCGCGGGCCTGCCGTTCCAGGTCCTTGCGGCAGGGACCCTCGCCGTACACGTCGAGGGTGAGGATGTGCCCGGCCTTCCGGGCCTCGGCCAGCACGGTCAGCAGGAACCGGTGGTTCTTGACAATGTCCAGGTTGCCGGTGGTGACCAGATCGGCCTGGGGATCCGGGTGCGGCTCGTGGTCCAACGGGGCCACGAAGTTCCCGATCACCGCCGACGGCACCCGCTTGGCTTCGGGCATCCAGCCCAGCACGGCCCGCCGAGCCCAGTCGGACACGTAGACCAGGCCGTCGACCCGGAGCAGCACCCGGCGTTCAGTGCGCCGGATGGCCCGGAACACGGTGCCGCCGCGGGCGATGTCGTTCTTGTCCGCCCACTCGTCCGCCTGCGAGGTGCGGAAGTGCACGGCCAGCACCACCCGCTGATGCGGCCCGCGCCGGGCCCGCAGCGCGGCCCGGGCCTCAGGCGGCCCCTGGGCGTAGACCACGCACGGGCCGGCCGTGGCCAGGTGCCGGCGCAGCGCTTGGCGCAGGAAGGCCTCGTGCCAGTAGCGATACCAGGCCACCCCGGCCGGGCGGCTGATCCGGTGCAGCAGCAGCCGGAAGCCGAACACCGGCACGGTCAGCCGCCGGCCCCACGAGTACGGTGTGAGCAGCGAGGCCGGGGTGTCCCGCCCGGTCAGGTACCGGCGCAACTGCCGGACGTGCGTATGCACACCGGTGATGCCTTCTTCGCGCAGGGCGGTCGCGATGACGATGGGCACCGGGCCATCGGCGTCAGAGCTCATGACCATAGAGATCGCCCGGCACCCCGCCCTGATACGTCGGAGCCGGCCCAATCTGGGTCAGCAGGAACGCTGCAGCACCAGCGCCTTGAATAGCGCGCCCCACTCGTAGGCCAGCTGGTGCGGCCAGGCGCCGCCCGGGATCGGGGTCGTCCGCACGTACACCGCGCCACCGAAGCAGCGCGACATGCGCAGCCGGGCCCGGGTGTCCTGGGGGGTGATGGTGACCACCCCGATCGAGCGCCAGTGGTGCCGGTGGGCCAGCCGGCCGACGAACTCGGCCTCACCCTGGGTGGTGGCCGGGTCCGGGTTGAAGCAGATCAGCTTGACCCCGGTCACCGGGGCCGGGCAGCCGTAGCTGGACTGCGGCCGCCCCAGCGAGACGACCAGATAGGGCGCCCGGTGCTCCTCGGCAAGCCGGATCGCCACGTTGACCGCGCCGTAGGGCACGTCCAGCGAGACGATCGCGTCCACCTTCGGCGGCAGGCCCCGGTCGGGCCAGACGAACAGCCGCGCGGTGGCCCCCAGGAACAGCGCGATCACCACGGCCAGCGCGATCAGCCATCGGCGCCAGCGGCGGCGGCGCCGGACCGGGGACACCAGACCGGCCGATGTAACGGGAGCCTCCTCTGCCGGCACGGCTGCGTTCCCTCTCAGAGCGGCACGGGTCCGCCAGGCTGCGGTGACCTGGCGGTCGGGGGCGCGTGGTCTGCTACGAATGTAGCGTGCCCGCCAACTACGAGCAGATCCGCGCGGAGAACATCGCCCGCTACGGCTGGGACACCGCCGTGCTGGATCTGCTCGGCCACCTGTACAGCGACAGCACGCACTTCATCTTCGAGCTGATCCAGAACGCCGAGGACGCGGGCGCGACCGAGCTTTCGTTCGCCCTGCACCCGGACCGGCTCGAGGTCCGGCACGATGGCCGCCCGTTCACCGAGGCCGACGTGCGCGGCCTGTGCGGGGTGGCCCAGAGCTCGAAGCCCGGTGACCTCACCCAGATCGGCCGGTTCGGCATCGGGTTCAAGTCGGTGTACGCCTACACCCGCAACCCGCGGGTCTCCAGCGGCGCCGAGCGCTTCCGCATCGAGTCGTTCGTCCGCCCGTTCGCCCTCGGCCCGGGCGATCCGGCCACCGGCCCGGGCGATCCGGCCCCCGGCACCCTGTTTGTCTTCCCGTTCGACCTGGACACCGTGCCCGCGCCCGACGCGGTGGCCGAGATCGCCGCCGCCCTGAACCGGCTCGAGCCCGCCACCCTGCTGTTCCTGCGCCACCTGGGCCGGCTGCGGGTGTCCGGGACCGGGGTCACCGAGGCGGTGCTGGCCCGGACCTCGGAGCCGGGACCGGCCGGGAGCCTGCGGATCAGCGTTTCCAAAAATCCGGATCTATCGAAGGCCACGTGGCTGGTCTGGTCGCGTCCGCTGGCGGGTCAGCGTGGGCCGCGGGATTCGGCCCTGGCGGTGGAGATCGCGTTCCCGGCCGGCCCGGGCCAGACGCCGCGGATCAGCCCGCTGGACCGGTCGCCGCTGAACGTGTTCTTCCCCACCGAGAAGGAGACGTTCCTGGGCTTCGTGGTCCAGGGCCCGTACCGGACCACGCCGGCCCGGGACAACGTGCCCGAGCACGACCAGGCCAACCAGGACTTCGTCGCCCAGACGGCGGCGCTGCTGACCGGGGTGCTGCCTGGGCTGCGGGACGCCGGCCTGCTGACCGTGGCCGCGCTGACCGCCCTGCCGCTGGACCCGGCCCGGTTCCGGCCCGGGTCGATGTTCCGGCCCCTGTTCGACGCGGTGCGGGCGGCGCTGGTGTCCGAGCCGCTGATCCCGGCGGCCGATGGCGCGCCGCGCGCCGCCGGGGACCTGGCCCTGGCCGCCGACCCCGGCCTGCTGGACGTACTGGGCCCGGACCAGCTGGGCACGCTCTACGGTGCCGGGCCGCCGTTGTTCTTCGCCGACCCGGCCATCAGCCCCGAGGACACCCCGGTGCTGTGGCACTACCTGCGCGACGAGCTGGGCTGCCCCGAGGTGACCGCGGCCGGCCTGGTCACCCGGGCCGGGGCGGACTTCCTGGCCGCCCAGCCGGACCAGTGGCTGGCCCGCTACTACGCGTTCCTGCACACCGACACCCGCCTCTGGCGCCCCCCGGCCAACCCGGACGAACCGCCCGCGCCGGCCCGCTCCCAGCCGATCATCCGGCTCGAAGACGGACGCCAGGTAACCGCCTTCGACGCCGACGGGCGGCCCGCGGCCTACCTGCCGGACTTCGGCTCCGGCCCGGACCTGGCCACGGTGCGGCGGGCGGTGGCGGCCGACCCGGCCGCGCGCCGGTTCCTGACCGCGCTGGGCCTGGCCGAGCCGGACCGGGTCGCCGCGGTGCTGGACGGCGTGCTGCCCCGCTACGACGGGCTGGACCTGGACGGCCTGGACCCGGGGCAGCACCACGCCGACCTGGAGTACGTGGCCGTGACCCTGGACGAGGCCGCCCCGGCCGACCGGGACCGGCTGCTGGCGCGCCTGCAGGACACCACCTTCCTGGTCGGTGAGAACGCGGCCACCGGCGAGCCCCGGCTGCTGCCGCCGTCCCGGCTGTACCAGCGGTCCAAGGACCTGGAGACCTATTTCGAGGGCAACCCCGGAGCCTGGTTCGCCCGCGACACCTACGGGCCGTGGCTGGTCCAGCTGCGCGCGCTCGGGGTCCGCCAGGACGTCCAGCTCACGGCCAAGGCGCCCGGGCCCTCGGGCCACGTGACGCTGGTGACCGACTTCGGCCGCAACGAG
>DASXMW010000245.1:0-9197 GCA_036495425.1 Streptosporangiaceae bacterium | reverse complement strand
ACGATGCCGTTGGCGCGCAGGGTCGCGGCCACGGCGGCGGCGTCGATGTCGTCGGCCAGGTCGATGGTGCCGACCACGGGGGAGCGCTGGCCGGGATCGGTCACGAACGGGGTGGTCCAGGGAGTTTTCTCGGCCCAGTTGTAAAGAATGCGGGCGGAGTCGGCGCTGCGGGCCGCCGCCCAGGACAGGCCACCCTGGGTCAGCATCCATTCGATCTGATCGGCCAGCAGGAACAGCGTGGCTACGGCCGGGGTGTTGAGCGTCTGGTCCTTGGCCGAGTTGTCGATGGCCAGCGGCAGGGACAGGAAATCGGGCACGTAACGTCCGCTGGCCGCGATCTGGGCCACCCGGTCCAGCGCGGCCGGGGACATCAGGGCCAGCCACAGGCCGCCGTCGGACGCGAAGCACTTCTGGGGCGCGAAGTAGTAGACGTCGAACTCGGCCGGGTCGACCTCCAGGCCACCGGCGGCGCTGGTCGCGTCGACCAGGACCAGGGCTCCCGGGTCGGCGCCGGGGATCCGGCGGACCGGCATGGCCACGCCGGTCGAGGTCTCGTTGTGGGTCAGGGCGTACACGTCGGCGCCCGGGGCCGGGGCCAGCTCGGGATGAGCGCCTGGCTCGGCGCGGGTCACGGCCGGCTCGGCCAGCCAGGGTGCGCGGCCGGCCACCTGGGCGAACTTGGCCGAGAACTCACCGAAGGTGAAATGCTGGGAGCGCTGGCGGATGAGACCGAAGGCGGCGGCGTCCCAGAAGGCGTTGGTGCCGCCGTTGCCCAGGACCACCGCGTAGCCCGCGGGCAGGCCGAACAGGCCGGCCAGGCCGGACCGGATCCGGCCCACCAGCGAGCGCACCGGCGCCTGCCGGTGCGACGTGCCCAGGTACTGGGCGCCGGAGCGGCTGAGGGCCTCGAGCTGCTCCGCGCGTACCTTGGACGGCCCGCTGCCGAACCGGCCGTCGGCGGGCTTGAGCTGCGCGGGGATGACGAGGCTGGTCACCGGGCCAGCCTATCCGGGGTGAGCAACGCGATTACGGCGCTGCCCACGCCCGGGTTCGGCGGCCGTGACCTGCTGGCGCGGGGCGGCTGGTACCGCCTCAGACGTCCTTGTCGAGCACCTCGTCGGCACCCTGAACGTCCCGCACCGGGCGGGCCGCGGGGCCTACGTAACGCGAGCTCGGCCGGATCAGCCGGCCGGTGCGCTTCTCCTCCAGAATGTGCGCCGACCAGCCCGCGGTCCGGGCGCAGGTGAACATCGAGGTGAACATGTTGGGCGGGATCTCGGCGAAATCGAGCACCAGCGCGGCCCAGAACTCCACGTTGGTCTCGAGCACGCGATCCGGGCGGCGGGCCCGCAGCTCGGCCAGCGCCGCGTTCTCCAAGGCCAGGGCCACCTCGTAGCGCGGCGAGCCGAGCTCCTTGGCGGTCCGCCGGAGTACCCGGGCGCGTGGGTCCTCGGCCCGGTACACCCGGTGCCCGAAGCCCATCAGCCGCTCGTGCTTGTCCAGGGCCTGCTTGACGTACGTCTCGGCGTCGCCGATCCGCTCGACCTCCGAGATCATGCCCAGCACCCGGGCCGGGGCCCCGCCGTGCAGCGGGCCGGACATCGCGCCGATGGCCCCGGACATGGCCGCGGCCACGTCGGCCCCGGTGGAGGCGATGACGCGGCCGGTAAAGGTGGAGGCGTTCATGCCGTGCTCGGCGGCCGAGGTCCAGTAGGCGTCCACCGCCTTGACGTGCCGCGGGTCGGGGTCACCGCGCCAGCGGATCATGAACTGCTCGGCGGCCGTCTTACCCTCGTCGATCCGGCTCTGCGGGACGGCGGGCAGGCCGAGCCCGCGCGCGGACTGGGCCACGAACGACAGCGCGGTGGCCGTGATCCGGGCCAGGTTGTCGCGGGTTTCCCGGTCGTCGCTGTCGAGCAGCTGCTTGATGCCCCAGATCGGGGCCAGCGTGGCCAGCGCGGCCTGCACGTCGACCCGGACGTCGCCGGAGTGCACGGGCAGGTTGTAGGGCTCGGCCGCGGGCAGGCCGGGGGTGAACGAGTTGTCCACCAGCAGGCCCCACACGTGACCGAATGAAACGTGGCCGACCAGCTCTTCGATATCCACCCCGCGGTAACGGAGCGAGCCGCCTTCCTTGTCAGGTTCGGCGATCTCTGACTCGAAGGCGATCACGCCTTCGAGTCCTGGCTTGAAGTCGGACATCGGTGTCTCTCCTGTTCCTGGCGGGATGGCGCACCGGCTCATGCGCCGGGGGCGGTACGTCCGGGGCGCCGATCGCCGTACGGCCCAGTCGTGGCCCGCAGGGATGCGCCCGCACCCCGATGAGGGCCGCGAGAGGACCGCGCGGGCCAAAGCCGCGCTATAGCTCGGTTCTCTTATTCAATATCTCCACAGCTACCCTGCGATACCCGGGAACGATGTGAGGATCGTTACTTATGGAAACGACTGCGGTTCTTCACCAACTGTAAACAACCTCCATACTTTGCGGGTGACGTGCGGGCGGGGCACGCAGGATCCTTATTTTTACCGCTGACGAGGGGTGACGTTACCGATGGGCACCACCCGTGCACTCTCCGAGGACATGCTGGCGGCCAGCCCGGCCGACCAGTTCGCGCGCTGGTTCGACGAAGCCGTGGCCGCCGGGCTGCCCGAGCCGAACGCCATGGTGCTGGCCACCACGTCGGCCGAGGCGCATACCCGGTGCCGGACGGTCCTGCTCAAGGCGCACGGCCCGGACGGCTTCGTGTTCTACACCAACCGGACGTCCCGCAAGGGCACCGACCTGGCCGGGAATTCGTGGGCCTGCGTGCTGTTTCCCTGGTATGGCCTCGGACGTCAGGTGACCATCGAAGGAACCGTCACGGCCCTGTCCACCGAGCAGAGCGAACCGTACTTCCACTCCCGGGGGCACGGTTCCCAGATCGGGGCCTGGGCCAGCCGGCAATCTCAGGTGATCGCTTCGCGGGCAGTGCTGGACGACCGCGTCGCCGAGCTCGAGCGACGCTGGCCGGACGGTGCGGAGGTGCCAATGCCTGATTTCTGGGGCGGGTACCGCCTCGAGCCGCAAATAATCGAATTCTGGCAGTCACGCGAGAGCCGGCTTCACGACCGGCTCCGCTACCGCAGAACCGCAGGTGAGTGGCTCATTGAACGGGTTTCACCCTGAATGGCCCGGCGAGGCCGCCGGGGGGTGCCGCCGGGCCTGGTACCCCGCAGGGCCGCGGCGGCATAGCATCACAGCAGGAGGAATGAGCACGTGACCGCCCAGGGGCTTATCGACACCACCGAGATGTATCTCCGCACCGTCTTCGAGCTCGAAGAGGAGGGGATCGTCCCGCTGCGCGCGCGCATCGCCGAGCGGCTCGGCCAGAGCGGGCCGACCGTCAGCCAGACCGTGGCCAGGATGGAACGGGACGGGCTGCTGCATGTGGCCGGGGACCGCCACCTGACCCTCAGCGACCACGGCCGGACACTGGCCACCCGAGTCATGCGCAAGCACCGGCTGGCCGAGTGCCTGCTGGTCAGCGTCATCGAGCTGCCCTGGGAAGAGGTCCACATCGAGGCTTGCCGCTGGGAGCACGTGATCTCGGAGAGCGTTGAGCGCCGTTTGTTCGAAATGCTCGGCTACCCGGTCCGCTGCCCGCACGGCAACGTCATCCCCGGCCTCGATGAGCTGGGCATTCCCCCCGAGGCCAAGGAAAAGACCGAGGGCTCCTCCGACGGCGTCGACGTAGCGATGACAAATGCCGCGTCGCGGGATCCAGCGCCCGTGGTGATCGAGCGGATTAGCGAACAGATCCAGAGCGACCTTGCTCTGATGCTTAAACTCAAGCGGACCGGGATACAACCCGGACGTGAGGTCATGCTCGCGGCAAGCGACGATGGTGTGCGAGTGACGTGTGACGACAGCGTTGATGGAGCCGAGGCGGAACTGTCTCGCGAGATCGCCGCGCACGTGTTTGTGTCCCGGATGTAACCGCGGCGCCCGTGCGCGGCTGGGTGCCTGCCCCGGTGGCGCCCTTCCGGCGGCTCGTCGGGCGGGCGCATGAACCCCTGGCCGGGCGCGGGTGAGGCCTTCCTGCCCGCGGCGATGCTGCTCGACCAGGCCGAGATGGCGGTCATCGTCACCGACCGGCACACCAACCTGCTCTACGTCAACGCCTACGCTCTCCGCCTGCTGAACGTGCCCGGGGACGCCGCCTCGCTCATCGGCCAGTCCGTGCTCAGCATCGGTTTCGGCCAGGACCAGGACAAGGTCACCGAGCTGGCGGCCAGTGTCCTGCACGGCCGGACCTGGGAGGGGACGTTCGTCAGCCCGGGCCGCGACGGCTCCAGTCGCCTGATCCGGGCCTACGCGGTGCCGCTGCGGCACCCGTCCGGCGCCGTCGACGGCATCTGCGTGTTCGCCCGCAAGGCGGGCCGGGGCTCGCTGGCCGAGCGGAACCGGATCGGCCTGCTGGAACGGATCGGCGAGAAGCTGGGCGGTTCGCTCGAGCTGGGCGCCACCCTCCGGCACGTCACCGAGATGCTGGTCCCGCAGTTCGCCGACCACTGCTTCATCGACCTGTTCTCCGGCGACAAGCTGATCCGCCGGGTGCAGACCAACGCGCACGGCTGGGAACCGCCGCCCGGGGCCTGGGCCCCGGTGGGCGAGACGGTCAGCTACCCGGAGGGGCACTTCTGCCAGCAGGCCATGGCCCGGGGCGAGATCGTGGTCGTGGCCGACCTGGCCGAGGAGGACTACCCGGCTCCCACGGCCGACAGCCTGCGGGCCAGCCTCGACGTGGCCATGGTGTCGGTGATCGCGCTCCCGCTCTACGCCCGCGGTGAGCTGCTGGGCGTGATGAGCCTGGCCCTGTCCGGCCTGACCGACCGGAACGGCCGCCGCTACGGCACCGACGACCGGGACCTGTTCGGGGCCATCGCCAGCCGGATCGCGATCGCGATCGACAACGCCATGCTGTTCGAGGCCGAGCGGCAGACCGCGCTGGCCTTCCAGGAGAGCCTGCTGCCGCAGGACCTGCCCCGGCTGGACGGCCTGGAAGTGGCCTGCCGCTACGTGCCGGCCGAACCGCTGGAAACGCACGGCCAGGGCATCCAGACTCAGGTGGGCGGGGACTGGTACGACGTGATCCCGCTGGCGGCCGGGCGGGTCGGCATCGTCATCGGTGACGTCGAGGGCCGCGGGGCCCGGGCCGCGGCGGTGATGGGCCAGCTGCGCGCCGCGCTGCGGGCCTTCGCCCAGGACGAGAAGGCCCCGGCCGACATCCTCCGCAAGCTGGACGAGTGGTGCCGCACGATGGTCCCGGCGGGGGCCGACCCCCGGGGACCCGGCGCGCCCATCTGCAGCTGCACCTACTTCGTCTACGACCCGTGGTCGCGCGAGCTGACCTTCGCCAACGCCGGTCACGACGCACCGCTGCTGGTCGACGGCGGCCGGGCCACCCAGCTGGACGTGGGGGACAAGGGCGTGCTGCTGGGCGTGCGCGGCCAGGGCATCAGCGGCCTGCCCACCTACAAAGAAGAAAGCCTGATCCTGCCCACGGGCGCCACCCTGGTGCTGTACACCGACGGCCTGACCGACCGCCGGGCCCGCGCCGACGGCGCCGGCCACTACACCGAGGACGAGGCGCTGGCCATGCTGTGCGACGCGGTGAGCGCGGCCGCCGGGGGCAGCGCCGACAGCATGGCCCGCGCGGCCGAGGAATCGGTGCCGGGCGACATCGACGACGACATGGCCATCGTGGTGGTCCGGTCGCTGCCGGACGAGCTGGACGCGCGCGAGCGGGTGTTCCCGGCCGAGCCGGTCATGGTCTCCGAGGCGCGCCGGATGGCCCTGGACACGTTCCGGGACTGGGGCATGGACAGCGCCCAGGCCGAGCTGGCCTGCCTGCTGGTGTCGGAGGTGGTGACCAACGCGGTGCTGCACACCGAGGCCGCGGCCGGCCCGCGCCGGCTGCTGGAGGACCTCGACCTGGACCCGGCCCCGACGGTGCCGGCTCCGCAGGTCACGGCGGGGGCGGTGGCGGGTGCAGCGGCCGGGCCCGCGCCCGCGGGCGGCTGGGAGCCGCCGGTCCCGGCCGCGCTGCCCGGGCGGCCGCCGTTCAGCACGGCCAAGGACTTCGCCATGCGGCTCCGCCGCGGCTCATCGGCGGTCTGGGTGGAGGTGTTCGACGCGGACATGCGCCTGCCCCGGATCCGGACCGCGGAAGAGAGCGACGAGGGCGGCCGCGGGCTCTACCTGGTCGAGCAGCTCGCCACCCGCTGGGGGTCGCGGCCGACCCGCAACGGCAAGGCCGTGTGGTTCGAAGTGCCGATCGAAGGCGGCCAGGTCCGGCCAGCCTGACGGTCAGGGCCGGCCGGCCTGATCAGTGGTGACCCACGCTGTTCGCGTACAGCAACGCCACGACCAGGACGAAGACGCAGATCACGCCCATCCACGTCTTGGACGAGACGCCCAGGCCCGCGCGCTTGCGCAGCTTCTGCCAGAAGAAGGCAACGAGAACGGCCAGGAAGAGCAGCAGGATGACCCCGGACACGTTCCCTCCTTAGTAACTGTCCAGTGACGCAATTGCTCACGTCCAGACTACGTCACCGGGCCCGCGGGCAGCCAGATACGTACCAGAGTGCCCTGCCCTGGCGCCGAGGTCAGGTCGGCGTGACCGTTGTGGGCGGTCGCGATGGCCTGGACGATCGACAGCCCCAGGCCGCTGCCACCGCTGCCTTCGCCGTCCCGGGCGCCCCGGTGGAAGCGGTCGAAGGCCCGCGCCATGTCGGCCTCGGTCATGCCGGGACCAGAGTCGCCCACCTCGATCAGGGCGCCGCCCGGCGGGACGCTGAGCCGCAGCGCCACCGGGGTGCCCGGCGGGGTGTGCTCGCGCACGTTGGCCAGCAGGTTGGCCAGGATCTGGCGAATCCGCGGCTCGTCGGCCACCACCACCAGCCGGTCGGGGGCCTGAACCGAGATCGGGCGGTCCGGCTCCACCGCGCCCGCGTCGGCGGCGGCGTCGCGGACCAGCAGGGCCAGATCGGTGTCGGTCAGGGTCAGCGACGAGCTCCGATCCAGCCGGGCCAGCTCCAGCAGCTCGGCCACCAGCCTGCTCATCCGCTGGGATTCCTCGTCGATCCGCCGCATCGCGGTCGGCAGCTGATCCGGGCCGAGCGCGCCGTGCCCGTACAGCTCGGCGTACCCGCGGATGGTGGTCAGCGGCGTCCGCAGCTCGTGCGAGGCGTCGGCCGCGAACTGGCGGACCTTCTGCTCGGACTGGAGCCGGGCGCTGAACGCCTGCTGGATCCGGTCCAGCATGGTGTTGATGGCGTCGGCCAGCCCGCCCACCTCGGCGTGATCACCGGGATCGGGCATCCGGGCGGTCAGGTCGCCCTGGGTGGTGATGCGCTGGGCCGTGGTGGCCATCTGGTTGAGCGGGCCGAGACCCCGGCCGATCAGCCACCGGCCTCCCGCGGCCAGCAGCGCGAGCAGCGCGCAGCCGGTGATCAGCTCGGCCACGATCAGGCTGCGCACGCCGTCGGCGACCCGGCGGTTTGGTTCGGCGATGACCATGTAGCCGGTCAGGCCGGCCGCCGAGACCCGCCGGCCGGCCGCGGACAGGCCGCTGCCCCCCGGCAGCTGGAACACGGTGTGGGCCCGGACGTGCTGGCGGATCTGCAGCACGTTCGTGGCGTTCAGCCCGGCCGCGAGTGCGCTGGTGTTCGGGGAGCCGTTGTCGTAGGGAACGACCCGGCCCCGCAGGCCCACGAAGGCCAGGGCGCTGGACGGGCTGGCCTCGAGCTGGGCCGGTGTCTCGCCCAGCGTGGCCAGCAGGCTGTCGTTGAACTGGGCCTCCAGATGGCCGCTGACCACGAAGGCGCTGACCGTGCCCATGATGACCAGAAACACGGCCGTCACCGCGATCAGGCCGGCCAGCAGCCGGGCGCGCAGGGACAGCCGGGAGGACGCGGTCATCTCATGGACGTGGCGTGATCCGGGGCGGGCTGCGGGGGCCGCAACGTGTAGCCGACGCCCCGCTGGGTGTGGATCAGCGGCGGCCCGAGCGGATCGAGCTTGCGCCGCAGGTAGCTGACGTAGGTTTCGACGATCTGGGATTGCCCCGCGTAGTCCCAGCCCCACACGTTCTCCAGCAGCTGGGCCCGGGTGAGCACCCGGCCCTGGTGCCGCATCAGGTAGGCGAGCAGCCGGAACTCGGTCGGGGACAGCTCCACCGGGATGCCGGCCCGCTGGACCGTCCAGCGGGTCTCATCCAGTTCCAGGTCCCCGGCCTGCAGGGTGGCGGTCTCGTCCGGCTCGCTGTCACCGGCCCGGGCCGCCCGCCGGAGCACGGCCCGGATCCGGGCCACCAGAGCCTCGACCGAGAACGGCTTGGTCACGTAGTCGTCACCACCCAGGGCGAGGCCCTGGACGGTGTCGGACGAGGTGTCGCGGGCGGTGAGGAAGATGATCGGCACGTCGTCGCCGCGGGCCCGGAGCCGGCGGCAGACCTCGAAGCCGTCCAGGTCGGGCAGGACCACGTCCAGCACGATCAGGTCGGGTTCGCTCGCTTCCGCCTCCCGCAGCGCGCCCTTGCCGGTGGCGGCGGTCAGCACGGTGCAGCCGTGGAAGTTCAGGGCGACCTGAACCAGCTCACGGATGTTCGGCTCGTCGTCGACGACGAGCACGGTCGGAATGTGCTTGCTCTCTGCCATGGCGTCCCGCTCTATTTTTACTCATTCCGCCCGTGGCCTGGCCACGGACTACGCCGGGCCACCCGTGCGAGACGGGCGGCCCGGCGTCACTGCGTGAGGGTCAGGAGTGCGTACCTCCCGAGCCCGGGGCGACGCTGGTGGTCACGGACGGGGTGGGAGTGGCCCCCATGGTCGCAGGGGCCGTCGGGGCCACGGTCATGCTCGGCGTGGCGGTCGGGGTCATGCTCATGCTCGGCGTGACCATGGGGGTGGTCGCGGCCTTCTCGACCAGGATGACCTTGGCGTGCAGGGCCCAGTGGGCCCGGGTGCCCGCGATGAAGACGAGGTCGCCGCGCTGCAGGCCGGCCGCGGTCATAGTGGCGGGCTGCTTCCACCACATTCCGCTGGTCTGCCCGTTCTGCCAGACCATGGCCATGTTGTTGTGGACGGTGACCGAGATCGTGATGCCGGTGCCGGCGATGGTCACCGAGACCGTCTGCGCGGTCGGCGCCAGCATC
>DASXMW010000244.1:0-2915 GCA_036495425.1 Streptosporangiaceae bacterium | reverse complement strand
AGACCGGGCACGCCACACTAATCACTTTCGAAACAAGGCTTAAGGTGGTTCTTGCTGTTATCACGGGCGGGCGAGGGTGGGACTGAGGCTCGGGGAAAGGCAGCAGGCTCCGGGGAACTCAGCAGGCTCGGGGAAAGCAGGCTCGGGGGAAGGCAGCAGGCGGGCCGCCGTTGGTGCGGCGCCCCGCCTGCTGGGGGGTTGGGCAGTTGGGCCGGACGGACCGGGCGGGCCCGGGTCCAGTCGGGTGGGTCAGTTAGAGGTCGACGGCGCTGCGGAGCTGGTCGACGCGGTCGGTGCGCTCCCAGGAGAAGTCGGGCTCGGTGCGGCCGAAGTGGCCGAACGCCGCGGTCTGGGAGTAGA
Organism: Streptosporangiaceae bacterium; assembly: GCA_036495425.1. Classification (GTDB taxonomy): domain Bacteria; phylum Actinomycetota; class Actinomycetes; order Streptosporangiales; family Streptosporangiaceae; genus Bog-532. Next base: position 2,555 of record DASXMW010000244.1, on the reverse strand, counting down.
TCGGGCGCTGCAGGTCCAGGACCGAGATGATGGCCCGCGGGCGGAGGTCGAACACCTGGAGGACCGCGTCCTGGATCTTCTCGACCGGGACCTTCTCGGTACCGAAGCACTCGACGAACAGGCCGACCGGCTTGGCCTTGCCGATGGCGTAGGCGACCTGGGTCTCGCACCGGTCGGCCAGGCCGGCCGCGACCACGTTCTTGGCCACCCAGCGCATGGCGTAGGCCGCGCTGCGGTCGACCTTGGACGGGTCCTTGCCGGAGAAGGCGCCGCCACCGTGGCGGGCCATGCCGCCGTAGGTGTCGATGATGATCTTGCGGCCGGTCAGGCCCGCGTCACCCATGGGGCCGCCGACCTCGAAGCGGCCGGTCGGGTTGACCAGCAGCCGGTAGTTGGAGGTGTCCAGCTCGAGGTTCTTGACCACCGGGTCGACGACGTAGTCCTTGACGTCCGGGGACAGCAGTTCCTTGAGGTTGATGTCGGGCGCGTGCTGGCTGGAAACGACCACGGTGTCCAGCCGGACCGGGGTGATGCCGTCGTACTCGATGGTCACCTGGGTCTTGCCGTCCGGCCGCAGGTACGGGACCGTGCCGCTGCGGCGGACATTGGACAGCTGGCGCGACAGCTGGTGGGCCACCATGATCGGCAGCGGCATGAGCTCGGGGGTCTCGCGGCAGGCGTACCCGAACATCAGGCCCTGGTCGCCGGCGCCCTGGCGGTCGAACTCGTCGGTGCCCTCGCCCTCGCGGTACTCGTAGGCGTCGGCCACACCGAGCGCGATGTCGGGCGACTGCGAGCCGATCGACACCGACACGCCACAGGAGGCGCCGTCGAAGCCCTTGGCCGAGGAGTCGTATCCGATTTCGAGGATCTTCTCCCGGATGATGCCGGGGATGTCGACGTAGGTCCGGGTGGTGACCTCACCGGCCACGTGCACCTGGCCGGTGGTGATGAGGGTCTCGACGGCGACCCGGCTCTCAGTGTCGTCCTTGATCATCGAGTCCAGGACGGCGTCACTGATCTGGTCGGCCATCTTGTCCGGATGACCCTCAGTTACCGACTCGGAAGTAAAGAGGCGACGTGCCACGAGTTTCCCTTTTCTTTCTGTGCGGGCCCGATTGCCCGACCCGGCAGTGCCGTTCAAGCGGGCTGTTCAAGCGGGCTGGTCAAGCGAGGCTGGTCAAGCCGGGCCGTTCAAAGCCGGGCTGTTCGGGCCAGGCGGTTCAGGCCGTCTTCGGCCGAAGTTTATCCGCGATCACGTCACCAGCGCCGGGGACGTGGTCAAGGACTCCCGAAACGTGATCCGCGACTGACCGCGTTTGATACCGCTGCACGGCCCGGGTAAGGCTACCTTTTGAGCCGGGTTGAGCGCCAACCGCCCTCGCGGGCCCCGTGACCGGGTCAGCTGAACCGGGCGACGACCAGGTCCCAGACCCGATCGGCCAGTTCCTCCTTGGGCGCCCGCGCGATCTGGGTGCTCGACCCGTCGGCGCCCAGGACCACGGCCTCGTTGTCGGGGGTGCCGAAGGCCAGGCCGCCGCCGACCCGGTTCACGACCAGCAGGTCGCAGCCTTTGCGGGACAGCTTGGCCCGGCTTTCGGCCAGGTCGAGCTGGGTTTCGGCGGCGAAGCCCACCACCAGCTGGCCAGGGATCCGGCGGGCCGACAACTCGGCCAGGATGTCGGGGTTCGGCACCAGCTCGATGGGGGCGGGCGCCGAGCCGTCCTTCTTGATCTTGGCTTCCTGGCGGGCGGCGGGACGGAAGTCGGCCACGGCCGCGGCCATCACGACCGCGTCGGCCCCGGCCGCCTCGGCCAGCATGGCCTCGTGCAGCTGCCGGGCCGAGGTGACCTTGATCACCCGGCTGCCGGCCGGGTCGGGCCGGGACACGTTGGCGGCGACCACGGTCACCTTGGCGCCCCGGGCCACCGCGGTCTCCGCGAACGCGTACCCCTGGCGGCCGGATGACCAGTTACCGAGGAAACGCACCGGGTCGAGCTCTTCGCGGGTGCCGCCGGCCGACACCACGACCCGGCGGCCGGCCAGGTCGAGCCCGAGACCGGCGGCGCCCCGGGCCAGCAGGCGGACGGCGGCGGCGAAGATTTCGGCCGGGTCGGGCAGACGGCCAGGCCCGGAGTCCGCCCCGGTCAGCCGGCCACGGGCGGGATCGAGCACGACCGCACCCCGTTCCCGCAGCGAGGCCACGTTGGCCTGGGTGGCCGGGTGTTCCCACATCTCGGTGTGCATGGCCGGGGCGTACAGCACCGGGCAGCGGGCGGTCAGCAGCGTCGCGGTGAGCAGATCATCGGCGCGCCCCGTGGCCGCGCGGGCCAGCAGGTCCGCGGTGGCCGGGGCCACGACCACCAAATCCGCGCTCTGGCCGAGCCGGACATGCGGGACCTCGTCCACGCCGGTCCACACGTCGGTCGTGACCGGCTGCCCGGACAGCGCGGCCCAGGTCGGCTCACCCACGAAACGCAGGGCGTCCGGGGTCGGTATGACCCGGACCCGGTGACCGCTCTCGGTCAGCCTGCGCAGCAGCTCACAAGCCTTGT
>DASXMW010000243.1:0-17571 GCA_036495425.1 Streptosporangiaceae bacterium | reverse complement strand
TCGTTCGTCTCGGTGGCCTGCGCCGGTGCGACCACCGCCACCGTCCTGGACCACCAGCTGACCGCCCTGACCGGCGCGACCACACTGGTCAGCCTCACCATCGGCGGCAACGACGTGGGCTTCAGCCACGTGATGGAAACCTGCGTCCTCGAGTGGGACAGCGCGTGTACCGACGCGGTCACCACCGCCGAGAAGTCGGTCACCACCACGCTGCCGGGCCAGCTGGACAGCGTGCTCCGGGCCATCCGGGCCCGCGCGCCGCAGGCCCGGATCGTGCTCCTGGGCTACCCGGACCTGTACGACCTGTCCCACTCGGCCGGCTGCCTGGGCATCGGCACCACCAAGCGCACCGCCCTCAACCAGGGCGCCGACGCTCTCGACCGGGCTCTCTCGGCCGCCGCGGCCCGCAACGGCGACACCTTCGCCGACGTCCGCGCCGACTTCGCCGGCCACCAGATCTGCGACGGCGGCACCGGCTACCTGAACGCGATCACGTTCCCGCTCGACAACTCCTACCACCCGACGGCGGCGGGCCAGAAGTACGGCTACCTCCCGGCCCTGACCGCGGCGATGTCGTGGAGGAAGTCGATGAGGCCGGTGAAGTACACCGCCTGATCGTCATACATGGCCATGTGGCTGCCGTCCGGGCAGTGCAGGTACCGGCCGCGCCGCAGGCGATGGGCCATCACCCCCATGTGAACCGGGTCCATGGTGTCGTGGCGGGCGCCGATGACCAGGGCCGGCACGTGGATCGAGGCCAGGTCGGCGGTCCGGTCCCAGTGGGCGAGGCTGGCGCCGGCGCTGATGCCCAGCTCGCTGGGACCTTGCATGGACACGTAGATGGCCTGGTTGATGTGGTCGAAGCCACGCCGGGCCGGGTCGGGCCAGTGCTCGGGTGGCATGCGCAGCACGTGCTGGACGTAATGGTGCTGCATCAGCAGTTCCATGTACCTCGGGTTCCCGGTGTCGCCCTTCGCCTCCAGTGCCTTGATCTCCGCCAGCGCCGCCTGGTCCATCTGCGGCATCAGTACCTGCTCGGCGTAGGCGTTGTAGGCCGGGACGCTCGACATCATGTTGGAGATGACCAGGCCGCGCAGGTGTTCCTGGTGGTGCAGGGCGTACTCGATGGCCAGGATCCCGCCCCACGAGTGGCCCAGCAGGACGAAGTTGTCCCGGCCCAGGCCAAGCGCGCGGCGTACCTGCTCCACCTCGTCAACGAACCGGTCGAGGTCCCACAGTGACGGCTCGTCGGGCTGATCGCTGAATCCGGAGCCCAGCTGGTCGTAGTAGTAGTACTCGACGCCTTCCGCGGGGAGGTAGCTGTCACAGGCCTCGAAGTACTCATGGGTCGCCCCCGGCCCGCCGTGCAGCAGCAGCACCCGGAGACCGGGGTTGTTGCCGACCCGCTTCACCCATACCTGCTGCGGGCCCACGGGTGTGGTCACCGGAATCCTGCGCGCGCCTCCGCTCAGCACGTCGCTCCGTCCGGAGTAGTCCAGATAGCCGCGCATCGCACCCACTCCTCCGGAAGTTCGGGGTTTCCCCAGCCTAGTTACGCGGCCGGGAAGCCGGAATCTGCACCGCAGCCGAGACCGTTCACCGCAGCCGATTAGGCTCAGCTCCATGGTGACCCGGGGAGCAATGACTTCCAAGGCTGCCGCCAGCTGACACCAGCGTCCGGTCGGCCGATTGGCGGCCAGGTTAGGGCAAGGGTTTGGTGATGGCCATGCAAATTAGCAGGCAGCGAGTGGTCGATTCGCTGCGGAAAGCGGGATACCCGCACGCAGCTGACGAGGCGTTGCGGGATCTACCCGATGTGGTTGATCTCAAGGAGGCCCAGGATTGGAGCGAGCGGCACGGCGTTTCCCGTGACCGATTGACCGACCTGATGGGAGGCAGTCCGTAAGGCAGTAAACCGACCGTCCCCGAAGCCTTGACGCAACGGCAAGCCGGCCCTACCTGGAGCAGGGCAGCAGGCCGTACTTCTGCTTGGTCGTCAGCACCTGCAGCGCCGCCGCGTCGACCTCGGCCCGGAACGCCGCATCGGAGCCGGCCTTACTGACCAGCGCGGCGTCCATGGCGTCGGCCACCGGCAGGCTCTCGGTCGTGATCAGGTCGCCCCCGGCGGCGACGAAGTCCACGGCCCGCGTCCCCGGCGAGATCTTCGCCACCGCGGCCGCGGCCCCCAGGTCGTCGGAAACGATCGTGCCCCGGAAGTGCATTCGCTCCCGCAGGAGCCCCCGCATGATGGTCGGCGAGAACACCGCCAGCTCGCGGGAGTCGATGCGGGTGTAGGTGGCCAGGGCCACCATGACCGTGGGCACCCCGGCGTCGATAGCGGCCTGGTAGGTCTGCAGGTACGCGGCACTGGCCGTGGTCGAAGTGTCCACCACCGACGAGGTGAAGTCGGTGTTGCCGTGCACCCGGCCGAGGCCGGGGAAGTGCTTGGCCGAGGTGGCCACCCCGGCGGCGGCCATGCCGTTGAGGAAGGCCACGCCGTGCGAGGACACCGTGGCCGGGTCGTGCCCGTACTCTCGCTCCAGCGCCCCGATCGGCGCATTGTCCTTGTCGGTGGCCGCCGGCACCACGTCCATGACCGGAGCCAGGTTCAGGTTGACCCCGGCCGCGCGCAGTTGCTCGCCCCACACCGTGGCCGCCCTGCGCAGCGTGCTCACGTGGCCGGTGCCCTGCGACAGCGCGGACGGGATGGCCGAGATCCCCGGCCCCTTCAGCGCCTGGACCTCGCCGCCTTCCTGGTTGGCGGCCACGAAGAACCGCACCCCGGCCGTGGCCGGGCCCGTGGCCAGCGCCTGCACGGCGGCGGACACCTTGCGGGCCCCGGCCACCCCGCCGTTACTGCTGGCGCCGAAGATCGCTGATCCGTAGTGATGAGCCGTGATCGTGGCCGCCACCGATCCGGCCACGTCGTTACCGGGCAGGCCGACCAGGAACAGCTGGCCGGCCCGCTGGGCTTCGGTCATCTTGGCCAGCACCGCGGCCGGGCAGGACGCGGTGGCGGGCGCCGGGGCCGCGGCCCGCGCGCCCGGCGTGGCCTGCGCGCTCTGGGCGGCGTGCGCGGTGCGCGGCGAGGCCCGGTGCGACGACGGCGTCGGCAGCGTATGGGTGGGATCGGCGGCGGGCTTGGTGCCGCACCCGGCCAGCGCGGCCGTCCCGGCCACGCCGAGCGCCAGCACCCCGGCCAGAGTCCCACGAACCCTGTGCTGCGGCCGAGCGCGCCGGAAGAAACGGCGGGCAGGCATCGCCATTGAAAATCATCCCCACGGTCGAAGGCTCGTGCCAGGGTAATTCACCAGCCGCCCTAGCCGTTTGTGAACGTGAAGTCTCAGATCGTGACCCGGGCCAGCGGAAGCACCAGCTGGCGGTTGAAGTCAGCCAGCTCGGGCCAGGGAAATCCGGGCACGGCCGTGCGCAAGGTCACGGCCCCGTGCAGCGCGACCCAGACCGCGGTCGCGTCGGCCAGGACGTCCTCGCTGGCTGACACCCCGGCCTCCACGCACTCCTGGATGCCCTGCACCAGCTGGGAGAACGCCTCGGCGCCGAACTCCAGCACCGGCCGCCCGTCCGGCCCCACCGGCACCGGTTTGCAGTAGTCCTCCGGCGCCAGCTGGCGCGGGGAGAACAGCAGCCGGTACCGCGCCGGGTGCGCGAGCCCGTAGTCCAGGTAGGCCTGGCAGCCGGCCAGCAGCCGGGCCACCGGGTCGCCGCCCGCCGAGGCCTCGGCCTGCTCCACACTGTCGGCCAGTTCGTCGAAGATCCCGACCACGGCGGCCATGATGATGGCCTCGCGGTCGGTGAAGTGGGCGTAGATGGACGGCGCGGCGATGCCGACCTCGCGGGCAACCGCGCGCAGGGTGACGGCGTCGTTGGAGCCGGTCCGCTCGATGATCGCCAGCGTGCCCCGCACGATGTCGTCGGCCAGCCGGTTGCCCTGGCCGCGCGCGTTCCGCCGGTGCCGGGGCGTGCTCTCGGTCGTGCTCGTCATGAACTCACTTTACACCCGTTAGCTCATATGCTTATACTCACGCTTGTAAGGCAACGAACGTAAGCATTCAATTGTTAGGAGAGCCGGATGGCTTCCACCGATACCGGCAACGGCACCGGCACCAACCTGGCCACCGCGCCGGATGCGGGCGTCCGCGGCGGCCGGGCCGACGCGCGCTGGCCCGCCGGTCACCCCCGGCGCCGCCAGATCCTGCTCGTGCTCTGCCTGAGCCTGCTGATCGTGGTCATCGACAACACGATCCTCAACACCGCGCTGCCCACGCTGGCCCGCGTGCTGCACGCCGGCACCAGCTCGCTGCAGTGGATCACCGACGCCTACACCTTGTGCTTCGCCGGGCTGCTGATCCCGGCCGGCGCCCTCGGCGACCGCTACGGCCGCCGCCGCTCGCTGGTCGGCGGCCTGGTCGTCTTCGCGGGCGGCAGCGCGCTGGCCGCGTTCTCCGCCGGCAGCGGGGTCCTGATCGCCGCGCGCGTGATCATGGGCCTGGGCGCGGCGTTCGTCATGCCGGCCACCCTGTCCATCCTGAACGCCGTGTTCCCGCCCCGGGAGCGGCCGCAGGCCATCGCGGCCTGGTCCGCGGTGACCGGGGCCGGCGTGGTCATCGGCCCGACCCTGGGTGGCCTGCTGCTGTCGCATTTCTGGTGGGGCAGCGTCTTCCTGATCAACCTCCCGCTGGCCGCGCTGGCCCTGATCGGGGTGCTGCTGACCGTGCCCGAGACCGCCGAGCCGAGCCGGCAGCGGTTCGACCTGCTGGGCGTGGTGCTGGTGGCCGGGTCCCTGTTCGCCCTGGTCGACGCGATCATCGAAGCCCCCGGCCGCGGCTGGACCGCGACCGTGACCCTGGCCGAGATCGCGGGCGGCCTGGCCGCGCTGGCGGTGTTCGTCTGGTGGGAGCTGCGCACCCGCAACCCCCTCATTGACCTGCGCGTCTTCCGGAACCGGGCCTTCTCGGCCGCGGCCGGCTCGGTCACCGTCGTGTTCTTCGCCCTGTTCGGCAGCCTGTTCGTGCTCACCCAGTACCTGCAGCTGGTGCTGGGCTACAGCCCGCTGTCGGCCGGCGTCCGGGCCCTGCCGTTCGCCATCGCCACCGCCGCCCTGTCCCCGGTGTCGCCGCTGCTGGCCAAGCGGTTCGGGACCCGGGTCGTCATCCCGGCCGGCATGGTGCTGATGGGGATCGGCCTGCTCGACTTCGCCACCGCCGGCGTGCACACCAGCTACCCGCCGCTGGCCATCGCGGTCGCAATCATGGGCGCGGGCATGGGCCTGGTCATGGCGCCCGCCAGCAACACCATCATGACCACGGTGCCCGCCCACCAGGCCGGCGCGGGCAGCGCCATCAACGACACGATCCGCGAGGTCGGCGGGGCGCTGGGGGTGGCCATTGTCGGCAGCCTGTCGGCCGCGGTCTACCGCTCGCACCTCACCGGCCTGCTGTCCGGCGCGCACGTGCCCGCGGCCGTGACCGACATCGCCACCGGCTCGGTGGCCGCCGCCAACGCGGTCGGGGCCCAGGTCGGCGGCGCCGGCGGCCAGCAGCTGGTCGCGGCCGCCCACTCGGCCTTCGTCACCTCGATGGCCGACGGCATGCGGGTCGCGGCCGCGGTGGCCATGGTGTCGGCCGTCGCCTCGTTCTTCGCCCTGGGCCGCCGGCGTCCCCGCCGGGCCGCCGCGCCCGCCCCGGCCGAGCGGGCTGACATGACCAGGCAGTCGCTGGGTAGAGTCCCGAACCATGGCTGAGCAGGACCCAGGAGGGAGCACGATGATGATTCCGGATGGTACGGGCGACGGCCCGATGCTGCAGGAGGCCGCGCGCGAGCTTGAGGCCGCCATCCACGACGCCCGGGTGGCGTTCGACTGCATCGGCCTGGGCGAGATCGACCGGGCCCACACCAGCGCGGTGACGGCCCGGACCGCGATCGACGCCGCGGTCACCGCCGTGCAGGCGGCGCTGGCCCAGGCGGCCAGCCAGTCGGCGGGCGACTCCGCCGCCAGCAGCGCGGTCGCGGCCCCGGCCGACACCGAAAGCTGATCCACCGAGGGGGAGGACATGGCCGAGCCGTGCCCAAGCCCGGCGCCCTGAAGAAAAAAGGCAAATGAGCGGCCCGCTCAAGAAGTAGAAATTCGACGCCACCGGACTGAAATCGGTTGCCATATGCGCTACCTCGACGTTGACATCACACCGAGAATCTCCAAGATTGGGCTTGGCACGTGGCAATTCGGCTCGGAATGGGGCTACGGGGACGGCTATGCCGAGCGTGACGCCGGAGCGATTGTGCAGCGGGCCATCGACCTCGGGGTGACGTTGTTCGACACCGCCGAGATCTACGGATTCGGCCGCAGCGAGCGCATTCTGGGCCGGGCCCTCGGCGACCGCCGGGCGTCGGTGTTCCTGGCCACCAAGCTGTTCCCGCTGCTCCCGGTGGCGCCGGTGGTGGAGCAGCGCGCGGTGGCCAGCGCCAACCGGATGGGCACCCGGCGGCTCGACCTGTACCAGGTGCACCAGGCCAACCCGCTGGTCCGCGACGGCACCACCATGCGCGGCATGCGGGCCCTGCAGACGGTCGGGCTGGTCGGCGAGGTCGGGGTCAGCAACTACTCCCTGGACCGCTGGCGGGCCGCGGAGCAGGCCCTGGGCGGCCGGGTGCTCAGCAACCAGGTCGAATACAGCCTGGTCCACCGCCAGCCCGAGGCGGACCTGCTGCCCCACGCCGAAGCCGGGGGCCGGATGGTGATCGCCTACAGCCCGCTCGGCCAGGGCCTGCTGGGGGGCCACTACGACCGGGACCACCGGCCCCGGAACCGGATCCGGGCCGGGAACCCGCTGTTCCTGCCGGAGAACGTGGACCGGGCCGGTGAGCTGCTCGGGGTGCTGCGCGAGGTGGCCGCGGCCCACGACAGCAGCCCGGCCCAGGTCGCGCTGGCCTGGGCCATCCAGCACCCGGCGGTGGCTGCGATCCCGGGCGCCTCCAGCCTCGAGCAGCTGGAGAGCAACGTGGCCGCGGCCGACCTGGAACTGGCCGCCGGCGAGTCCGCCGCCCTCCGCGCGGCCGCGGACCGATTCCAGCCAATTACCGGCCGTTCGGCAATTCCAAAACTCATCCGTGCCCGCCGTCGGCGTTGACCATGAACCTCTGGCATAATGTGAAGCACAATGAGCAACACGAATTCTTCTCGTTTCCCGGTCACCGTTACGCAACTCCCGGTCACGCGCTGCCAAATTTGCTCGAAGACTGTTGCCCACCGGCCCGGTCAGGCGAGCACGGCCCTGACCGAGCATTACCGCCGCCTGCACCCGGAAGCGCTGGACACGCACGCCGGCGACTGAGCCGGCCCGTCCCCTGGTGCTGATCAAACCGGTCGGCTACGCCGATCCCGACGCGTCCAAGCTCATCGCCGCCGTCCAGCAGGAGTACGTGGTCCGCTACGGCGGCCGGGACGGCACCCCGGTCGACCCGGCCGAGTTCACCCCGCCCGCCGGACTTTTCCTGGTCGGTTACGCCGGGGGCGAACCGGTCGCCTCCGGCGGCTGGCGCAGCCACGGCGCCGACGCCGAGATCAAGCGCATGTACGTGGCCCCCGCCTTCCGTCACCGCGGCCTGGCCCGCCAGCTCCTGGCCGAGCTGGAGCGCACCGCGGCCGCCGCCGGCCACCGCCGGGCCATCCTGGAAAGCGGCGCCCAGCAACCCGAAGCCGTGGCCCTCTACCGGTCATCCGGCTACACCCCCATCCCGCCCTTCGGCATCTACGCCGCCGCCGGGGGCGCCGTCCACCTGGGCAAAGAGCTGGCTCAGGCCTTACCGAACACGTCGCCCGATTCCGCCACCCGGACCTGTCTGGCCCCGGTGGTCATCGGCGAGGTGATGCGCAGGTAGTAGCCATCGGGGTCGGTGACACGGAAGTCGCGCAGACCCCACGGGCGGTCCTGCATCGGCGCGGCCAGCGGATAGTGGCTGCGGCGGACCCGCTCGTAGAGCAGGTCCAGGTCCGGGGTCTCCAGCACGATCTCCACCCCGGCGCCGTGATCCCGCTCCAGCCGCTGCTGGGTGAAGCCCGGCCCGTCGCCGGTCTCGGGCAGGTCGGCCTGCCGGCCGAGCCCCAGGGTGACCTGACCGCAGGTCAGCAGGGCGTGCGCCTCGTCCAGCCGCTGGACCTCGAAGCCGAGCACGCTGGTGTAGAAATCGACCGACCGGTCCCGGTCGCCGACGAACAGCTCGAAGCGGATCGTCATCTCGCTGGCCATGGGTTCCTCCCGAGGTCAGGCTACCGAGCCGCCGCCTCCCACGGTCTCCACCCAGCGCAGATGACCGTCCACCACGGCCAGGGTCCGCGTGGTCCCGGCCGGGTCGCGCAGCAGCAGGGCGGCGCCGTCCCGGACCGGGTGCGGCCGCGGATCCGGGTCCGGGCGGTCCTCGGCCGACAGCCACCACAGCGGCCCGGTCTCACCCACGGCCTCGATGGCGGCGTTGAACGCGGGCCGGCGTTCCCGGGGCACGTGCAGCCGGGTCGCGGTGTGAAACACCAGCCGCGGCTGGCCCGCGGGCAGCTCCGTGGCCACCTGCGGCAGCACGTCCACGGCGTCCCCGGCCCGGATCGGCGGCGGATCCGCGGCGGCCAGGGCCAGCGCCCGCCCGAGCAGCTCGCGCTGGGCATGGTTCTCCGGCCACACCAGCGCCTCCAGCCACTCGCGCGCATCCGGGTCGGCCGGGTCGACCGGGTTCAGGTCGACCCCCAGCACCTGCGCGATGGCGGGCAGCCGGTCCAGGTCGGGCAGGGGCGCGTCGCCGTAGAGCGCGGCGACGAGCTGAACCGGGGATTCCGGGTCGCCGTACTGCCCCCGGTTCAGCCGGTAGCCGTAGCGATCGAACCGCAGGTTCAGCCCGGCGCTGGCGCCGACCTCGATGATGTGCAGTGGCCCGGCCGCCGGGTCCCGGGCGGCGATCGCGCTCAGCCCGATCCGGAGCCCGAGCGCCCGCTGCACCACGCTGGTCTGCACCAGCCGGGTGCGGATGGTCTCGGCCAGTTCCCCGGCGTAGGTGCGGCCGAACGCCTCCAGCGCCGGGCCGGCCTCTCCGGCCGGCAGCGCCCCGGCCCCGGCCACCGAGGGGTAGTAGCGGGCCAGCGGATGATCGGTGCCGCCCAGCAGCAGCCGGTGCACCGCGCCGAAGAACAGGAACGTCGGGTACTGGCCGGGCCGGCCCTGTCCGGCCAGGTCAAGCAGCTGATCGCTGGCCGCCACGGTCCGGCTGAGCGCACGGTACAGCGGCGAGGTGGTGAATTCGTCAGGTTTGGTGAAGGCCTTCCGCACCTGCTCCCGGTCCAGCACGAACCGAGCCTAGTCCGGCACGGGCCGGAGCCGCGCTCTATGATTGCATCAAGATCGTTTTGTGGTGAAAGATCCTGCGACGGAGGTGCCGGTGGTCCCAGCGGTGACCGTGATCGGGGCGGCGACCAGCGCGGGCTCGCACCACGCCGGGCAGGAGCACGCCCCGGCCGCGCTGCGCGCGGCCGGCTTCGTCAGCAGGCTGGCCCGGGCCGGCCTGGACGTGACCGACCTGGGGGACGTGGTCACGGCCCCCTTCACTCCGGACGCGCTGACTGCTACCGCCCGCCACCTGGCCGAGGTGACGCTGGTGGCCCGGGCCGTGGCCGACGCGGTCGACGGCGCGCTGGCCACCGGCCGCCTGCCCGTGGTGCTCGGCGGGGACTGCACGATCAGCCTGGGCGTGATGGCCGGGGTGCTGCGGCACCATCCCGGCGCCGGCCTGCTCTACGTCGACGGCGACGCCGACCTGGCCACCCCCGACACCAGTTCCAGCGGCGTCCTCGACGCCATGGGCGCGGCGCACCTGCTGGGCCTGGCCGACAACGACCTGGCCCGCATCGGCCCGGTGTTCCCGATGCTCACCCAGCAGCGTCTGGTCCAGTTCGGCTACGACGAGACCGACCCCGACTCCAACCGGGCCGACTGGGCCCGGGAGCTACCCGATCTGGTCCGCTTCTCCGGTCCCGAGGTCCGCGCCGACCCCAGCGGCTGCGTCGTCCGCGCCCTGGCCGCCCTGACCGCGGCGGCTGATGGAGCGGTCGTGCACTTCGACGTCGACTCGATCGACTCCCGCGACCTGCCCCTGGCCAATTTCCCGCACTACGGCCTGGGCATGCCCCTGGCCATGGCGGCCGACCTGCTCCCCGGCTGCTACGCCCAGCCCCGCCTCCGTGCCGCCGTCTTCACCGAGGTCAACCCCTCCTACGACCCCTCCGGCGTCTCCCTCGCCCGCTACGTCGACGCCGTCGCCGGCGCCCTGGCGGCCGGCCTGACCCAAGCCCCCTGACTCCTGGCCAGAAGCCACACCGGCGCCCACCACTTGCCAGTAGTCACACCGGCGGCCCACCCCCCGGGCGGCTCGGCCCGGCTCGGCCCGGCGCGGACCCATGTGCACGATGTCACATCGTTAACACCGGGGTGTGCACGATGTTGCATCGTGCACACGGGAGGCGCCGGGCCAGCACGCCCGTGCAGCCTCGGCGGGCCGGCCAGTCCGACCGGGACCCGGGCCCGCTCAGCCTGGGTGGCTGGGGGCCCCGCCCAGCTGGGCTGGTTCCGGCTCGGGATCCGCGGCGCGGGCGACGGGGATGATGGCCCCGGCCGGAATCGGGACTCCGGCCATGGCGCCGAAGGCGGCCGCGCTCAGCGTCGCGCTGCTCAGGGCGGCCGCGCTCAGGGACCTCGGCCGCGGCAGGCGGGCCCAGGGCAGGCGCGCGGCCGCCAGGCCCAGGCCGGTGATGAGCAGGCCCCCGGCGACGTCGAAGACGAAGTGGTTGGCCGAGGACAGCACCACGAACGTGGTGGCGGCGGGGTAGAGCCAGGCCAGGTGACGCCAGCGGGTCCGGGTCGCCATGACCACGGCGACCGCGCACCAGGTCGCCCAGGCCACGTGCAGGCTGGGCAGCGCCGCGTACAGGTTGGCCGCGCCGGTGACGCCGTGCGGATCGGCCGAGTCGAGGACGTTGTGCGCGGTCAGGATGTCGGTCATGCCACCGATAGCGAACCGGGGCGGGGCCACCGGCCAGGTCCAGAACACGATGTTGGCGCCGATGGTGGCCAGCACCAGGGCCGACCGGAGCCGGGGGAAGGCCCGCGGCCGGAACACGTACAGCCAGGCCAGTGCGAGCGGGGTCAGGATGAAGTGCAGCAGTGCGTAGTAGTACCCGACGGCCAGGGCGGCCTGGGCGTGCGGCGCGACCAGGTGGTTGAACCACGGCTCGACGTCGATGCCCACGTCGGCCTCGGCGTGGTACAGCATGGCCGCGTGCCCGAACGCCTCGCTGCGGGTGGTGGTGAGCACGATGCGGACCAGCGACGGGGCCATGTAAGCGGCGCCCAGGGTGGCCAGTTCGAGCAGGATGGGCAGGCGTCTCCAGGTCAGCCAGGATCGGCGGCGGCCACCGCTCGCCCCGGTGCCGCGGTCGGTCCCGGCCCCGGCCCCGGCCGCCGTTTTCGGTCGATCCGCGACGTCACGGTCCGGTGCTGGCGCTGGCGGTTGCGCCCGCCCGGCCATCAGGCGAACTCCGCGAACGCGGGTAGCGATGCGCACATGCCGTGCCCCCAGTTTCCGGCCAGGCCCCCTGGCGTTCGGCTGCTCGTCCCCCCGCGGAGCAACCAGTCCAACCGACGTTAGTGAGAAATTTACTTTCTCGCAAGACATTTCCTGTGCACGAGGCCCCCCTTATAGTGAGTAAATGAGCAGCGTGACGCGGGAGTCCGTTCCGGACGGTGCCGTTGATCGTTCTGCAATCGAACTGTGCTCATCGGACGAGCTGGCCCGCGCCTGGAAGGCTGTCGTCCGCGGCTACACCCACGTCACCGACCTGCTCACCGAGCAGGTGGAGCGGGAGACCGGGCTGCCCGCGCCCGCGTTCTTCGCCCTGGTCTGGCTGCTCCGCGACGGCAGCGGCTCAGCCGTGCCGCTGAGCAAGCTGGCCCGCCAGGTCGCCTTCACCAGCGGGGGTTTCACCAAGGTGGCCGACCGGCTCGAGCAGTCGGGCCTGATCCAGCGGCAGCCCTCGGCGTCCGACCGCCGGGTGACCCACGCCGTGCTCACCGAGGCCGGCCGGGCCCTGGCCGAGCGCGCCTTCGGCATCTACTGCGGGGGCCTGCGTGAACTGGTGGTCGAGCGGCTCGGCCTCGACGGCCTGCAGGTGCTGGCCGACCACATGCGGCGCCTCAGCGGCGACGCGGCCGAGTAAGTCCGGCAGCAGCCGCCGGGCCGGCCGTGGCCCGCCGGGCAGCGCCACCCGCTCGGCCGGCCCGTGGCTCAGCCGGGCCAGGTAGTCCGCCCGGCCCATGGGCTCGGCCCCGAGTGAGCGCAGTAACGGGCTGTCCCACTGGGCGTCGATCAGTTCCCCGCCCGCCGCCGCGAACCGCGCGCCCAGGTCGGCCACGGCGATACGCCCCGCGTCCGGGCCCCGGCTGAAGATCGAGTCGCCGCTCAGCACCAGGCCCGCCGACACCCCGAACGCCCCGCCGGTCAGCTCGTCGTCCTGCCACACCTCGATGCTGTGCGCCCACCCCTTCTCGTGCAGCGCGACCAGGCTCTCCAGCAGCTCGTCGGTCAGCCAGCGGGGCTCGCGGCCGGCCCGGCACTGCTCGGCCACCCGCTCGAACGCGGTATCGGCGGTGGTCCACGCGGACCCGCGGCGCAGCTGCCTGCGGACGTTGCGGCCCAGGTGCACGCGGTCCGCCGCCAGCACCAGCCGCGGGTCCGGCGACCACCAGGCCACCGCGTACGGGTCACCCGCGGCCGGGTCGCCGACCAGGCCGATCAGGCCCGCCGCGACCTGGTCCTCGTACCGGACCTCGTGCAGGGTGCGGTGGTACTCGTCCGCGGCTGGGAACGGGATGATCCCGTGCCGGTACGCGCTGAGCACGCTGTCCGGCCTCAGGTCGGCGCCGAACGCGACCGGGCCGTCCGTGACCTCGGCGGACAGCCGGAACGAGTCCCAGTCCGGGTACCAGCGGGCCGTCATAAGGCCCGGTTCCCCGGCGCCGGGCGCCTGCCGCCCGCAGCGGGAGCGGGCAGGTAGCGGTCCTGGATCAGCCGGCCGATGTGCAGGTCCAGCAGGGCCGCGTCCACCGGCGGGAACACGATGCCGCTGCCGTCCAGGGCCTGCTCGGTGCGGGTCCGGGTGTCCGAGCAGCGCCTGGCCCTGGTCGAAGGCATCATCGGCATCGCCCGGACCCTGCACCTCGACGTCATCGCCGAAGGCATCGAAACCGAGGTCCAGCGCGACCTGCTGGTCGCCATGGGCTGCCAGTACGGCCAGGGCTACCTCCTGGCCATGCCCGTCGCCGCCGACCAGGCCGAGACCCTGGTCCGCCTCGGCCACGGCCCCGTCCCCGAGCTCCCCCGCGTCAGCCCCTGACCAGATATGACCCCCTGCTCTTGTTTACCGTGACCGGCCAGCACCCCGCCGTACTCCGGTCCCCCTCCGGCCCCGGCCCGCTCATCCCGCATCCCTCATCACCGCGGCCCGCCCCCGCCCCCCGGCCATGCTGGAGCAATGTACGCATTGATCCCTTTGCATACACAAGAGTGTCAGCAAAGGGATCAATGCGTACATTAGGTCTGCGCCGCACGGCCAGGCCGCCCCGGCCGTGCGGCTCACAGACCCGGGACCGCGACCGGGGGCCTGATCTCCGGGGCGCCCAGGCGGGCGGCCTCGGCCGTGTCGTCGTCCGGCTTGGTCTGGGAGTCCCGTTCGGCCTGAACCCGGGCCAGGTAGTGGTCGACCTCGCGCTGGGTCTGGTCGGCGTCCCAGCCGAGGGGGCCGGCCATGAGCTCGGCCACCGCGGGGGCGGCGGCCACGCCGCGGTCCCAGGATTCGATGGAGATGCGGGTACGGCGGGCCAGCACGTCGTCGACGTGGCGGGCGCCCTCGTGGGTGACGGCGTAGCGGGCCTCGACGGTCAGGTAGTCGTCGGCACCGGGCAGCGGCTCGGCCAGCGCCGGGTCTTCCCGGAGCATGGCCACCAGCTCGTGGATGAGTGCGCCGTAGCGGTGCAGCAGGTGCTCGACCCGGGCCGGGTGGATGCCGGCCTCGACGGCCAGCTGGCGGCGCTGGTTCCACAGGGCCTGGTACCCGTCGGCGCCCAGCAGCGGGACCCGGTCCGTGCAGGACTCCGGCACCCGGGCGTCCAGGCCGAACGCGGCCTCGTCCACCGCGTCCTTGCCCATCACCCGGTAGGTGGTGTATTTGCCTCCGGCTACCACGACCAGGCCGGGCACCGGGTGCCCCACCACGTGCTCGCGGGACAGCTTGGACGTCGACTCCGATTCCCCGGTCAGCAGGGGCCGGAGCCCGGCGTAGACGCCTTCCACGTCCTCGCGGGTCAGCGGGGAATTGAGCACCGAGTTGACGTGCTCGAGCAGGTAGTCGATGTCGCGCGAGCTGGCCGCCGGGTGGGCCTTGTCCAGCGACCAGTCGGTGTCGGTGGTGCCGATGATCCAGTGGCGGCCCCACGGGATCACGAACAGCACGCTCTTCTCGGTCCGCAGGATGATCCCGGTGTCGGACTGCAGCCGGTCCTTCGGCACGACCAGGTGGATGCCCTTGGACGCGCGGACGTGGAACTGGCCGCGGGTGTCGGCCAGCGCCTGGGTGTCGTCGGTCCAGACCCCGGTCGCGTTGATGACCTGCTTGGCCCGGACCGAGAACGTCCGGCCGCTCTCCAGGTCGACCAGCTCGGCGCCGGTGACCCGTTCGCCCTGCCGCAGGAACGCGGTGACCTGGCACCGGTTGGCGGCCAGCGCGCCGAACTCCGCCGCCGTGCGGACCACGGTCAGCGTGTGCCGGGCGTCGTCGACCTGGGCGTCGGAGTACTGGATGGCGCCGGTGAGCGCGTCCGGGCGCAGGCACGGCGCGTGCCGCAGGGCCTGCTTGCGGGTCATGTGCTTGCCCAGCTTCAGCCCGTGCGCGGTGCCCGAGGTGATGGCCATCCCGTCGTACAGCGCGATTCCGGCCCCCACGTAGGGGCGCTCCCAGTGCCTGGTCAGCGGGTACAGGAACCGCACCGGATGGACCAGGTGCGGGGCGAGCCGGTCGAGCAGCAGGCCGCGTTCGTGCAGCGCCTCCCGGACCAGCGCGAAGTCCATCATCTCCAGGTAGCGCAGGCCACCGTGGATGAGCTTGCTGGACCGGCTGGAAGTGCCGCTGGCCCAGTCCCGGGCCTCGACGATCGCTGTGCTCAGCCCGCGGGTCACGGCATCGAGCGCGGAACCCGCTCCGACCACCCCGCCCCCGACGACCAGGACGTCGACCTCGGCCTCACTCATCTTGTCGATCGTGTTGTCCCGCGTTGCCGGAGACAGTTCAGCTCCCACCGGATCAGCCGCCCTTCGCGTCGTCAGCGTGCGCGCAAGCGTTTCTGCCAGCCTAAATACCCCGTTTCCGGCTAGCTAGCGGTCGGGTCGGCTTCCTGCCTCACCTGGGTGCGCAGCCGCTTGCGGTCGAGCTTGCCCACGCTGGTCAGCGGGATGGCGGGGACGATGCGGACCTCGCGCGGGTACTTGGTCGCGGCCAGGTGGGTTCTTGCGTGCTCGACCAGGTCGTCCGGGGTGGCCGTGGTGTCCGGGCGCAGGGCCACGAACGCGACCACCTCCTCGCCGAGGCGGGGGTCCGGCCGCCCCACCGCGGCCGCCTGGGCCACGGCCGGGTGGGCGAGCAGCACGTCCTCGATGTCGCGCGGGTAGACGTTGAAGCCGCCCCGGATGATCAGGTCCTTCTTGCGGTCCACGACATACAGGTAGCCGTCATCGTCCAGGTGCCCGATGTCGCCGGTGTACAGCCACCCGTCGTGCAGGGCGGTGGCGGTGGCGTCGGGCGCCTGCCAGTAGCCGGACAGGACGCCGGGGGACCGGACGCAGATCTCCCCGTCCTGGCCCGCCGCCAGCACCTGCCCGGCGTCGTCGCGGATCTGCACCGTGCAGCCGGGCACGGGCAGCCCCACGCTGCCCAGGCGGCGCGCGCCCAGCGGGTTCGCCGCGATGATCGAGGCCGATTCCGTGCAGCCGTAGCCCTCGTAGACGGCGGCGCTGGGCACCCGGCGCTCGAACTCCTCCCGGGTCTCGGCGGCCAGCGGGGCCGCCCCCGACGACACCGCGACCAGGGCCGACAGGTCGGCCTCCTCCAGCGGCTGAGCCAGCAGCATCTGGATCATCGAGGGCACCAGGGTGGTTCGCTCGGCCCGGTGCTGCTGAGCCAGCTTGAGCCACCCGGCCGGGTCGAACCACCGCATCAGGATCGACCGCCCGGGCACCTCGGCGTGCATGCCTATGCAGGTGACCAGCAGGCCGTAGGCGTGGGCCAGCGGCAGCGGCATCAGCGTGCAGGTCAGCTCGTCCGCGCCCGGCACCTGGTGCGAAGACGACCCGCACCAGAACAGGTTGGCGTGGGTCAGCGGCACGCCCTTGGACCGGCCGGTGGTGCCCCCGGTGTACAGCAGCGCGGCCAGTTCGTCGTCGCCGGCGTCCACGATCGTCCCGGGCGCGGCCGCGGCCACCTCGGCGAAGCGCAGCACCCGCGGCCCGTCACCGGAGCCCGCCCCGGCCGCGTCACCGGCGATGTCGCCGGCGAGGTCCCCGGCCACGATGATCGACCGGACGCTGCCCGCGCCCTGGGCCGCGGCCCGCACCTTGGGCAGGAACTCCGGCGTGGTCACCACCGCCACCGCGCCCGAGTCGGCCAGCGCGTGCCGCAGTTCGTCCTCGCTGGCCAGGAAGATCAGCGGCGTCACCACCACCCCGGCCCGCCAGGCGCCGTTGTAGGTGACCAGCACCTCGGGGCAGTTGGCCATCAGCACCACCACCCGGTCGCCCGGCCGCACCCCCAGCCCGGCCAGCCCGGACCCGAACCGCGCCGCCTGATCGGCCATTCCGGCCCGGGTCAACCAGCGGTCCTCGAAGAACAGGGATTCCCCGTCGCCGTGCCGTTCGAGCTGACGTTCCGCCTGCCGGGCCAGGTTCCTGGAGCCCAATTTCGCCTCATTTCACGCGACCGTGCCCAATGAGGCCAGCCCAATGGGACCAGCCAATGGGACCAGCACTGTCAGGCGAACCTTAAGCCGGGGCCGGCCCGGTCTCAAGACCCGGCCGGCCCCGGCTTCAGCGGGCGCGGTGTGAGTTGGTGGTATCGCTCTCCCGGGGGATCTGGAAGAAGGAGGAGCGCAGCCCGAACCGGGCGATCAGCATCAGGACCAGGCCGATGCCGACGATGCCGATCAGCGACCAGATCTGCGACGACGGCGCGCCGATCAGCGACTTGACCACCATCCAGATCAGGAACGCGCTCGCGGCCACCGGCAGCAGGCCGAGCACGACCGCGTCCCACAGGCTGGTGAACACCCGCCGCCGGTAGTAGGTGATGGTGGCCACCGCGGTCAGGATGTAGAAGATCGCGAACAGCAGCCCGGTCACGTCAACCACGTCGTTGAACGCGTTCTGCACCGAGGTGGTCAGCAGGTAGACCCAGGTCAGGGCGATGATCAGGATGCC
>DASXMW010000242.1:0-47826 GCA_036495425.1 Streptosporangiaceae bacterium | reverse complement strand
CCACCAGCCCGGGGCCTACCAGCTCGGGGCCTACCAGCCCGGGGCCTACCAGCCCGGGGCCTACCAGCCCGGGGCCCACCAGCCCAGGGCCCCACCAAACCCGCGAACCCCACCAGCCTCAGTGATTATTACCGGCCTCAGCCGGTGAGGGCGGTGAGGACCTCCTCGATCCGGTCCAGCGCGGTGGCGATCCACGGCACGCTGGCCGGGGCCGCCGTGGCCAGCGCGGTCTCCCGCTGCCGGTCGGTCTCGCCGTACAGCAGCGCGGTGGCGACCCGCAGCCGCAGGACTCCCGGGTCTTCGCCGAACGCGCTGCCCGGCAGCACCCCCATGCCCCAGCGCTGCAGGAGCAGCGAGGCCAGGTCCTCGCTGGTGCGCACCCCGTGCCGGGCCAGCAGCAGGTCCCGCACCGGTTCGAAGTCCGGGTACAGGTAGAACGCGCCCTGCGGCGGCGGCACCTCGGCCCCGGCCGCCGCGAACCGGCGGGCCACCGCCCGGGCCACCTCGCGGTGCAGCCGGCGACTGAGCGCGATCCGTTCCGCCAGTTCAGGCGGGTCGCTGAACGCGTAGGCGGCCGCCTGCTGGATCGGCGCGGCCGGGGCGGACCAGATCTCGCTGCCGATGCCGAGCAGCCGGTCGCGCAGCCGCTGCCGCAGCGGCCGGGCCGCGTCCCCGCCCGGCAGCCGGGCCACCCCGATCCGCCAGCCGCCCACGGCCAGGCTCTTGCTCAGGGCGGTGGTCACGATCGTCCGGCCCGGGGCGATGGCGGCCGGGCTGGTGAACGGGGCGGGCTCGGCGTGGATCAGGTCCCGGTAGATCTCGTCGGCGATGATGATCAGGTCGTGCTGATCGGCCACCTGGCACAGGTCGCGGACCGTGGCCGGGCTGGCCAGGGTGCCGGTCGGGTTGTCGGGCAGGGTGAGGATGACCGAGCGCAGCTGGCGGCCGGCCGCCCGGGCCGCCCGCACCGCGTCGGCCAGCCGGTCCGGGTCGGGCACACCGCCCTGGCCGGGCCGGGTGTCCACGAAGTGCGGCCGGGCCCCGATCAGGCTGGCCTGCGCGGCGTAGCTGACCCAGCTGGGCCGGGGCACGGCCACGTCCCCGCCGATGGCCAGCATCAGCCCGAACAGCAGCGCCTTGCTGCCGGGCCCGCACACGATCGAGGCCGGGTCGGTGTCCAGCCCGCGGCGCCGCCAGTAGCCGGCCGCGGCCTCCAGCAGCGCGGTCTGCCCGGCGACCGGGCCGTACCCGGTCCGGCCGGTGGCCTCGGCCAGGGCCAGCCGCAGCGACGGGTGCGCGGGCAGCCCGGCCTCACCGAACGCCATCGGCAGCACCGGCTCGCCGCGCTGCTCCCGGGCCGCCATCACCTCGTTGGCGGCCAGCGTGGGGGACAGCGCGATCGGTACCGGCGGGGTGGCCGGCAGCGTGGCCACGGTCCCGAACGGCGCGTGGTGCCCATCGCCGTCCGAGCGGGTATGCCCGCCGGAGGGCCCATCCCCTCCCGGGTGCTCACCCCCGCTCTCGGGCCCGGAGTCGCCCGGAGGCCCCGAATGGCCGCTGTTGTCAGGCTGGTCGGTGAGATCAGTGTGGTCAGAGGGGATCGTGGGCAGGCTGGTGCGCATGGCGGTCGAGGCCATGGGGGGCGGGCTCCTCGCTGCGGGAGTTGCCGGAGGCCTGCCGAGGGGGAGCCGGCCTTCGTGGGGGGCGGATGGTGTCGGGCGGACCGCGGGTACGGCCCGGGCGACCAGGACTGGCGGCCCGGAGTGGCGGCCCAGAGTGGCGACATTGCCTGCGTGGGCCCGCGTGACCGCTATGTCACGACTTCTCAGCTTTGCCGCTGTTAAGCATCAGGGCAAGATGTGATTTCTGTGGCAGAGCTTAAGATTTGCTTATGCTCGACCTGCATCGCCTCCGCCTGCTCAAGGAGTTTGCGGCCCGGGGCAGCATCGCGGCCACCGCGGGTGCGCTGGGCTACACGGCTTCGGCCGTGTCCCAGCAGCTGGCCGCGCTGGAACGCGAGGCCGGGGCGGCCCTGCTGGACCGGACCGCGCGGCGGGCCGAACTGACCGACACCGGACGCCGGCTGGCCGACTACGCCGAGCGCATCCTGGCCATGGTCGAGGAGGCCGAGGCCGACATGTCGGCCCGGGCCCAGGACCCGTCGGGCCGGATCGTGGTCAGCGCGTTCCCGTCGGCCGCGGTGGCCTTCGCCCCCGACCTGGCCAACCGGCTGCGGGCCTACCCCGACCTCACCCTGCTGCTGCGGCAGGCCGCGGGCGAGGTCGGCTTGCGCCATGTCCGCTCGGGCGAGGTCGACGTGGCCATCGTCGACGACTGGACCGGCCGCCTGGCCGTGACCGGCGACGGCATGCTCTCCTACTACCACCTGGTCAGCGACCCGCTGGTGCTGGTCATCCCGCTGTCCCACCCGGCCGCGGTGGCCACCGGCCCGGCCGGCCTGTCCGACCTGCGCGACGAGGCCTGGATGGCCGCCCCCGAAGGCGAGCCCTCCCGCCGCGCCGTCGACCGCCTGCTCACCGAGGCCGGCGCCGCACCCCCGGTCCCCTGGGAGTTCGAAGGCCTGGGCACGATCCTCAGCCTGGTCGCCCGGGGCATCGGGGTCGCCATCGTGCCCCGCCTGGTCCTGGCCACCGGCGAAAGCCGGGTCGCAGTCCGCCCCCTGGCCGGCACCGGCACCAAACGCGAGATCTACGCGGTCGCGCGGACCGCCAGCGTCCGGCGGCCCGCCGTCTCCGCCGTCCTGGCCGCTCTGCGGACCGCGGCCACCCCGCTGACCGCGGCCGGGCCCGGCGCGTAGGCTGCGCGGGTGGAATTGGACCTGGCGGTTGATGCGGCCGAGCTGACCGCGGCCATCGTGGATGTTCCGTCGGTCAGCGGGGACGAGGATCAGCTGGCCAGCGCGATTGAGGCCGCCCTCGAGCCGCTCGCGCACCTGAGCTTGCGGCGGTTCGGGAACTGCATCGTGGCCCGGACCGAGCTGGGGCGGGCCGAGCGGGTGGTGCTGGCCGGGCACGTCGACACGGTGCCGCTGGCCGGGAACCTGCCGTCGCACGTCGAAGGCGACCGGCTGTACGGGTGCGGGACCAGCGACATGAAGTCCGGGCTGGCGGTGCAGCTGCGGCTGGCGGCGGGGGTGCCGGAGCCGGCCCGCGACGTCACCTACGTGTTCTACGACTGCGAGGAGATCGAGGCCGAGCGGAACGGGCTGGGCCGGCTGAGCCGGAGTCATCCGGAGCTGCTGGCCGGGGATTTCGCGGTGCTCATGGAGCCCAGCGGATGCGAGATCGAGGGTGGCTGCCAGGGCACCATGCGGGCCGAAGTCACCGTCACCGGCCAGCGGGCCCACAGCGCGCGGTCGTGGCGGGGGCGTAACGCCATCCACGACGCCGGCCAGGTCCTGGATGTGCTGCGCCAGTACCAGCCACGCGAGCCCGAGGTCGACGGGCTGCGCTATCACGAGGGGCTGAACGCCGTGGCCATCAGCGGCGGGGTGGCCGGGAACGTGATCCCGGACCGGTGCCTGGTCACGGTCAACTACCGGTTCGCACCCGACCGGGACATCGCGGCGGCCGAGGCGCACCTGCGCGAGGTGTTCGGGCGCTGGGAGGTGGCCATTGTGGACGCGGCGCCGAGCGCCCGGCCCGGGCTCGGCACCGGGCCGGCCGCGTCGTTCGCGGCCGCGGTCGGCGGGTCACCCCGGGCCAAGCTGGGCTGGACCGACGTGGCCCGGTTCGCCGAGCTGGGCATCCCGGCCGTGAACTACGGGCCCGGGATCTCCGAGATCGCGCACACCACGGACGAGTACGTGGAGATCCCCAGGATCGGCGACTGCGAGGCCCGCATGCGCCGCTGGCTGAGCACGCCCTGAACGCACGGAACCCGCCGACCGTACGGTCGGCGGGTGTCCGCGCTCGGGATGACCTCCGGCTACATCGCCGAAGCTATTTGGCCGGGCCCTCGACCAGCTTCACCGAAGTGGTCTGCGAGCTACCGGACGTGTTCTGGTAGGTGATCTTGATGGTCTGGCCGGGCTTGTAGCCGGTCATGATCTGGGTCAGCGCGTTCTCGCTGGCGACCGTCTTGCCGTTGACCGCGGTGATCACGTCGTTCTGCTGCAGCCCGGACGAGGCGGCCGGGGTGCCCCGGTAGATGGTGCAGATCAGCGCGCCGGACGAGGTCGACCCGGACCCGGAGCCGGAGTTGCCGGACCCGTTGCCGCCGAGGCCGCCGCTGCCGGACCCGGAGCCGCCGGAGCCGCTGCCGCCCGTGCCGCCGAACCCGCCGTTGCCGGTGGAGCAGCCCTGGGCCGGGCTGCTGACCGCGACCCCGATGAAGGCGGGCAGGCCGATGTGGATGGTGCTGCTGGCCTTGCCGCTCGCGATCTTGCTCGCGATGCCGAGCGCGGTGTTGATCGGGATGGCGTAGCCCATCACCGAGGTGCTGGACGACGCCGAGCTGGAGCTGCCGGCCGCGGTGTCCATGCCGATGACCTTGCCGGAGGCGTCGGCCAGCGGGCCGCCGGAGTCGCCGGCCTGGATCTGGGCGCTGGTCTGCAGCATGCCGTGCAGGCTCTCGGTGGTGTCGCTGCCCTCGTCGCCGGCGGTGATGGTCCGGTTGGTGGCGTTGATGATGCCGGGGGCCACGGTGGGCGTGCCGCCCTGGCCGCCCGCGTTGCCGATGGCCAGCACGGACTGGCCCAGCTTCACGTGCGAGGAGTTGCCGACCGAGACCGTCTTCATGTTCGAGGCGCCCTGCAGCTT
This sequence comes from Streptosporangiaceae bacterium, assembly GCA_036495425.1. GTDB lineage: Bacteria > Actinomycetota > Actinomycetes > Streptosporangiales > Streptosporangiaceae > Bog-532. The sequence goes on along the minus strand of DASXMW010000242.1, from coordinate 43,045 downwards.
GAGCAGGGCCACGTCGTTGGAGGCGTCGTAGCCGATGACCTTGGCCTTGTACTGCTTGCCCGAGGTGACCAGCGTGACCTTGATCGAGGTGGCCCCGTTGATCACGTGGTTGTTGGTCAGGACCACGCCGTCCTTGCTGAGCACCATGCCGGTGCCCTCGGCCGTCTCCTGCTGGTAGTTCAGGGTCGAGGTGATGTCCACCACACCCGGCTCGACCTTGGCCGCGACCGCGCTGGTGTTGAGGCTCGAGCTGACGTTGCCGTTGCCGTTGCCGGACGGGTTGGGCACGTCGTTGGAGGAGACGCCGGTGGAGCTGCTGTTGTTGTTCAGGGCCACCGCCGAGCCCGCGCCCGCCGCGGCGGCCAGCACGGCCACGCCGACCAGGACGGCCAGGCCGCGGCGGCGCCGCCGGGGCGGCTCGCCGTAGCCGCCGGCCGGGCTGCCCCAGCCGTAGCCGCCGGGGGGTGAGCCGTACCCGCCGTACTGCCCGTAGTTGCCGGCCGAGCCGTAGTCGTTGCCCTGACCGGGCTGCCCGTAGCCCTGCTGCCCGTAGTTCTGGCCCTGGCCGGGCTGGCCGGGCTGGCCGTAGGCACCCTGCTGCTGGCCGTAGCCGGGCTGGCCGTAACCCGGCTGGGGGTAGCCGCCCTGCTGCTGGTAAGCCTGCGGTCCGTACCCCGGCCCGGGCTGGCCGTAGCCCTGACCAGGCTGGCCGTAGCCGGCTCCTTGACCCTGCGGCCCGTAGCCGGGCTGCCCGTACCCAGGCTGCTGTCCCTGGCCCGGGTGCCCGGAACCGGGCTGGCCGTAGTTGGCCGGCGGAAGCTGCTGCCCGTAGCCCTGACCGGGCTGGTGCTCGGGGGAGCCGTCACCCCGCCCGAACGCCACGGTGTCGCCGTGCTCGGAATCGCCGAAGGAGGCGGTGTCGTCCGCGCGCCGCCAGGGCGATGTGCTGCCACCTGGCTCAGCACCGTTCTCGGGCGGCACGCTGCCGTCCGGGCCGTTGCCGGTGCCGCTCTGGTCGTCCTGCATCACTATCGTCCTCGCCTTGAGAGACCGGGTAAGGCGGTCTCGCCGGTTCTGCCCGCACGGTACCCGTCCTGATCTCCGGGTACCGCCTCGATGTCCAGTTAGCCAGCCGACCCTGAGGCTTAGCTGAGTGCCCGCTTCAGGTTACGAACAGATGTCGCCCTCCGCACCGAACGGACCTGTACCCAGAAGTCCCCGTCTTCCATCCTGCCGTACGGCACGCCCCGGCCGGGCCCTCATTTGGCCGGGGCGGGCGCCAGCGTGACCCGGCCGGTCCGGTGCTGTCCGGCCGGCGTCTGCCAGCCCAGCGTGACCTTGACCCCGGGACGGAAGCCTTCCATGGCCTGGGTCAGCGACCCCGGGGTGGTCACCGGCTGGCCGTCGACGCTGGTGATTACGTCCCCGCTGACCAGGCCAGCGATGGCGGCGGGGGTGCTGCACAGCACGCCGTCGACCAGCGCTCCCTGGCGGGCCGGGGCGATCGTGGCCGGCACCGAGGTCTCGGAGTTGTCGGTCGCGCAGCCGCCGGTCCCGGACGGCCCGGTGCCCGGGCCGGGCCCGGCTCCGTTGCCCTGCTGCGACTGCTGCCGTTCCTGCTGCCGCTGCTGGGCCGCCTGCTGCTGGGGGTTGCCGCTGCTGCTCTGCGGCACCAGCACGCCCAGGAAGCCGGCTACCCCGATCTGCACCGTGCTGCTCTGCTGGCCGGCCGCGATCTGGTGCGCGATGGCCAGCGCGGTGTTGATCGGGATCGCGTAGCCCAGTACCGAGGACGAGCTCTGGGAGCTGGAGGCGTTGGCGGTGGTCATGCCGATCACCTGTCCGGCCGCGTTGGCCAGCGGCCCGCCCGAGTCCCCGGAGACGATATCGGCGTTGGTCTGCAGCATGTTGTGCAGGGTCTCGGTGGCGCCGGTGCTCTCGTCGGTAGGGCTGATCGTCTTGTTCAGGCTGTTGACGATGCCCGCGGCCGCCCGGGGGCGGCCGCCCTGGCCTTCGGCGTTGCCCAGCGCGACCACCGGGGTTCCCACCGCGACCTGGGAGGAGTTGCCGACCGAGACCGGCCGCAGCTTCGGCACCTTGCTGATCTTGAGCAGGGCCACGTCCTGGCTGGCGTCGTACCCGACCACGGTCGCCTGGTAGGTCTTGCTGCCGGGCGCGGTGGCCAGCCGCACGTGGATGCTGTTCGACCCGTTGATCACGTGGTTGTTGGTCAGGATCAGGCCGTCCCGGCTGATGACCATCCCGGTGCCCTCGGACGAGGTGCCGCCGGAATAGGCGATGAAGGCGTCCACGTCGACCACGCTCGGGTTGACCTTGGCCGCCACGGCCGCGGCGCGCAGCGACCCGCCGCCGGCCACGTTGTTCTGCGGGCCGGGAACCTGGTGCGACGACACCCCGGTGGGCGGCGTGCCCGCGTTGCTGGTCAGCCCGATTGCGGCCGCGCTGCCCAGCCCGGCGGCGGCCAGGACGACCACCGCGTACACGGCCATCCGCCGCCGCCGGCGCGGCCGCGGCTCGCCCTCGGCCACAGCGGCCACCTCGGGCACCTCGGGTGCCCCGGGCACCTCGGGCACCTCGGACGTGCCGGGCACCTCGGGCGGGTCAGGAGTGGCGTCCGGCGGCCCGAAGCCGACCACGTCCGGCCGTTCCTGGCCGGCCTCGCTGACGCCTTCCGGTCCGTCCCCGGCCCCCGTGCCCGCGCCGCGGCCGGTGTCGTCGTCGTGCATCCTCATCGCCTTCGGCCGTTGGAAGCACCCCGCCACACCACGGCGTTGGCGTCCTCCGGCGATAGGTCGCGGTACGACTGCTGCCGCCCGCTCTCGTCCCTTTCCTTCCCCGTTGAGGGCGGCATTCTGCACACTTCCTCAGGCTTCTCGCAGGAAGGGCTCGGGTTCACCGGTGACGATCGTGCTGCATACCCGGCCACAGGCCCATGGTAGGCTACCGATAACGCGATATAACGCGAGTTCGGGGACAGGTGTTTCGCAGGCTAGGGGGCTGAGATGTCCACACCCACCCAGATGAACGAGCCGGGGCTGAACCGGCGTGACGAGACGTCGGTGTCGGCGGCGGCCATGTCGCAGGCACCGTGGACCGGGGCCGCCGTGACCGGCGGTGTCGTGGCCCTGGGCGACTTCGGCTGGCACGTGATCGCCGGCCACTTCGGGCTGGGCGGCTTCAGCGACGCGCTGTCGCTCGGCGTGCTGGCCTTCATGGTGGTCGCCGCGTCCGGCGCGCTGCTGCGGGAGCGGTCGACCCGGGCCATCCGGTGGGCGCGGGCCAACCCGTGGCGCTTCGCCCTGCTGCCCGGCGCGGCCGTCGCGGCGATCGTTTTTGTGCTGTCGGTGGTGCTCGGCGGCGGCATCGTGGGCCCGGTCTTCGCCGGCCTCTGGCACGGTGCGGTGGCCTTCGGCCTGACCGGGGCGGTCGGGACCTACGCCCGCGGGCGGCGCCCAGTATCCCGGGGCTGAGCCGACCGACCTTCGATATATATGAATCGAAGGTCGGTTATCTAGCGGCCCGCAGCCGCAGGCTGGCCCATGAGCTTGACCCCATGGGCCAGCGCGGCCTGGGTCACCGCGCCGTAGACCCGGTCGACGATCTTGTGCTGAGCGTTAAGGAAGAACGTCTGCGGCAGCTCGGCCACCCCGAACGTGCCCGCGGTGGTAGCGGCCGGGTCGGACGCGACCGGGTAGGTCACGCCGTAGTGCCTGGTGAAGGCCAGCGCCGCGGTCCGGCTGTCGTTGGTGTCGACCCCGATCACCCGGACCGCCCCGTGGGCCGAGGTGTAGTAGCGCGCCATCAGCGGGGTCTCCTGGCGGCACGGCCCGCACCAGGACGCGAAGAAGTTCACGATGACCGGCTTCCCGGCGTAGGCGGCCAGCGACACGTGCTGGCCCGAGTTCACCAACCCGGCCAGGTCGAACGCGGGGGCCTGCTTCCCGGTCGCGGGCTGGGCCGCGCTGACGCTGCTGCCGGTGCCGGAACCGGAGCCCGGCTGGCGGGCCGGGCTGGACGCCCCGGCGACCACTCCGAAGGCCACGATCGCGGCCAGGCTGACCCCGAAGACCGCCGTGGTGATCTTGTGGTCCGCCATCTCCCGGCGCATGCGGGCCATGATCGCCCGCATTCGTGCTGGCATCGGTGTACTCCTCGGTCTTGGGCGTACCCAGGCTAGTCCCCGGCCGGGACCAGCGGCAGCCGGACCGTGGCCCGCAGCCCCGGGCCGGCGTCCTCCAGCCAGGCCCGGCCGCCGTGGGCGTTCGCGGTGGCCCGGACGATGGCCAGGCCCAGCCCGGCCCCGCTGACGTCGCCGTCCGGCCGGGCCCGGGCGTCGTCCAGGGTGGTGAACCGCTCGAAGGCGAGCTCCGCGCGGCCGGGCGGGATGCCCTGCCCGTCGTCGGTCACCGTGACCAGCACCGCGTCGCCGGACCGGCGGGCGGCCACCGTCACCTGGCTGCGCGCGTAGCGCACGGCGTTGTCGACCAGGTTGACCAGCATCCGGCGCAGGGCGTCGGCGTCCCCGGTCACCGGGCACGGGGCCGGGGCGTCGGCCACCACCCGCACCGGGGCCTGGGCGTACCCGGCCGGGATCCCGTCCACCAGCTCGGCCACGTCCACCGGGCCGTCCGCGCCCGGAGCCTGGCCGCCGCGTTCTTCGCCGCGCTCTTCCAGCCGGGCCAGGGCCAGCAGGTCTTCGGCCAGCCGGGACAGCCGCAGCGTGTCGGCCAGCACGTCCCGCGCGGTCTCGGCCCACTCCTGGCTCTCCGGGTGGTCCAACGCCACCTCGAGCTGGGCCCGGATACTGGCGATCGGGCTGCGCAGCTCGTGCGCGGTGTCGGAGACGAGCCGCCGCTGCCGCTGCTGGGCGGTGTCCAGCCGGGACAGCATGTCGTTCAGGGTCACGGCCAGGCTGTGCACCTCGTCGCGGGCCTCGGGCACCGGCAGCCGCCGCGAGCCGGCCGCCGCCGTGACCTTCTCGGCGCCCCGGCGCAGGGCGGCGATCGGCCGCAGCGTGGACCCGGTGATCAGCCAGCTGACCCAGATCATCAGCACCAGCAGCAGCGGGGTGCCGATGAGCACGATGTGCGTCACCGTGGTCAGCGTGTCGTGCACGGCGTCGTCGGACACCGCGGCGATGACCGTCTCCCGGTGCTTGCCCGCCACCGCCACCACCCGCAGCAGCTCGGGCAGGCCCAGCGGCCGCCCGTTCAGCATGACGCCGTCGTGGCTGCGGGCCAGCGCGGCCGCCTGCGGCCCGGGCAGCAGCGGGACCAGCCGGTCGGCCCCGGCCGAGGCGGCCACGATCCGCCCGTTCACGTCCACCACCTGCACGACCGCGGTGCCGGCCGCGACCGGGACCGGGTTCGGCAGCCGGTTGGCGTCGACCAGCGCGGCCACCTCCCGCCCGGTTTGCCGGGCCGACTGGTCCAGGCCGCGATCCAGGGCCAGGCTGAGGGTGGTGAGCAGCAGCGTGGCCAGACCGGCCAGGGCCACGGCCAGGCCCAGCGCGGCGGTCACCGTGAGCCGGGCCCGCAGGCTCCGCCGCCGCCACCAGCGGGCGAGCCCGAGCATTGGTCAGCCGCCGTCTGCGGCGAGCCGGTACCCGGCGCCCCGCAGCGTCCGCAGCGCGGACCGCCCGAACGGCGCGTCGATCTTGCGGCGCAGGTAGCCGGCGTAGACCTCGACCACGTTGAGGTCGGCGGTGTCCGAGGTCTCCCACACGTGGTCGAGCAGCTCGGACTTGGGCACCACCTGGCCCGCCCGCCGGATCAGGTACTCGAGCATGGCGAACTCGCGGGCGGTCAGTTCGATGCTGGTCTCCCCCCGGCGGACCACCCGGCTGCCTGGGTCCAGCGACAGGTCGCCGGCCCGCAGCACGGCCGGCCGGGGTGCGGCCCCGCGGCGCAGCAGAGCCCGCAGCCGGGCGGCCAGCACCACGTAGGAGAACGGCTTGGTCAGGTAGTCGTCGGCACCCAGGTCCAGCCCGTCGGCCTGGTCGTACTCGCCGTCCTTGGCCGACAGGATGAGCACCGGCACCCAGTTCTCCTCGGCCCGCAGCCGCTCACAGATCTGGTAGCCGGACAGCTTGGGCAGCATCAGGTCCAGCACCACCGCGTCGTAGGCGCCCTCCCGGGCCAGGTGCAGCCCGTCGGCCCCGTCGTAGGCCAGGTCCACGGCGAAACCCTCGGCCTGCAGGCCGCGCTGCACCGCGCCGGCCAGCCGCCGCTCGTCCTCCACCACCAGCACCCGCACGGTCTTAGTTTGACCCACCGTGACCAGTGACCCGGCCCACCCGGCAGACTGGCTCAGTGTCCCCTCAGGAATTCTCAGGGTGCCCTCAGCGCCGGTGAGGCACCGTAGCGGGTAGACAGATACGGGGACGAATAGTACGGGTGGTGTCATGAAACAGCTGTCTCAGTTGTCCCGGCGGGCACGGTGGGCCGTGCCGACCGGGGCGGTGGTCGTGGTCGGGGGTGTCCTGGCCGGCTCGATGATCTCGGTGGCGCAGGCGTCACCGTCGCTGCCGGCCAAGACCCCGGCCCAGCTGCTGGCCTCGCTGGCGTCCAAGCCGGCCACGCCGCCGCTGACCGGGACCGTGGTCGAGACCTCCTCGCTCGGGCTGCCGTCGCTGCCCGGCACCAGCAGCCCGGGCTCGCTGGCCTCGCTGCTGACCGGGTCGCACACGATCCGGATCTGGTACTCCGACCCCCAGCACTTCCGGCTCGCGGTGCCGCAGAGCATGAGCGAGAGCGACATCATCCGCAACGGCGGCAACGCCTGGGTGTGGGAGAGCAGCCAGAACACGGTCACCCACGTGGTCATCCCGGCCCACGCCGGCAAGAGCGGGGCCCAGAAGGCCCAGAAGGCGCAGCAGAAGGCGCCGCCGATGACCCCGCAGCAGGCGGCCAACGAGGTCCTGAAGCAGGTTGGCCCGACGACCACGGTCCGGGTCGACAGCAACGTGACCGTGGCCGGCGAGGCCGCCTATCAGCTGGTGCTGGCCCCCAAGAGCAGCAGCTCGCTGGTCGGCCAGATCCGGATCGCGGTCGACGCCAAACGCGACGTCCCGCTGCGGGTCCAGGTGTTCGCCAAGGGCGCCAGGTCCCCGGCCGCGCAGATCGGCTTCACCTCGGTGTCGTTCGTCAAGCCGGCCGCGGCCAACTTCGCGTTCACCCGGCCCGCCGGGGCCACGGTCAAGACCCAGCAGCTCGGCGACGAGCGTTCGGCCGGTAAGCACACCCGGCCCGCCGGGGACGCCTCGACCATCGGCAGCGGCTGGCTGGCCGTGGCCAACCTGCCCGGCTCGGCGCTGACCGACACGACCAAGGCCATCGGCCAGCGCCCGTCCAGCGGGTCCGGCCTGAGCGGCGACACCGGCGCGGTCGCCGGTGCGCTGATCAAGTCGGCCACTCCGGTCAGCGGCTCGTGGGGCAGCGGCCGGCTGATCAAGACCAGCCTGATCTCCGTGCTGATCACTGACAACGGCCGGGTGCTGGTCGGGGCGGTCACCCCGCAGGTGCTCTACTCGGCGGCCGCGCAGGTCGCCAAGTGACCCAGGCCGTCGCCTCGGCCGGGCTGACCAAGCAGTTCCGCGGTGGCCAGGTCGCCGTCGACCACGTCGACCTGGCCGTGCCGCGCGGATCGGTCTACGGTTTCCTCGGCCCCAACGGGTCGGGCAAGACCACCACCATCCGGATGCTGCTCGGCCTGGCCTTCCCCACCAGTGGCCAGGCCGAGCTGCTCGGCGTCCCGATGCCGTCCGGGGCGGTTCAGGTTTTGCCCCGGGTCGGCTCGCTGATTGAGGGCCCGGCCTTCTACCCGTTCCTGAGCGGCCGGGACAACCTGGCCCGGGTCGACGCCGCCGACCGCACCGCCACCGGGCGGACCGCCACCGCCCGCATCGACGGGGCTCTGGACCGGGTCGGCCTGCTGGCCGCGGCGGGCAAGCGCTACCGCAACTACTCCCTCGGCATGAAGCAGCGGCTGGCCATCGCGGCCGCCCTGCTGATGCCGCGCGAGCTGATCGTCCTGGACGAGCCGACCAACGGCCTGGACCCGCAGGGCACCCGCGAGGTCCGGGCGCTGATCCGGGAGATCGCGGCCGATGGCATCACCGTGTTCGTGTCCTCGCACCTGCTGGCCGAGGTCGAGCAGGTGTGCTCGGACGTGGGCGTGATGCGCACCGGGCGGCTGGTCTTCCAGGGCTCACTGGACGAGCTGCGCCGCACCGGCTCGGCCCGGGTGCGGGTCGAGACCGGCGACCCGGCCGCCGCGGCCGCGGTCCTGCGGCAGCTCGGACTGCCGGATCCGCAGGTGGCCGACGCCGAGGTCAGCGCCCAGCTGGGCGATTTTTCGGTGGAAAAAATCTGTGCTGATCTCGTCCACGCCGGGGTCGGGGTCCGGGGCCTGGCGGTCCTTTCCCCGTCGCTGGAAGATCTGTTCGTCGGCCTGACCGGAGAGGGGTTCGACCTCGATGGCTGACACCACGATCACCGGCCCGGCCAACGCCTTCCCCGCTCCCGCGGCCGGCCTCGCGCCGGGGGCGGCCCGGGCCTGGCTGCGGTTCTTCCGGTCCGAGCTGCGGCAGGTGTTCGGCCGCCGCCGCAACCTGATCCTGCTGGCCGTGGTGGGCCTGTTCCCCATCCTCATCGGGGTCGGGCTGCGGCTGGCCTCGCACCCGCACCGGGGCGGCGGGGACGGCAACGGCGGGCTGGCCTTCGTCACCCAGCTCACCGGCAACGGCATCTTCCTCAGCTTCATCGCCCTGAGCATCCTGCTCACGCTGGTCATGCCGGTGGCGGTGGCGGTGATCGCCGGCGACTCGATCGCGGGCGAGTCCGGTTACGGCACGCTCCGCTACCTGCTGGCCGTGCCGGCCGGCCGGACCCGGCTGCTCGCCGTCAAGTACGCCTCGATCGCGGTGTTCGCCCTGGCCGTGACGTTCGAGGTCGCGGCGGTGGCCCTGCTGGTGGGGGTCATCTTGTTCCCCATCGGCCCGGTGACCCTGCTGTCCGGCACCACCGTCTCGCTGGCCGTGGGCATTTTCCGGCTGTTCCTGGTCGCCCTCTACGTCTCGGCCGCGATGGCCGCCCTGGGCGCGATCGGCCTGGCCTTCTCCACCCTCACCGAGCACGCCATCGGGGCCATCGCGGCGCTGGCCATCTTCGTGGTGGCCAGCGAGGTCGCCGATCAGGTGCCCCAGTTCGCGGTCATCCAGCCTTACCTGCCGACCCACTGGTGGACGATGTTCGACGCGCTGTTGCGCGTCCCCATCGACGGCGGCACCCTGCTCAAGGGCCTGCTGTCGTTCGCGGTCTACCTGGTGCTGGCCGCCTCGGTGGCTTGGGCCCGCCTGACCAGCGCCGACGTCACCAGCTGACCACCCGGCCCGGCGCCACCCTCCGGGGACGAGCCCGTTCCCCCCGACAAGTATCGGAAATTTTCGAACATCAAAGCGTTGACTTCCGGTGAAATGTGCTTCTAGCTTGGTGGTATCGCGGGTATGCCCGAACATATCGGCGCGCTGACCCGCTGTCCTCCGGCTGATGGTGGCATCGAGATGATGCGGCCCGGAAAGAGGCCAGATGAGTTTCGGGAGTCTGCGGTCCCGGCCTGCCCGGGTGCTCAGGTACACGGCGATGGCGGCTTCGGTGGCGGTCGCGGTCCCGGCCGCACTGCTGGCCCACGCCGGGCCCGGCGATCCGGCCGCGCGGGCCGAGGCCCAGACCACGCCCATCTACCTGAACCGCGCCTACAGCCCGGCTGAGCGCGCCGCCGACCTGGTCTCCCGGATGACCACGGCCGAGAAGGCGGCGCAGATGGACAGCAGCCGGGCCCCCGCGATCCCGAGCCTGGGCGTGGCCGCCTGGGGCTGGTGGAACGAGTCCAACCACGGCGTGAACGCGTCCACCCTCACCCCGAGCGGTAACGCCACCACCTTGACCAACACCACGTCATATCCGTCGGACCTGTCCATGGGCAGCACCTGGAATCCGGCCCTGGTCTACGACGAGGCCCGTCAGATCGGGGCCGAGGCCCGCGAGGTGTCCCCGGGCAACACCGAGAACCTGGACTTCTACGCCCCAACGGTCAACCTGGCCCGTGACCCGCGCTGGGGTCGCAACGATGAGACCTGGGGTGAGGATCCGAATCTCACTGCCGACCTGGCCTCTCAGTACGTCGATGGTCTGCAGGGCGAGACCCCGCAGGGCCAGCTGCCTCCGTCGGCGCATGGCTACTACCAGGCCCTGGCCACGCTCAAGCACTACGCCGCCAACAACACCGAAGACTCCCGCCTGACCGGCAGCTCCGATATGGACCAGCGCACGCTGCGCGAGTACTACACCAGGCAGTTCGCCGAGATCATCGCCCAGAGCCACCCTGGCTCGATCATGAGCTCGTACAACGAGGTGAACGGCATCCCGTCGCCGGCCAACGTGCAGCTGTCCCAGGAGCTGGCCCGGGAAACGTTCGGCTTCGGCGGCTACTTCACCTCGGACTGCGACGCCGTCTACATCATGCAGGCCGGGCACGACTGGGTACCGCCGAACTCGTCCACTCCGGTGAACCAGTACACGCGCTCGGCCTACGCCAACTCGGCCGGTGAGGATCTGGACTGCAACGCCGGGTACCACGACGGCTACGACTACGGGAACACCATCCCCACCGCGCTGACCCAGAACATCCAGACGCTGACCGACACCTACAACATCGGGGACGTCGACACCTCGGTCGTCCGGCTGTTCACGGCCCGGATCGAAACCGGCGAGTTCGATGCCGAGTCCGAGGTGCCCTGGGTGGCGCGCGCTCGGGCCGAGCTGGGCGGCACCACCTGGGTCAACAACGACGCCAACCACGCGATCACCGAGACCCCGCAGCGGCTGGAGCAGGCCCGGCAGAGCGCCGACCAGAGCCTGGTGCTGCTGAAGAACGCGCCCGCCGCCGGGTCCGGCGGCGCGCAGAGCCCCCTGCTGCCGTTGAAAATCCCGCACTCGGGCCCGTACAAGCTCGCGGTCATCGGTTATTACGCGCACCCGCAGTCGCTATACCTGGGTGGATACTCCAGCATTCAGGCCGCCTCCGGTGCCGCCAACAACGTCGACAGCTACCAGGGCGTCAAGGCCGCGGTGCAGGCCATCGACCCGCAGGCCCAGGTCGACTGGTACCCGGGCGTCACCGGTGGCACCACCGGAGCCACGCTGACCACGGTCGACCAGGCTTCGGTGACCGCGGCGAAGAACTATGACGCGGTGGTGGTCGTGGCCGGCACCGACCAGACCACCGGGTCGGAGGCCAACGACCGCACCTCGCTGGCGCTGCCCGGGGCCCAGGCCGCGATGATCAGCCAGGTCGAGGCGGCCAACCCGCACACCGTGGTCTACCTGGAGACCATGGGCCAGGTCGACACCAGCTCGTTCGCGGGCACCAGCCCGGCGCTGCTGTGGAGCTCCTACAACGGCCAGCGCCAGGGCACGGCCCTGGCCGATGTCCTGCTGGGCCGGGTCAGCCCGAGCGGGCACCTGCCGTTCACCTGGTACGCGGACGCCAGCCAGCTGCCCCCGATCACCGATTACAACATTCGTCCCACCGCCACCACGGACGGCCGGACCTACCAGTATTTCACCGGTGCCGTCAGCTGGCCGTTCGGGTACGGTCTCAGCTACGCCAGCTTCCGGTACTCGCACCTGGCCGTCAGCCGCTCCCGCGCCGATGCCAACGACACCGTGACCGTCAGCGCGGACGTCACCAACACCAGCCGGGCGCCCGGCGCCACGGTCGCTCAGCTCTACGCCACCACTCCAGACGCCCCGGCGGCGCGGCAGCTCCCGGCCAAGCGGCTGCTGACCTTCCAGAAGGTGACACTGGCGCCTGGGCAGACGCGGCGGCTGACGTTCGCGGTCAAGGTGCCCAGCCTGGCGTTCTTCGACGAGAGCACCAACCGGTACGTGGTCGACGACGGCCTTTACGGCCTGCAGCTGGGCTCGTCCAGCGCGGACATCGCCCAGCAGGGCCTGATCACCGTCACCGGCGCGCTGCGGCCGGTGCCCTCGGTGGTCACCGTCCAGCCGGCGCTGCCCGGCGATGCGGCCACCGGCGTGGCCCAGCGGGTGTTCTTCCCGCTGGGAGCGCGGATCGAGCCGCAGGTCACGGTGTCCTTGTCCGATCAGAGCCTGTACGGCTACATCACCAAGGGGCAGAGCACCCTGCTGCCGGCCGGGATGACCGTCCGCTACACCAGCGACCGGCCGGACGTGGTGAGCGCCCACGGCTCGGTCCTGCGCGCCGTGGGGTCCGGGCCGGCCACGATCACCGCCACCGTGACGTACCACGGGCACACGGCCCGGGGCACGTTCGTGGTCGACGTCACCAGCTGAAGTCCTCCTCCCAGAACTCGGTGGTGCCGCGGGGCGAGGGGGTGGCCCGGAACGGGGGGCCGATGCCGTCCGGGTCCTTGGCCGGCGGGGGCCCGCCCGCCGTGCGCCCGGCTTCCTGCTGGCGCAGTTCGACCCGGCGGATCTTGCCGCTGATCGTCTTCGGCAGCTCGGCGAACTCGATCCGGCGCAGCCGCTTGTAGGGGGCCAGCCGGCCCCGGCTGAACGCGATGATCGACCGGGCCACCTCGGCCGACGGCACCACCCCGGCCACCAGGGCCACGTAGGCCTTGGGCACGGCCAGCCGCACCGGGTCGGGGGAGGGGACCACCGCCGCCTCGGCCACCGCCTCGTGCTCGATGAGCACGCTCTCCAGCTCGAACGGGCTGATGCGGTAGTCGCTGGCCTTGAACACGTCATCGGTCCGGCCCACGTAGGTGATGTAGCCGTCCTCGTCGGCGACGGCAACGTCACCGGTGTGGTAGTAGCCGTCCCGCATGGCCTCGGCGTCCTGCTCCGGGTGGCCCAGGTAGCCGGTCATCAGGCCGAGCGGCCGCCGGCTCAGGTCCAGGCAGATCTCGCCCTCACCCGCGGGCTGGCCGCTGACCGGGTCGACCAGGGTGACCTCGTAGCCCGGCAGCGGGCGGCCCATCGACCCGAGCCGGACCGGCTGGCCCGGGGTGTTGCCGACCTGGGCCGTGGTCTCGGTCTGGCCGTAGCCGTCGCGGACGGTGATGTCCCAGGCCCGGCGGACCTGCTCGATGACCTCCGGGTTGAGCGGCTCGCCCGCGGCCAGGCACTCCCGCAGCGCGGTCACGTCCGCGCCGGCCAGATCGGCCTGGATCAGCATCCGCCACACGGTCGGCGGCGCACAGAACGTGGTCACGCCCTCCTCGCCCAGCACCTGCAGCAGCTGGTCGGCCGAGAACCGGTCATAGCCGAAGATCAGCGCGGTCGCGCCGGCGTTCCACGGCGCGTAGACGTTGCTCCAGGCGTGCTTGGCCCAGCCGGGGGAGGAGATGTTCAGGTGCACGTCCCCGGGCTGCAGGCCGATCCAGTACATGGTCGACAGGTGCCCGGCCGGGTAGGAGGCGTGGGTGTGCTGGACGAGCTTGGGCTGAGCGGTGGTGCCGGAGGTGAAGTAGAGCAGCAGGGGGTCGGTGGCCCGGGTCGGGGCGTCCGGGGTGAAGTCGGTGCTGGCCGCGTAGGAGTCCCCGTACCGGAGCCACGCCCCGGCGGGTGCGGGCGTGAGGGCGGGCGCGGGCGGCGGCGCTGGAGTCCCCTGGGCCCCGCCAGCCCCTCCGGTCCCAGCAGCCCCACTGGTCCCAGCCGCCTCATCGGCCCCATTGGCCCCGGCAGCCCCGGCAGCCCCATCGGCCTCGGGGGTCGCTCCGCCCACCGTCGGCTCCACCGCGATCCGGGTCCAGTCGCCCGGCACCTCACGGAACTTGGGCACGTGCACCGACTCGGTCACCACGTGCCGGACGTCGCCGCGCTCGATCCGGTCGGCCAGGTCGGCCGGCCCCAGCAGCGTCGAAGTCGGCACGATGACCGCGCCCAGCTTCATCGCGGCCAGGATGACCTCCCACAGCGGGGCGATGTTGCCCAGCATGAGCAGCAGCCGGTCCCCGCGCCGGACTCCCGCCTCCCGCAGCCAGCAGGCCACCTGATCCGACCGGCGGGCCATCTGGAGGTAGCTGATCCGGGTGCCGTGGTCACCGTCCGGCCCGGTGCCGCCGGAGCCGTTCCCGGCCGGGCTGGTCACGATGCGCAGGGCGGTCCGGTCCGGATGCTCGGCGGCGACCAGGTCGAACCAGTCCAGCGCCCAGTTGAACTCATCCAGCTCGGGCCAGGCGAACTCGGCCCGCGCGGCGTCGTAGTCGGCGCGGTGATGGAGCAGGAGATCGCGAGCGGCCCGGAAGCTGGCCGCGCCGGTGCGGCGGTCTGTCATGCCAGCCATCGTGCCATCAGCGCCACACCGGGGGAGATGACACCCTGATCTGGGTGATGAGCGAGCCGCCCGGGCCCGCCCCGGTACCCCATCAGAAACAGCACATGCAAACGATCGCAGAGGCAACGAAACGGATCCCGGTGACGAAAGGGATCTGTGCCACTTCAGTAACAGGGACGGCTGCGTCAGCCCGGCCGGGTGGCCGCCGGACGGCGAGCGGCCGGAGTTCAGCGCCGGGCTTGGCCAGGGACTACAGGTTCCTGAGCATGAGCTCGTCGCTGGCGTGCCTTCGGCGGCCTTTGCGCCGCCGGAGGAGGTGGGTCGTGGACCGCCGTGTCGCCATGAAGAAGCTGAACAAGTTGGTGCGGAAACTCCGTTCCCACCGCTGGTTGTCCAGGCCCCTCAGGTCAGTGACCGCACTCTGCAGCGCGGTCACGTTGACCAGGATGTCGATCCCGCCCAGCTCGGAAACGGCGTGGTTCACCGCGTCCCGGCAGGTGTCCTCGTCCGACAGGTCGCCGCGCATCGTCACGCAGCGACGCCCCTCCTGCTCGACCAGGGTCGCCGTGCGGGCCGCGTCCTCGGCCGGCTCGTCGGGGGAGTAGGCGATGGCGACGTCCACTCCCTCCTTGGCCAGCCCGACCGCGATCACCCGTCCGATCCCGCCGCTTCCGCCGGTGATCAGGGCGCGTGAACCACGCATGAGTTGTCTGGTCGCGCGGAGAAAATCTTCTCGAGGTCCCGGCACCGATGGGCCGGGCTGAGCGGTTTGGGCTTCGTTCTCGTTCTCTTCTGGTGGCAGCTGGTCGCCCGAAGCTGCTGTCATGTCGGACCTCTCCGCCACCGTCCCCCCGGTGGCCCGGAATTTTTACCCCGGATTTCGGCACGTCAAACGGGGAATGGGCCCATTCGGACGGTTGAACAAGCCCACCCGGCAAGCCGCACCGACCAGTAGGCACTGGTCTCCCCACCAGCGCCTGCCGCCAATGTAACGAGCTTCACTGCGCGCTGGAAGCGTTAGCTTCATAGGCGGTTCAGAAACTCCTGCTAGACACTCTCCAGAGGGGGAGGTGAAACTTCAAGGCATGAACAGCCCGAAGCGAGACACCGTGTGGCGGGCCGTGGCCGCGCGGCGGCGCGGCCGTGGACGGATCAGCACCACCACCGTCTCGGTGGGGGTCGCCAGCGTGCTGGCGGCCGGAGCGGTCGCGCTGGTCCTGCCCGGCGCCACCAGCGGCGCTTCATCCACCAACTCCACGTCCAGCGGCTCGGGCGGCAGCACCGGCTCCAGCGGCTCAAGCGGCTCCAGCCGCTCGGGCGTGACGGGCACGGGCAGTTCGAACGCCTCTGGCTCGGGCACCTCCGGAACCTCGGGCTCCAGTTCCTCGGGCTCCAGTTCCTCGGGCTCCAGCTCGAGTAACTCCAACAGCTCCAGTAACTCCAGCCCCAACAGCGGCCTCAGCAGCCCGGCATCGGCCCCGACGTCCAGCTCGGGCTCTGGCCAGGCCACCTCCGGCGGCTCCTGATGGCGGCCGCTGAGCCCAGCGTTCGGCCGCCCGCCAGACCCGGTGCCCCGGAGCCCGCCGCCCCCGCCGCTCGTTCAGCAGAAGCTCAGAGGCAGCGTCCAGGTTCGGATGCGCCGGGCCGGTCAGGCTGGACCCCATGAACGGAATCACCAGCAGCACCCTGCCCTGGTACACCAGCCGGGCGACCGGCGTGGTCGCCCTGGTGCTGCTGACCGCCGTGATGGTGCTGGGCATCCTGATCAACCGGCAGGGCCGTCTCCCGGGCCTGCCCCGGTTCGCCGTGACCAACCTGCACCGCAACCTGTCCCTGATGGCCGTGGTGTTCATCGTCATCCACGTGGTCACCGCGGTCCTGGACGGCTTCGTGAGTGTCCCGCTGATCTCCGCCGTGGTCCCGTTCACCTCGGGCTACGAGGGGTTCTGGCTCGGGCTCGGGGCCATCTCCTTCGATCTGATGCTGGCCCTCATCGCGACCAGCCTGATCCGCGGTCGGCTCAGCCGCCGGGTGTGGAAGGCGGTGCACTGGCTGGCCTACGCCAGCTGGCCGATCGCCTTCGCGCACAGCATCGGCTCCAGCGGTGACCTGCAGAGCGGGCTGCTGCTGGCCCTGTCGGTCCTGTGCGCGGCCGCGCTGGCCGCCGCGCTGGCCTGGCGGCTGGTGTCGGTGGCCCGCGAGGTACCGCGGGCCGAGCGGGTCAGCGTGATGCTGGCCGCCGCCTCCGGCCGGGCCGGGAAGAACCGGGCCGGGAAGAACAGCCGGGGCCACGCCGGACCAGGCCGGGGTTCGCGGAAACCGACCGCCGTCTCGTGAAAGCAGAAGCCGAATGAGCGCGCCCACCATGTCAGTCCCGCACGGCCAGGCGCCCGGTCCCGGGTACCGCCCGGACGGCCTGCCCCGGCTGCTGCCGCCCTCCGTCACCGTGCCCGAAGGCCTGCACGATCACCTGGCCCGGCACGGCTTCGTTCCTTATCGCAACGCGCCCCGGCAGCTGATCGGCGAGCTCGAGGCGGCCGGGCTGACCGGCCGCGGCGGGGCCGCGTTCCCGGTGTACCGCAAGATGGCCGCGGTGGCCGAAGCGGGCGGCCAGCCGTTCGTGGCCGGCAACGGCGCCGAGAGCGAGCCCGCCAGCAACAAGGACATGTCCCTGCTGTGGCTGGCCCCGCACCTGGTCCTGGACGGCCTGCAGCTGGCGGCCGAGGCGGTCGGGGCCGCCGAAGCCGCCCTGTACGTGCACGAGGTGGAAGCCGGGCCGCTGGGCGAGTCGCTGCGCCGGGCCCTGTCCGAGCGCTGGTCGGCCCGGATCGACCGGGTCCCGGTGCGGCTGGCTTCGGCGCCGCCGCGCTTCCTGGCCGGCCAGGAGACGGCCATGGTCAACCTGCTCAACGGCGGCCTGGCCCTCCCCACCTACGCGGCGTCCCGGGTCTACGCCCGGGGCGTGGGCGGCGCGCCCACCCTGGTCCAGAACGTGGAGACGCTGGCCCACATCGCGCTGGTGGCCCGCTTCGGCCCGCGGTGGTTCCGCCAGGTCGGCACCGGCGCGGAGCCGGGCAGCATGCTGTGCACGATCCACCACGCCGACGGCAGCACCCGGATCGTCGAGGCCGCCATCGGCACGCCGCTGCCCGAGCTGATAGGAGCCGACCTGGGCGCGCACGGGCGGGACGGCGAGGCGCGGGCGGTGCTGATCGGCGGCTACCACGGCACCTGGGTCCCGGCCGTCCGCGCGGCCGGCCTGACCCTGGACAACACGTCGATGGCCGCGGCCGGCGGCATCCTCGGGGCCGGGGTGATCGCGGCGCTGCCCGCCAACCGGTGCGGGCTGGCCGAGACCGCGCGGGTGGTCCGCTACCTGGCCCTGGAGTCCGCCGGTCAGTGCGGTCCCTGCCTTAACGGGCTTCCTCGCATGGCCGAAGGTCTGGCCACTCTGGCCGGGCCGCGGCCCGGTCCGGAGGTGCGCGCGAACGTGGAGCGCTGGGCCGGGCTGGTCACCGGCCGGGGCGCGTGCGCCCACCCGGACGGCTCGGCCCGGTTCGTCCGCAGTGCGCTGGCCGTGTTCGCCGCCGAGCTGCGCCGCCACCAAGAGGGCCTGTGCTCGGCGGCCAGCCAGCGGCCGTTCCTGCCCCTGCCAGCCGAAGTGGCGGTGCGCGATGAAGACTGGAACTGACCGGGTTGGCCCGGCCAGGCAGCTGCAGGTCAACCCCATTGAGTGCACGGGGCACGGAGCCTGCGCCGAGCTGCTGCCCGAGCTGATCAGCCTGGACGAGTGGGGCTACCCGCTGCTGGATCCCCGGCCGGTGCCGCCCGCGCTGGAGCGGCAGGCCCGCCGGGCGGTCAGCGGCTGCCCGGTGCTGGCGCTGCGCCTGACCCGCTGGCCCGCTTAGAGCACGTCGTGGCCGGGGTGCGGCTCGGCGGGCACGCTGGCCGGCTCGGCCGGGATGCTGCCCAGCCGCCCGGCCTGGAAGTCGTCGAACGCCTGGACCAGCTCGGCGCGGGTGTTCATGACGAACGGCCCGTAGGCCGCCACCGGCTCGCGGATCGGCTGACCGCCCAGCAGCAGCACGTCGAGCTGGTCGCTGGGGCCGTCCTGCCGCTGGCTGGCTCCGACCGTGAGCACGTCACCGGGGCCGAACGCGGCCAGCTGCCCGGCACTGACCGGACGGCGGTCCGCGCCCACCGTGCCCGAGCCGGCCAGCACGTAGGCCAGCGCGTTGAAGTCCTGCCGCCACGGCAGCCGTAGCTGGGCCCCGGGGGACAGGGTGGCGTGCACGATCGTGATCGGCGTGTGGGTCACGCCCGGGCCCTGGTAGCCGCCGAGCTCGCCCGCGATGACCCGCAGCAGCACGCCGCCGTCCGGCGAGCTGAGCAGCCGCACCTGTCCGGCCCGGATGTCCTGGTAACGCGGGGTGGTCATCTTCAGCTTGGCGGGCAGGTTGACCCACAGCTGGAACCCGTGGAAAAGGCCGCCCTTCATGACGACCTCCTCGGGCGGCTCCTCGATGTGCAGGATCCCGCCGCCGGCCGTCATCCACTGGGTGTCGCCGTTGGTGATCAGCCCGCCGCCGCCGTTGGAGTCCTGGTGCCGGAAGATGCCGTCGATCATGTAGGTGACGGTCTCGAAGCCGCGGTGCGGGTGCCACGGCGTGCCCTTGGGCTCGCCGGGCGCGTAGTTGACCTCGCCCATCTGGTCCATGTGTATGAACGGGTCCAGGTCCCGCAGGTCCACGCCGGCGAAGGCCCGGCGGACCGGGAAGCCCTCACCCTCGTACCCCTGGGGGGCGGTGGTGACGGTGCGCACCGGGCGCTCGATCGCGGTGCCCGGGTCCGGCTCGGCGACGCGCGGCAGGACCAGGGTGTCCTCAACGGTGACGGCTGGCATCTGTCCTCCTCCTCGGGGGCCGGTCCCCATCCACGGGGTCAGGCGCCCTCCCAGTCTCAGGGATCCGATGCCCTCCCAACGATACTTGAATTTTCAAAATTCCACCGGCCCCGCCCCCGGCCCCGACTGCCCCGCCAGGCCCAGTTGCTCCAGCAGCCTGTGGTTCCTCGGGGGCTGGGCAGGCTTTACCGCAAATGCTGCGGAAAAGCCTGCCCAGCCTCCTCCCCGGACCCTCACCTGTCGCACCAGCCTCACGGACCTCCGCTGCTGGGTCAGCCCATCAGGCTGAGCCCAGGTTTGTGCAGCATGTGCCCAAAACTGGGCGCAGCCTCCGGGGTCCCTCCCGTCCCCGGCCGAAGCCGCGGGACTGGGGTCAGAGCTGGAGGCTCTCCTGGAGGACGGCCAGGGCGTCGTCGACGCGCTGGAACAGGTCGGCGTTGATCTGGTCGGCCTTGTACGTGTCCCAGGGCGCGGTGGCGGCCATGATGGCGCCGAAGATCGCGCCGGAGGCGGTCCGGACCCGCAGGTCGTCCGGGCTGAGACCGGTGCGCTTGGCCATGGCCTCGGCCATCACCGCGATCGTGCGGGAGAAGTCGTCCATGGCCCGGGCCCGGACCTCGGGAGTGGTCATGCCCAGCTCGGCCGTCTGCCGGAGCCGGTCCCACTGCTCCTCGCTGAGGCTGGCCGACACGGCCTGCATGGAAGACCGGATGGCGGCGACCATGCCCATTTCCGGCGGCTGGTGCTCCAGGGCCTCGACCAGCATCGGTTCCATGTCGTCCTGCAGGACGACGTCCTCCTTGGTCGGGAAGTAGCGGAAGAACGTGCTCGGCGAGACCTCGGCCGCCGCGGCGATCTGCTCCACCGTGGTGGCCTGATAGCCCTGCTCCCGGAAGAGCCGCAGCGCC
The DNA here is from genome assembly GCA_036495425.1 of Streptosporangiaceae bacterium. Classification (GTDB taxonomy): domain Bacteria; phylum Actinomycetota; class Actinomycetes; order Streptosporangiales; family Streptosporangiaceae; genus Bog-532. The sequence goes on along the minus strand of DASXMW010000242.1, from coordinate 22,888 downwards.
TCCTGGCGGATCGTGGCCCGGGTCCGGGCCTTCTTCCGCTCGCGCAGGCCGGCCGGCTCGCCGGGAGCAGGGCTGATCGTCTCGGTCATAGTCCCAATTCTGCCCCCTGGACTGGCGTCTCATCAGTAGCGGGCAGGGTGGTTTCGGGCTGACCGGCCGCATCGCGGCGGATCCGGCGGGGCAGGAACACCACCGCCAGCAGCGCGCTGACCAGTGCGATGCCGCTGCACACCCAGAGCATGACGTCCAGGCCGTGCACGAACGAGTCCCGGGTCACCGTCAGCAGCGCGGCCGAGTGCGCATTCTGCGCCACCGCGACTCCGGCCTCGACGCCGTTCTTGGCCACGTTGGTCAGCGCCGTCGGCAGGCCCGCCCCAGTCAGGTGGCTCACGTAGACGTTGTTCAGGATCGTGCCCAGCACCGCGACCCCGATCGTGGCCCCGACCTGGCGCATGGCCGTGATCAGCGCGGACCCGGCCCCGCTGCGCTCGGCGGACAGCGCCCCGAGCGCGGCGTTCATCGCGGCCGGCATGGCCAGGCCCAGGCCGAGCCCGGCCACCGCGAACCAGGCCGCGGTGAACCCGGTCCTGCTGCTGGCCGAGGTGAACGCGCCGACGGCCAACCCCGCGGCCATCACCGTGTAGCCGATGGCCACCATGGACCGGGCTGTGGCCATCGGCTCGCGGGAGTTCCCGGCCGCATCCTTGCGTCGGCTCTGCAGCCGGGTCCCGCCGATCATGCCGACCAGCATGCCGCCGATCAAGGGCAGCAGCTCGACCCCGCTGTGCAGCGCGTTGACCCCGTGCACGGCCTGGAAGTACTGCGGCATCGCGTACAGGATGCCGAACATCGCGAACGAGATCATCGTGGCCAGGATCGTGCCCCAGGCGAACCCGGCCGAGCGGAACAGCGGCAGCTCGATCAGTGGCCGCACCCGGGCCCGGGTGTCTGGCACCAGGCCTGGGTGGGCGGCGGCGTTGGTCAGCCGCCGCTCCCAGCCGATCAGCCCGGCCAGCACCACGGCCCCGGCCGCGATCGTGGCCAGCGCGGCCATGTCGGTCCAGCCGTCCTGGCCGGCCTTGATGAAGCCGTAGGTCAGCGCGATCAGGCCCGCGCCGGAGATCAGCATGCCCACCAGGTCGAGCCGCGGCCGCTCGCTGCTGCGCGACTCCGGCATCAGGATGGCCACCGCGATCAGCGCGAACACCACGACCGGCACGTTGATCAGGAAGACCGAGCCCCACCAGAAGTTGTCGAGCAGGGCGCCACCGACCAGCGGCCCGATCGGGAAGCTGAGGAAGATGGTGGACGCCATGATCGCGGTCGCCTTCTGCCGCTCCTCCGGCGTGAACAGGACCGGAATGATGGCCAGGGCCAGCGGCATGATCGCGGCCGCGCCGAGGCCGAGCACGGCCCGGGCGGCGATCAGCTCACCGGAGCCGCCCGCGTAGGCGCAGGCCAGCGAGCTGACGCCGAATACCGCCAGCGAGGTCATCAGGACCTTCTTGCGCCCCAGCCGGTCGCCCAGCAGTCCGGCGGGCAGCACCACCGCCGCCAGCACCAGGCTGTAGGCATCGTTGAACCACTGCAGGTCGCTGCTTGACGCGTGCAGGTCGTTCGCGATCGTCGGCAGGGCCAGATTGAGCACGGTGAGATCCAGCCCCACCACCAGCATGCTCATCGCTACGGCGATCAGTGCCCACCAGCGGCGGGCCCCGCTCACCCCCGTCGTCACCATGAAAGCCACATCCTTTCGGTTGCCCCTGTAAAAAGGTAGCTACTATCAAATTCGAGGACAAGTCATTTTCGAGGGACGATCAGATTCTGTGAAACCGACGATTCCGGGCGTGCCGTTGTGAGGTGCGGACGCGCTCTTGCTTCCGTAACCCGGTGGCCGGGTCCGCTGCCGTTCTTGGCGATTGAGCGCCAAAAACGGGCAATCCACCGGTCGAGTTTGGAGTGTCCGGCCCGCGCGAGGGCCGGGCGCGTCATGATGGGGCCTGCCGCGGCGCGCCCCAGGCGCGCCAGGTTCCGCGCATGGCCCGCTTACATCGCCCGAACCGGACGGCACCCCACCGCTCGTGTCCCCTCCACGGGCGGTGGGGCCGCCCCGGCTCCGAGGCCCGGCGGATCGCCGCGGGCCAGGGCGGTCAGGGCGCGCCCGATCTCGGCCCGCCAGTGCAGGCGGGTGCGGGTGGTCGCGGCCCGGCGCAGCCGCCGGGCCGTGGTGAGCTGAAGGGCGACGGCCCGGCCCAGCCAGGTGAACGCCTCGCTGGCCGTGGCCGAGGTCTGGGTCAGGTCGATCACCGTGTCGTCGATCCCGGTCCGCGGCAGCCCGGTGTTCCGGCTCACCGTCCGGCCCGCGAGCGCCGAGCGATGCACGACGATCCCTGGCATGGCTCCGCCCCGGGCCGGGTTGCGGCGAGCCGGGACCATCACGTGGATGGCCGCAGTTGGCTCGCTGATCAGGCCGCCCAGTTCGGCGGCGGTCTCGTGGCTGAGCACCGCTCCCGGGCCGGCCCGCAGCAGCGCGGCCCAGAGCAGTGCCCGCCGCGACGACGGCCCGCTGCCCGTCGCGTATATGCCGCGGTCCAGGCGGGTCCAGCGGCCGTGCTGAACCCACGTCTCCACGGTCGTGGCGGGCAGGCCCGTGGCGAGCGCCTGTCGGCGGGTGATAACGCCAGCCTGCCGCCTGATGAGCTGGCGGCAGGCCGGCGGAGTTTCGGGTGGCATGAATCCAGCCTGACCGGCAGGATCAGACCGGGCCACGGGCCCGGGCCGGGCTGTGGACAACCATCGCGCGGCCACCCGGGCCTGTGGATAACAGCAAGAAGCCCTGGATTTGTGCTAGGGCGGACGCGGACGCGAAGGGCGCGCTCATGAAGGTGGCGCTGTTCACGCTGGGCGGGACCATCGCCAGCACTGGCCCAGCGGCCGGCCGAGGCACTGGCCCAGCGGCCGGCACCGGCACGGCGGCCGGCGGTGTTGCGCCCCGGCTGGCCGGAGCCGACCTGCTGACCTCGGTGCCCGGCCTGGAGCGGGCCGGAGCCGAGGTCACGGTGCACGATTTCCGGCAGGTGCCCAGCTCGTCGCTGACCATCGACGACACCCTGGACCTGGCCGGCGCCATCCGGGACCAGACCGGCCCGGGCCCGGACGGCGCCGGTGTGGACGGCGTGGTGGTCAGCCAGGGGACCGACACCATCGAGGAGACGTCGTTCCTGCTCGACCTGGTCTACGACGGGGACGCGCCGGTCGTGTTCACCGGCGCGATGCGGAACCCCACGCTGGCCGGGGCCGACGGGCCGGCCAACCTGCTGGCCGCGGTGACCGTGGCGGCCGCTCCGCAGGCCCGCGGGCTGGGCTGCCTGGTCGTGCTGGGCGACGAGCTTCACGCCGCCCGGTTCGTCCGGAAGGCCCACACCACCAGCGTGACCGCGTTCGTCAGCCCGCCGGCCGGCCCGCTGGGCTTCGTGGCCGAAGGCCGGGTGGTGGTGCTGACCCGCCCGGACCGCCACCCGCGGCTCCCGCCCTTGGCCGCTCTCCGATCCCTCCCGTCCCGGCCCGCCCCGCCCAGCGGCCGGGCGGTCAGGACCGGGCTCGTGACCATGGTCCTGGGCGACGACGGCGCCCTGCTGGAGGCGGCCGCCTCGTGTTTCGACGGGCTGGTCCTGGCCGGATACGGGGCCGGGCACGTGCCCGCAGCCGTGGCCGGTCAGCTGGACCGGCTGGTCCGGCGCATCCCGGTGGTGCTGGCCTCGCGGACCGGGGCCGGGACGGTGCTGGCCCGGACCTACGGCTACCCGGGCTCCGAGCGTGACCTGCGCGACCGCGGCCTGATCGGGGCCGGGTTTCTGGACCCGCTCAAGGCCCGGCTGCTGCTGCACCTGCTGCTGACCGCGGGCGCGACCAGGGACGAGATCGCGGCCGGGTTCGCCGCGGCCGGCGCCGACCCGGCCGGCTCAGGCTGACGCGACCGGGCCCTCCCCGAAGGCGCGACAGGCCCGCAAGCTACTCCCGCCAGCCCCGGTCACACACAGCGGAGCTGAGCGGCACTGGCTTCGATGGAATCGGGCGCCGGCCCGAAGCCGCGGTCGGTCACCTCGGCCAGCACGGTTCCGCCCGGGAACGTGAACGGCCCCTTGGTCACCCACCGGCCCTGGCTGGTCCGCTGGTCGATGGAGAAGTCGGCCATCCGGTTCTCCGGATCGTCGCTGCCCGCGCTGAACCAGTAGAAGGCCGCGCTGTTGGCGTGCGGGGACGGCGGGACGTACACGCTCAGCGTGCACGACGCGACGTTCTTGCCGGTGTGGAAGATCCAGGCGTAGTGGTCGTGCCAGTTGCCGGAGTGGTCCTTCACGTCGGCCAGCAGGCTGTAGCTGAACGAGGTGCCGCACGGCCCGCTGCGGCTGGCGGTGGCCGGGTGCCAGCCGTCCCCGGTGGGCGCGTGGAACGGCCAGGTGACCACGCCGTTCAGGGTCCGGCAGCCGGGACCGGCGGTGACGGCGAACGTGGCCGCCCGGGCCGTGGTCTCCCCGCCCGCCCCGGACCCGCCCGTGCCGCCACTGGGCTTGGCCGGGGCGGACTGCGACGGCGCCGTGGACTGCGATGGCGCCGCCGACCCGGACGCCGCCGGGCCGGCCGCGGTCTGGCCCTGGCTGAGCTGGCTGGGCGCGGCCGCGGCCACGCTGGGTGGCGCGCTGATCGGGCGGCCGTCGGCCAGCGGCGCGGTGGTCATGACCGGCACCGGCTGCTGGGTCAGCGTGCGCACCCCGAGGATGCCGATGGGCACGGCGCCGGCCAGCGCCAGCGTCCCGGCCAAGGCCAGGATCACCCTGCCCCCGCGGCCGTGCGGGTTGCGCGCGTGCCGCGGCCCGCTCCATGGTCCGTGCGGCGGCGGAGCCATGGGCCGCCGGGTCGGGGGCGGCACCGGGCCCCCGAAGTCCGAGGACGGCCCGCCGGACCCACCCAGCCCGGCCCGGGCGCCCGAGTACTCCGGCTCCCGGTCCATCTCCACGTCGGGCCCGGATGACCGGAACGGCACGTCCCACATGGGGTCGGGCAGGCCGGGCAGGCCCGCGGGCGGCTCCCACGACTCGAACAGCGCCTGGGACCCCAACACGGCGGCGTCGTCCGCCTCCGGGGGCAGTTCCGCCTCCGGGGGCAGTTCCGGCCCGGGCCCGGCGACGGCCTCGGCGTGGTGGGCCTCCGGGGGCGTGGCCGGGAGGGGCTCAGCGGCCGGGGGCGGGAGGGGCTCAGGGGTAGCCGCTGGGGGCTCAGGGACGTCGGACGGAGGCCGCGGCGACGAGTGCGGCCGTGAGAACCCGTCGCCCGAGGCGGCAGCGTCATCGGCCGAGTCATCGGAGGAGAAGGGATCCCTTGGGTGTTGCATCCTGCCTCCGGCCCCCAGTAGCACGTCCCTCTGCCCATGACTACGGAAAGGGCCGGCTTACGGTTCACCGGTTTTGCCGCCATCAGAACAGATTTCCCGCTACAATTCGCCGCTCGGCCGGGGGTTTGGCCCCTACCCGCCTTGACCTGGGCAAACAGCCAGGCTAAGAAACCAGTCAGCCTCAGCGCCGCCGGTACAGATCGCGCAGCAGGGCCAGCTCGGCCCCGTGGTGAATGGCCTCCCGGTGGATGTGCAGGACCAGGTCCGCGAACGGCGCGTCCGGGAACGGCTCGGCCGGGCCGGTCGGCGCGGTCAGCCGCTCGGCCGTGAGCCCGCGGACCCCGTTCATCCAGGCCCGGTAGGTCTCGTCCAGCTGGCGCAGCGCCTCAGCCGCGGTGCCCGCGTACCGGTGGGTGTCGTAGCTGATGGGCGGCCCGCCGAAGTGCGACGCGGCCCGCATGCCGAACACCCCCACGATCAGGTGCGACAGCCGCCAGGCGATCGTGGTCACCGGGGCCGGGTCCGGCGGCGGGAAGCTCCAGTCGATCGTCCACGCCTCCGGCTGGTCATCGGCCACGGCGGGGTCGCGTCGCAGGCTCCAGCAGCCCGGCACCGGCTCCCAGAAGTACTCGTCGTCGGTGAGGCCCGCCAGCCGCGGCCGCAGCTGCGCCTCCCAGTGCCAGCTCAGCTGCTCGGCCAGATGCGGTGCCCAGTCGAAATCCATGCCCGGCACGATACGGGGCCCGGGCCAGCCTGGCCCGGGCCCCGCACGTCAGAGGTTCAGCTAACCGTCAGGCGCCGCCGATGTCGAAGACGCCGATGTAGCCGTCGGACGGGTTGGGCAGGGTGACGCTGGCCACGGTCTTGCCGGACTGCAGCGCCGCGCTGACCGAGTACACGTAGGTCTTGACTCCATCCGACGTGCCGTCGTCGATGTTGCGGTAGGGGGTGGTCACCGCGACCGTGTCCCCGGACACGGGCTGGTAGGCCCCGGCGCCGAGGGTCCAGTCGCTGAACGCGACCGGGATCTGCTGGGTGCTGCCGTCCGTGTAGGTCACGGTCAGCGTGCCGCTGGCGCCGCTGGCGTCGGCGTTGGTGGCGCTGCCCAGCAGGCCGATCTTGGTCGCCCCGGACGGGAGCGACAGCGGGATGGTCTGGCCGGACGCCTCGATACTGTCGTTGCTGCCCGCGGGCTCGTTCGGCCAGGTGTAGCCGATGCCGTCCGCGGTGACGGTCGATCCGGGGGTCACCCCGGCCGCGGCCAGCGCGGTGGCCGAGTACAGCCAGGAGTCGCCGTTGTAACCCGAGGACGTGACCTGGCCGTCGTTGGACATGCCGATCGAGGTGTAATACGGCCACAGCTCGCCCGGTTTGGCCACGTCCACGCCGACGGCGGTGTCCGGCAGCGCCGTCCCGTCGCCCAGCTTGGCCGTGAACGCCACCGAGTAGGCGCCCTCGGTCGCCCCGGCCGTGACGGTGACCTGGGCCGTGGCCGACGAGGCGGCCGGCACGGTCAGGGTGCCGCTGGTGGGGGTGACGGTCAGGTTGCTGCTGGACGGGGTGGCCGTCCAGTTCGCGGTGATCGCCTTGGTGGTGAGGTTGTCCACGGTCAGGGTGGCGGTGCCGGTCGACCCGGGCGCGACCACCAGGCCACTGGCCGGGCCGGCCGAGTCCAGCGCGGTCTGCTCACCGGTGGAGTCCGAGGGCGGGGCGGCGCTGGTGCTGCTGGCCCAGGACTTGTTGGGCGTGCTGGACAGGGTGTAGTTCAGCGTGCCGCCCGCGGACAGGGTGCCGTAGTCCAGGTAGGCCTTGTTCCAGGCCTGGCCGTTCACCTTCATGCTCTGGATGTAGGGCGCCGAGTCCTGGGCGCCGCTGGCGTTGATGGTCAGCATGTTGCCGCTGCCCTCGTGCACCACGGCCTTGGCGAACACCGGGCTGCCCAGGGCCAGGGTCGGCGTGCCCGGGGTCTCCGGGTAGAAGCCGAGCTCGTCCCAGACGTACGCGGAGCTCATCGCGCCGAGGTCGTCGTTGCCGAACGAGCCGACCGGCGCGTCGAAGTACAGCTGGTCTTCGACGTTCCGGACCGTCTTCTGAGTCAGGTACGGAGCGCCCGCGTAGTCGTACTCGTACGGGATCTCCAGGCTGGGCTCGTTGGACAGGTCGGCGTTGGTGCTGGACGGACTGGTCAGGTTGGAGGTCAGGCTATTCAGGTAGCTGACCCAGGCCGCGTTGCCGCCGCGGGCGTTGATCAGGGCCTGGAGGTTGAACGGCACCATCGGCGTGTACTGCGCCGACGTACCCTCCACGAAACCGGCCGAGGTCCCCGGGGTGAAGCCGGGCAGCCACTGGCCGTTGGACAGCTTGGCCTGCATGTAGCCGCTGCCCGCGTTGAAGGTGTTCTGCCAGCTCTGGGCCAGGGTGGCGAACTTGGTGTAGTTCGATGTGTCGCCGGTCGCCTGGGCCAGCGCCGCGATCGCGTAGTCGGCGCTGTCGTACTCGAGCTGGGTCGACACCGGGCCGTAGAAGTTGCAGCAGCCGTAGGTGCCGTCGTAGGGCAGGTAGCCCTTGGACTGCACGGTGGCGTTGCCGGGGCGGATGTTGTTGGTCGAGGTCCCCTCGGCCTCCATGTCCTTCAATGCGGTGCTGACGTCGAAGTCGCGGGCCCCGAAGGAGTAGGCGTCGGCGATGATCTCGTCCGACGGGTCACCCACCATCACGTAGGACTCGCCGCCGTCCAGGTTCCACTTGGGCAGCATCCCGGTCTGGCTGTAGTCGGCCAGCATCGAGGTGATCGCGTCCGACGTCTGCTGCGGGGCGACCATCGCCGCCAGCTGGACCTGGTCCCGGTAGATGTCCCAGCCGGACCAGTTGGCGTAGGCCTGATGGCCCTTGGCCACCGTGTGCACCTGGCCGTCGAAGCCCATGTACTGGCCGTTGTCGTCGCTGAACACGTTGGGGTGCAGCAGCGCGTGGTACATGGCGGTGTAGAACTGGGTCTGCTGGGCGGCGTCGCCGCCCCCGATCTGGATCTTGCCCAGCAACGCGTTCCAGGCGGCCACGTTGGCCTTCTGGGCCGCGCTGAAGTTCCAGGCCGGGATCTCCGAGGACAGGTTGGTGGCGGCGCCCGAGTCGCTGGTGTAGGAGATGCCGACCTTGGCCGTCACCGTCTGGTTCCTGGTGGTGTCGAAGGTCAGGTAGACGCCGTCCGGGTTGGTCACGGTCGTCTGCGGGGACGCGGTCTTGGCGCCGTGCACGGTCGGCTGCTGAGTGCGCGGCCTGAGGTCGGGCTTGGCCCCGGCGAAGACCTTGGTGGACGGGGCGGTGGCCTTGGGGGTGGCCGCATTCTTGTGGGTCACGTTGTTCTGCGTGACCTTCTTGGCGCTGTTGGGAGCCGAGGAGGACGAGCCGGAGCCGCCCCAGGTGCCGCTGGACGTGAACGCGTGGTTGAACACGATGTCGAAGTGCAGGGTGTAGTCGTTCTCCGGCGGCGCGGACTGACCGCAGAAGTGCCCGGCCTGGACCGTGCCGGTCACCTGGTTGTCCCCGACGACCTGCGCGCTGGTCCCGTCGACCTGGTCGGCGCTGCCGGACAGCTTGAGCAGCAGGTTGGCCTGGCTGCTGGCCGGGAAGTTGAACGTGCCGATGCCGGCCCGGGTGGTGTCGGTGAGCTTGACCGAGACCCCGTTGCCCAGGGTGTCGGAGTACAGGCCGGTCTGGGCGGTCTCGCTGGCGTGCGTGAACGAGTCGGTGGTGCTGCTGGGCGAGGTGCCGATCGCGCCCACGGTGGGCAGGATGGGCAGGTCGCCGCCGGCGCTGCAGCCGGGCCCGCTGACGTGGGCCAGGCTGTAGCCCATCAGCTTGGAGTCGTTGTATTCGTAGCCGCCGCCCTCCGGGCGGTCCGGCGAGGTGTCCGGGCTCCACTGGATCATGCCGAACGGCATGTCCGGGCCGGGGAACGTGTCCACCGCGCCGGAGGTGCCGATGAACGGGTTGACCAGTGAGGCTGGATTAGTGACCAGCTTGGGGGCCGAGGCGCTGGTGGCAGCGGAGCTCGTACCCGCGACGGCGACCGTCGTGCCGAGGGCGGTGGCCGCCGTGACCAGCGCATACAGCACACGCCGGGGACGACTACGGGTCATGGGGGTGCCCTTCGTTGAGGGTGCAGCTGTGTGGGGTTATGCAGGCAAAACAGCTGGACTAAACACGAAATCACCGAACCACGACGCAGACAACGATGTCAATAGGACCGATGTGCGGCAATAATGGCGATCTCTGACTGGTTTAAACCATTAGCGGGTGACCAGGGGCCGGCCAGGTTCCCGGCCCGGGAGACCAGCCAGATTCCGGCCCGGGAGAGTGGCCATGTTCCGGCCCGGGAGAGTGGCCAGGTGATCGCCGTGAGAGGGCGCTGGCGGGGAATCCCGAGAGGCCACTTCGTGTTACAACGTCTGGCACACTAGAAGCCGCGACCACGCGGTACCGGTTCACGCCGCTGAAGGCCGGCCCGTCCCATGACGGGTGACCTGGCGACCCGGCGACCGCACGAGGCAGGAGTAATCGTGAAGCCTGAAATTCACCCGACCTATGGTCCCACCACGGTGACCTGTAGCTGCGGGAACACCTTCGTCACCCGGAGCACCGCCGCGAACGGCGAGATCCACACCGACGTCTGCTCGGCCTGCCACCCGTTCTACACGGGCAAGCAGAAGATCCTGGACACCGGTGGCCGCGTCGCCCGGTTCGAGCGCCGCTTCGGCAAGAAGGCCGCGGGCAGCAAGGCCGCGGACACCAACGCCGCGGACACCAACGCCGCGGACAGCAGCAAGTAAGCCGCCCGCACACCCGACCATCCGCCTGGCGTGCCCCGCACGCCAGGCGGTACTTGTGTTTGACCCACGGAGGAACGACTGTGTTCGACCGGCTCGGCGAGCTGGCGTCCGAGCACGCGGAGCTGGAGCACGCCCTGGCCGACCCCGGTGTGCACGCTGACGCCGACAAGGCCCGCGACATCGGCCGCCGCTACGCGGAGCTGACCCCGATCGTCCACGCCTACGCCGAGTACCGGGAGGCCGCCGGCGACGAGCAGGCCGCCCGCGAGCTGGCCGCCGAGGACCCCGGCTTCGGCGCCGAAGCTGACCAGCTGAAGGCGCGCAAGGCCGAGCTGGAGCAGGAACTACGGCGGATGCTGGTGCCGCGCGACCCCAACGACGGCCGCGACGTGATCCTGGAGATCAAGGCCGGCGAGGGCGGCGACGAGTCCGCCCTGTTCGCCGGGGACCTGCTGCGCATGTACCAGCGGTACGCCGAGCGGCACCACTGGGCCACCGAGGTGCTCGACTCCACCGTCACCGGCCTGGGCGGGGTCAAGGCCGCCACCCTGGCCGTGAAGGGCAAGAGGGGCGCCGCGGCCCAGGGCGCCTGGTCCCGGCTCAAGTTCGAGGGCGGCGTGCACCGCGTGCAGCGGGTGCCGGTCACCGAGTCCCAGGGCCGCATCCACACCTCGGCCGCGGGCGTGCTGGTCATGCCCGAGGCCGAGCAGGTCGAGATCGACATCGACCCCAACGAGGTCCGGACCGACGTGTTCCGTTCCTCGGGCCCGGGTGGCCAGAGCGTCAACACCACCGACTCCGCCGTCCGGCTGACCCACATCCCGACCGGCATCGTGGTGTCCTGCCAGAACGAGAAGAGCCAGCTCCAGAACAAGGAGCAGGCCATGCGCATCCTGCGCGCGCGGCTGCTGGCCCAGGCGCAGCAGGAGGCCGACGAGAAGGCCAATGCCGAGCGGCGCAGCCAGGTCCGGACCGTGGACCGGTCCGAGCGGGTACGCACCTACAATTTTCCCGAAAATCGCATTTCCGACCACCGGGTCGGATTCAAGGCCTACAACCTGGACCAGGTCATCGACGGTGACCTGGACGCCGTGATCAACGCCCTGGCCGACGCCGAGATGGCCGAGAAGCTAGGGGACGACGGGAACGCTGGCGCGTGAGCCATGCCGGGTACGGACGCAGTGGGGGCCGTGCGGGTGAGCCTGTTGCTGGATGAGATCGCGCTGGCCGCGGCCCGGCTGGCCGAATCCGGAGTGGAATCCCCCCGGGCCGAGGCCGAGCTGATCGCGGCCCACGTGCACGGGGTCAAGCGGACCGAGCTGCACCGGGTGCCCGACCCGGCCTTTGACGCCCGGTTCTGGGAAGCGATCAGCCGCCGGTCCGCCCGCGAGCCCCTGCAGCACATCACCGGGCTCGCGTACTTCCGCTACCTGGAGCTCGAGGTCGGGCCGGGAGTGTTCGTGCCCCGCCCGGAGACCGAGGTGATGACCGGCTGGGCCATCGACCGGCTGCGCGCGATGGACGTGGCCGAGCCGGTCGTGGCCGACCTGGGTACCGGTTCCGGCGCGATCGCGCTGGCCATCGCCCAGGAGGTACCCCGGGCCCGGGTGCACGCGGTCGAGGCCGACCCGCTGGCCCGGCCCTGGACCGAGCGCAACATCGAGCGCCTCGCGGCCGCCGCCCCCTACACCAAGGGCCGGCTGACCCTGCACGGCGGTGACTTCGCCGACAGCCTGCACGAGCTGGACGGTCACGTCGATCTGGTCGTCAGCAACCCGCCGTACATCCCGGTGGGCGCGACCGTTCCCCCGGAGGTGGGAGAATACGACCCGCCGGCCGCGTTGTGGAGCGGGCAGGACGGGCTCGACAGCATCCGCACCGTGGAGCGCGTCGCCCGCCGGCTGCTGCGCCCCGGCGGCCTGCTGGCCGTCGAGCACGGTGCGCCCCAGGGTGCCGCCGTGTACTGGGTCTTCCCGGAAGAAGCCGGCTGGCGGGACACGCGGAACCACAAGGACCTGGCGCGGCGAGACCGTTTTGTCACAGCGATGTGGCCCGGCGACCGGCCCGATGATGATGCCGACCGATGACGGGATGAGCGGGAATGACCGAACGTTTCGACCTTTCTGACCCGGCCCAGCACGCGGCCGGGATGGTGGCCGCCTCGGAGGCGATCCGCAAGGGCGAGCTGATCGTGCTGCCCACCGACACCGTCTACGGCGTCGGTGCCGACGCCTTCACCCCGTGGGCGGTCAGCCGCCTGCTGGCGGCCAAGGGCCGCGGCCGGGACATGCCGCCGCCGGTGCTGGTCGGCACGGTGCGCGCCGCGACCGCGCTGGTCGACGACTTCGGCCCGTTCGGACAGGATCTGATCGACGAGTTCTGGCCGGGCGGCCTGACCCTGGTCGCCCGGGCCACGCCCACGCTGGCCTGGGATCTGGGCGACACCAAGGGCACGGTGGCGGTGCGCATGCCGCTGCACGCGGCCGCCCTGGATCTGCTCAAGGCCACCGGGCCCATGGCCGTGAGCAGCGCCAACACCACCGGCCGTCCGGCCGCCACCACGGTCGACGAGGCCGTCGAGCAGCTCGGCGACTCGATCTCGGTGTACCTGGACGGCGGCCAGTGCGGCGGCGGCGTGGCGTCCACGATCATCGACCTGACCGGCTCGGTGCCGCGCCTGCTGCGGGCCGGGGCCATCTCCATGGACCGGCTGCGCGAGGTCGCGGCCCTGATCACCGGGGACGAGGTCAGCGAGCCCGAGGTCAACGGCACCCCGGTGCTGCCCGAGGCCGAGGAAACCGAGGACGCCGAGGACACGACCGGCGTCACCGCCGCGGCCGGAACCTCCGCGGCGGCCGACGCGGCCGGGGAGACGGCGGTCCCGGACGGCCCGCCGGACATCCCGTCCGACTCGCCCGCCGACACAAGGGCCGAGGCGCTCACCGCCGCCGAGGCGCCCACCTTCACCGACGCCTCCGCCGCCGCTGGCACCCCCGCCCCAGAAGCCCCAGCGGCCCCAGCGGCCCCAGCGGAAACCTCGGACGCCGCCGCGCCCGCCGCCAAGAAGCCGGCCCGGACCAGGAAGCCCGCCGCCACCTCGGGCAAGTCGGGCGCCACCCGGTCCACCCGGGCCAGGACCAGGACCGCGGCCAGCCCGGCTCCGGCCGGGACCACCGCCGACGCGGCCCCGGCCGAGACCAGCGCCGACGAGGTCCCAGCCACCCCGGGCAAGGCCACCACCCGCAAGGCCACCACCCGCCAGCCCGCGGCCGGTAAGCCCGCCGCCGAGCGGAAGACCACCACCCGCCGGACCACCACCCGGAAGCCCGCCTCATCCGCCACTCCCGCCCCGGTCGAAGACACCGGTGACACCGGTCCGGCCGCCACCCCGGGCGACGCCGACCCGGGCCAGCCGTCCTGAGCCGGACCCCGCGGCCCGGTACGCGGGTTAAAGTGACACTTGATGTCCGGCTTCCCTGTCGTGGACGGCTGACCTGAGGTGCGGGAGTACCTGCTCGCGCTGCTGCTGGCCGCCGCGACCACCTATCTGCTGACGCCGCTGGTCCGGCGGGGCGCGTTCGCGACCAAGACGCTGCACGCGGCCCGGGCCCGTGACGTGCACGTCCAGCCCACGCCGCTGATCGGCGGGCTGGCCATGTACGGCGGCCTGGCCGCCGGGCTGCTGGTGGCCAACCAGCTCAGTTACCTGCGGGGCGCGTTCACGTCCCCGCGCGCGGTGCCGGGCCTGCTGCTGGCCGCGGGCCTGCTGGTGGTGACCGGCATCATCGACGACCGCTGGGGGATCGGGGCCATCAGCAAGCTGGCCGCCCAGGTGGCCGCGGGCGCCATCCTGGTCTGGAGCCAGGTCGTGCTGTCCTGGGTGCCCGAGCCGGGCGGCGGCGTGTTCGTGCTGCCGCCGCAGCTGGGCCTGGTCCTGACCATCCTCATCGTGGTGGTCACGATCAACGCGGTGAACTTCATCGACGGGCTGGACGGCCTGGCCGCGGGCATCGTGGCCATCGCCGCCAGCTCGTTCCTGGTCTACTCGTACACGCTGGCCCGCGTGATCGGCATCCACTCCCAGTCGGTGCCGACGCTGATCGCCGCGCTGCTGGCCGGGGTGTGCCTGGGCTTCCTGCCCCACAACTTCAACCCGGCCCGGATCTTCATGGGTGACACCGGGTCCATGCTGATCGGCCTGCTGCTGGCCTACGTGCCGCTGTCCAGCACGGCCACCCTCGACCCCAACGTGCTGATCCACTACAACCACGCGGCGGTCAACCGGTTCCCGACCGTGCTGCCGCTGCTGCTGCCGGTGGCGATCCTGATCATCCCGTACGCGGACCTGCTGATGGCCGTGGTCCGGCGCACCCGGGCGGGCATGTCCCCGTTCGACGCCGACAAGAAGCACCTGCACCACCGGCTGCTCAGCGTCGGGCACTCGCACCGGCAGAGCGTGCTGATCATGTACCTGTGGGCCGCCCTGTTCACCGGCGCGGTCACCTCGCTGTCCCTGGTCCGCACCGACCTGATCGTGCTGGTCGGCCTGACCCTGGTTGCGGTGCTGGCCCTGCTCCCGGTGACCATGCCCCGGCTGCGCCCCACCCACTGGCGCCAGGCCGGCCGCCGGGCCCGCCCCGCCGTCAACCCGGCCGCCCGCACCACCCCGGCCCCGGCGGCCCCGCCCGCCGCCGTCACGGCCACTCCCATGGCCCCGGCACCCTCCCGGGCTCCAGCCGCCCCGCGCGAGCGTTCCGCCGCGGCCCCCAACCCTGACGCCGCGGCCCCGAGGTGATCCGTGAGCGGACCGTCGAGGTGTGTCGCCAGCGGGCAGGCGGGTTAGGGGAGGGGGACTCTGCTCCCCATTGCATGCTTGATGCTGCCCCCGGCGATGCCGGCCGCGGCCACGGCGTAAAAGGTCACCACCCACCACTGACGGTAACCATGCAGGGCGATGAGGCCTCCCCACACGATGACGGCCCCGAGGACGAACATGTAAATCAGTGCCCAGAGTGGTGGGCCTGTCTTGCTCGGCTTGTCTTCGCTCCGGGGTGTCATGGCTCGGGCTCCCTCCACGTCAAGCTCATGGTAACGGCCGGTCGCGGGCAGTTCCATGGTGGCCTTATCTCTGGATGGAAGATCCGCTGGCCTGAACTCCCCGCCCCGGCCGCGCGTCCCGGGCACACTGACCCGGTGGCCGAGCCCGCAGCCGGGACCCGAGGCCCAGACCTTCGAAATCTTCAACGGGCAAATCACCTGGTCATAGCCCGAATCCAACAGGATTCCCCGTCCGGCCACACCCTGGCACCACCTTCCGGCGCTGCGGCCGCACGCCCGGAATGCCGGGCTTGCCGGGCGGAGTGCCCAGGCGAACGCAAAGCGTAGGGCTAAAAGAAAGTTCCCGCTTAGGTAAAGACAGAGCAAAGAACTTTGTGATAGCTTTCACGAGCAGCCACCTGTAAGTGGAGCAGAGGCCCGTGATACGTTTCCTTGACCAGTGGCAACCCTTGCGGCGCAGCAGAGTTGCGCGGCGGGGTTGCTCAGCATCTACCCGCGAGACCGGCGGACGGCACCGCCCCGGACGGCCTCGGGTAAAGAACTGCAAAACCGATCCCACCGGAGTTTTCTAAGTGCTGGCAAACTTCTCCCGCGTCGTCCGATGGTCGGCCGTGCTCACGGCCATCGTCGCGGCGATCATGGTTGCGGTCAGCGCGGTGATCGGTGGGACACACGGTCTGATCGGGGCCCTGCTCGGCGTCGCGCTGGTGGCGATCTTCTTCGGCATCGACGTCGCAGTCATCGGCCGGGTGGCCCGGATCAGCCCGCAGGCCATCATGATGGCCGCCATCGGCCTCTATGTCTTCAAGATCATCACCCTGGCCGTCGCGGTCAAGCTGCTGGGCGACGCGAGCTTCTTCAACGGCAAGCTGTTCGGCTTCACCGCGCTCATCTGCATCCTGGCCTACTGCGCCAGCCAGGTGATCAGCTCGATCAGGTTCAAGACCCTGTACGTGAACCCGGACGGGGAGCGATGAGCCATGGCCCAGCCGCTATCCCCCGAGCCGCCGCGACCGCCCGAGGCGCCTGACCGTACCGCCGGCCCCGCCGCGCCGGAGGACAGCGGGAACGATGGGCACCCGCACATCCGGCTGCTGCAGGAGCCGCCCGAGCGCAAGGCCACCGGCCTGCGGCCCCGCCCGCGCCTGCCCCGCCGGCCCGCGGCGGACGACTCGCCGCTCCCGACCCGCGGCGCCGGCATGACCATCTTCAGCTACCTGATCGCCGGGATCGTCGCGTACGGCGCGATCGGCTGGCTGATCGGCCGGCCCACACACCTGCCGATCCTGGCCCCGGCCGGCATGCTGGTCGGCCTGGGCATCTCCCTGGCTCTTGTCATCTACCGGCACGGCCGATCCACACCCCCGCGGATCCGGCGCTTCGCGCCGAAGCCCGCGGTCCCCGACGAACCGAGCGAGCAGAACGGCCAGATGAGACAACACGACCAGACGACAACGATGCGAGAGGAACTGACCGGTGATCGGTAGCGTGTCGGCGGTCGCCGCGGGCAGCAGCGGATGCCACATCTTCTCCGGGTGCGGCTACCCAGCACCCAGCCTGAACGACTTCAACTTCCGGCCGATTTTCTCCATCGGCTCCTTCCACTTCACCAAGCCGATCCTGATCGCGCTGATCTGCGCGGCCGTCGTGATCGTGTTCTTCGTCGCCGCGTTCTACCGGCCCAAGCTGATCCCGCGCGGCATTCAGAACCTCGGGGAGCTGGCCCTGCTGGCGGTGCGGGATCAGATCCTGCGGCCGTCCCTGGGCCGGAGGGGCGACGGGTACCTGGCCTTCCTGACCTCGCTGTTCTTTTTCATCTACTTCATGAACGTGATGGAGATCATCCCGTTCTTCCAGTTCCCGGCGACCTCGCGCAGCGGGTTCCCGTGGTCCCTGGTGGCCATGGTCTACCTGACTTACCTGTATATCGGGTTCAAGAACCAGGGCGGCCTGGGCTACTTCAAGAACATGATCCCCAACGACGTGCCGACCTGGGTGCTGGGCATCCTGGTGCCAATCGAGTTCGCCCGGTACTTCATCGTCCAGCCGTTCACCCTGGGCGTCCGGCTGTTCGCCAACATGTTCGCCGGGCACCTGCTGCTGCTGATCTTCACCCTGGCCACCTGGTACCTGGCCAGCCTGAGCATCGGGCTGGTGTTCGCGGCCACCTCGGCCATCATGGTGCTGGTCGTGACCGGCCTGGAAGCACTGATCCAGCTGCTGCAGGCCTTCATCTTCACCACGCTGACCGCGGTGTACATCGCGGACTCGCTCGAAGCGGGACACTGACGCCTCCTGTCCACCATCCGGCGAAATGGGTTCGCCGGTACTGACGCAAAGGAAAACGGACTCATGCTTGACGTTGCTACCACTCACGCGATCGCCGCATCCGGCACCGTGACCGGCAGCCTGGGCGCGGTCGCCTACGGTCTGGCCGCCATCGGCCCGGGCGTCGGCATCGGCCTGATCTTCGGCCACGCCATCGAGGCCATGGCCCGGCAGCCGGAAGCGTCCGGCCGCATCACCCAGTACATGTGGATCGGTTTCTCGCTGACCGAGGCGCTGGCCCTCATCGGCATCGTCGTGCCGTTCATCTTCGGCAGTTAGCCCCCACGGTGGTTAGTCAAGGCAGGACAGAAAGGACAGCCGCGTGACGCATCTGCTGGCGGCATCGGGTTCACAGGACCCGCTCATCCCCACGCTCACGGAACTGATCATCGGTGCCGCGGCCTTCCTCATCGTCTTCGGCGCGCTGGGCAGGATCGCCATACCGCGGGCGCAGAAGATGCTGGCGGAGCGGACCAACCAGATCGAAGGCGGTCTGGCCCGGGCCGAGGAGGCTCAGGCCGAGGCCAACCGGGTGCTGGAGCAGTACAAGCAGCAGCTGGCCGAGGCCCGGCACGAGGCCGCGCGCCTGCGTGAGGAGGCCCGCGAGCAGGGTGCCCAGATCATCGCCGAGATGCGCGAGGAGGCCCAGGCCGAGGCCCGCCGCCTGACCGAGGCGGCCAATCAGCAGATCCAGGCCGAGCGCCAGCAGGCGCTGGTCGCGTTGCGTTCCGAGGTCGGGACCCTGGCCACCGACCTGGCCAGCCGGGTCGTGGGCGAGTCGCTCACCGACCAGGCCCGCCAGAGCCGGGTGGTCGACCGGTTCCTGGATGACCTGGAACAGCGCGGCGGGATCGGGGCGAGGGCGAACCGGTGATGCGCGGTGTGAGCCGGGTGTCCTTCGCCGAGCTGAAGGACCAGCTGCCCGAGACCCTGGCCCAGGGCGGTGCGGCCGAGACGGTCGGCGACGAGCTGTTCTCGGTGCTGCACCTGCTGGACACCGAGCACGGGCTGCGGCGCGCCCTGGCCGACCCGGCCCGGCCGGCCGACGAGAAGGGCAGCATCGTGGTCGCCCTGCTGCACGGCAGGATCAGCGAGGCCGCCGAGGCACTGGTCGCGGCCACGGTCCGGGCCCACTGGGCCAGCTCCGGGGACATGACCGACGCGCTGGAGCAGCTCGCGGCCGAGGCGTTCGCCATCTCCGCCGAGGGGCAGGGCCAGCTGGACGACCTGGAAGACGAGCTGTTCCGGTTCAGCCGGGTGGTGGCCACCGAGCCCGAGCTGCGCGCGGCCCTGTCCGAGCCGACCGCGCCGGACGAGGGGAAGCGGCAGCTGCTGGACGATCTGCTCGGCGGCAAGGTCACCCCGATCACCCTGCGCCTGGTCACCGAGGTGTCGCTGTACCCGCGGGGCCGGTCGCTGGTGGCCAGCCTGGACATGTGCACACGGATCGCGGCCGAGCGCCGCCGCCGGCTCATCGCGGTGGTGCGGTCGGCCACCGACCTGTCCGCGCAGCAGCGCCGGCGACTGGCCGAGGCGCTGGCGGGCATCTACGGTCATGAGGTGTACATCAACGTCCTCATCGACCCGACCGTGGTGGGCGGCCTGACCGTCCAGGTCGGCGACGAGCTCATCGACGGCAGCGTGTCCAGCCGTCTGAGCGACCTGCGCCG
The DNA here is from genome assembly GCA_036495425.1 of Streptosporangiaceae bacterium. Lineage (GTDB taxonomy): Bacteria > Actinomycetota > Actinomycetes > Streptosporangiales > Streptosporangiaceae > Bog-532. The sequence goes on along the minus strand of DASXMW010000242.1, from coordinate 3,611 downwards.
CAAGCTGACCAACTGACAACGCACGCACACGAGAGACTTGAGGAAAGATGGCGGAGCTGACAATCCGGCCGGAAGATGTCCGGGACGCTCTGGCGCGCTTCGTCGAAGCGTATGAGCCAGAGTCTGCCTCCCTGGAGGAGGTCGGCACGGTCGTCGAATGCGGCGACGGCATCGCACAGATCGAGGGCCTGCCCTCGGCCATGGCCAACGAACTGCTCGAATTCGAGGACGGCACCCGCGGCCTGGCCCTGAACCTGGACATCCGCGAGATCGGTGTCGTCATCCTCGGCGACTTCAGCAAGATCGAGGAAGGTCAGCAGGTCAAGCGGACCGGCGAGATCCTCTCGGTCCCGGTCGGGGACAGCTTCCTCGGCCGCGTGGTCGACCCGCTGGGCAACCCGCTGGACGGCAAGGGCGAGATCGGCGACACCGAGCTGCGTCAGCTGGAGACCCAGGCCCCCTCGGTGGTCCAGCGCCAGTCGGTCAAGGAGCCGCTGCAGACCGGTATCAAGGCCATCGACGCGATGACCGCGATCGGCCGCGGCCAGCGGCAGCTGATCATCGGCGACCGGCAGACCGGCAAGACCGCCATCGCCATCGACACGATCATCAACCAGCGCGCCAACTGGGAGTCCGGCGACGAAAAGCGCCAGGTCCGCTGCATCTACGTGGCGATCGGCCAGAAGGGCTCGAACATCGCCTCGATCCGGCAGGCGCTGGAGGAGGCGGGCGCGCTGGAGTACACCACCATCGTCGCCTCGCCGGCCTCGGACCCGTCCGGCTTCAAGTACATCGCGCCCTACACCGGATCCGCGCTCGGCCAGCACTGGATGTACCAGGGCAAGCACGCGCTGATCGTGTTCGACGACCTGTCCAAGCAGGCCGAGGCCTACCGGGCGATCTCGCTGCTGCTGCGCCGCCCGCCGGGCCGCGAGGCCTACCCCGGTGACGTGTTCTACCTGCACTCCCGGCTGCTGGAGCGCTGCGCCAAGCTGTCCGACGACCTGGGCGGCGGGTCGCTGACCGGTCTGCCGATCGTCGAGACCAAGGCCAACGACATCTCGGCCTACATCCCGACCAACGTCATCTCGATCACCGACGGCCAGATCTTCCTGGAGACCGAGCTGTTCAACTCCGGTGTCCGCCCGGCCATCAACGTCGGCCGGTCGGTGTCCCGGGTCGGCGGTGCGGCCCAGGTCCGGGCCATGCGCAAGGTGGCGGGCACGCTGCGGCTGTCGCTGTCCCAGTACCGCGACCTGGAGTCGTTCGCGGCCTTCGCCTCCGACCTGGACGCGGCCTCGCGGGCCCAGCTGGACCGGGGCGGCCGCCTGGTCGAACTGCTCAAGCAGCCCCAGTACGACCCGTTCCCGGTGGAGAACGAGGTCGTGTCGATCTGGGCCGGCACCAACGGTTATCTGGACGACGTGCCGATCGACGATGTGTCGCGGTTCGAGACCGAGTTCCTGGACAGCCTGAAGCGCAACAACGCCGGCATCCTGGACTCGATCCGGGAGACCAGCGACCTGTCCGACGACACGGCGTCCTCGCTCAAGGACGCGGTCGAGCAGTTCCGCCGCACGTTCGAGAAGAGCAACGGCGAGCTGCTGGTCAGCGAGGAAGACGCTGAGCCGCTCTCGGCCGAGGAGACCGGCCAGGAGACCGTGAAGAAGTACTCGAACCAGCAGCCCGAAGAGGGTCCGGTGGACGCCAACAGCCCCGCTGGGGGCGACCGGGGTCCTGACGGCCCGGCCAATGAGAACGCTTCGTCCGGGGAGAACAGCTAAGCATGGCGGCCAGCCTTCGCGCCGTCCGGCAGCGGATCCGGGCGGTCCAGTCGATCGGCAAGATCACCCGGGCCCAGGAGCTGATCGCCTCGTCCCGGATCATCCGCGCGCAGCAGCGCATGCGCGACGCCGAGCCGTACGCGCGTGAGCTCACCCGGGCGGTGGAGGCGGTGGTCAGCCGGACCTCCACCCTCGACCACCCGCTCACGGCCGAGCCGGAGTCGGTCACCCGGGCCGCGGTGCTGGTCCTCACCAGCGACTCCGGCTTCGCCGGGGCGTTCAACAGCAACGTGCTGCGGGAGGAGGCCCGGCTGCTGCGCACGCTCCGTGACCGCAACGTCGAGCCGGTGCCCTACGTGTGCGGGCGCAAGGGCATCGGCTGGCACCGGGCCCGCCAGATCGAGATGGCCCAGGAGTTCAGCGGCTTCTCGGTGCGGCCCTCGGTCAGCAACGCCACCGAGGTCACCAACGGCCTGCTCGAGGCGTTCGACAAGAAGGCCGAGGACGGCGGGGTGGACGAGATCTACATCGTCCGCACCGAGTTCATATCGATGCTGACCCAGCGCCCGCTGGTGGCCCGGCTGCTGCCGCTGGAGATCGAGGAGAGCAGCGGGCAGCCCGAGGGCGGCCCGCTGCCGATGTACGAGTTCGAGCCGTCCCCCGACATCGTGCTGGACCGGCTGCTGCCGCAGTACGTGGAGGGGCGGATCTTCTACGCCATGCTGGAGTCGGCCGCGTCCGAGCTGGCCTCCCGCCGCCGCGCCATGAAGGCGGCCACCGACAACGCCAACGACCTGACCGAGCGGCTGACCCGGGAGGCCAACAACGCCCGGCAGGCCGAGATCACCCAGGAAATCAGCGAGATCGTGGGCGGCGCCAACGCCATGGCCGACGCCTCAGCAGAGAGTGAGTGAGTGACACTATGACCGCGACCGCAGAAAACACCGCGGAGAACACCGGCGGCGCGCCGGGGACCGGCCGGGTCGCGCGGGTCATCGGCCCCGTCGTTGATGTGGAGTTCTCGGCCGACTCGATTCCGGAGATCTACAACGCGCTGCACGTCGACATCACCATCGGCGAGAAGACCACGCAGCTGACCCTCGAGGTCGAGCAGCACATCGGCGACGACGTGGTGCGGGCCATCTCGCTGGAGCCGACCGACGGCCTGGTCCGCGGGGCCGAGGTCACCGACACCGGCGCCCCGATCGAGGTACCGGTCGGTGAGGTGACCAAGGGCCATGTGTTCAACACCCTGGGCGAGACCCTCGACGTGCCGACCTCGTCGCTGAAGATCGAAGAGCGCTGGTCGATCCACCGCGACCCGCCGCCGCTGGACCAGCTCGAGCCGCGGACCGAGATGTTCGTCACCGGCATCAAGGTCCTCGACCTGCTCACCCCGTACGTCCGCGGCGGCAAGATCGGCCTGTTCGGCGGCGCCGGTGTGGGCAAGACCGTGCTCATCCAGGAGATGATCCGCCGCGTCGCGCAGAACTTCGGCGGTGTCTCGGTCTTCGCCGGAGTCGGCGAGCGTACCCGCGAGGGCAACGACCTGTGGGTGGAGATGACCGAGTCCGGCGTCATCAACGACACCGCGCTGGTCTTCGGCCAGATGGACGAGCCGCCGGGCACCCGGCTCCGGGTCGCGCTGTCCGCGCTGACCATGGCCGAGTACTTCCGCGACGTCGAGCGGCAGGACGTGCTGCTGTTCATCGACAACATCTTCCGGTTCACCCAGGCCGGTTCCGAGGTGTCGACGCTGCTGGGCCGGATGCCGTCCGCGGTGGGCTACCAGCCCACCCTGGCCGACGAGATGGGCCAGCTGCAGGA
>DASXMW010000241.1:0-10084 GCA_036495425.1 Streptosporangiaceae bacterium | reverse complement strand
GCCGTGATCTGCGGCTACGGCGACGTGGGCAAGGGCTGCGCCGAGTCCCTGCGCGGCCAGGGCGCCCGGGTCATCGTGACCGAGATCGACCCGATCTGCGCGCTGCAGGCGGCCATGGACGGCTACCAGGTCAGCACCCTGGAGGACGTGGTCGACAGCGCCGACATCTTCGTCAGCGCCACCGGCAACCGCGACATCATCCGCGCCGAGCACATGGCCGCCATGAAGCACCAGGCCATCGTGGGCAACATCGGCCACTTCGACAACGAGATCGACATGGCCGGCCTGATGAAGACCGCCGGCATCAAGCGGATCAACGTCAAGCCGCAGGTCGACGAGTGGGTGTTCCCGGACGGCCACGCGGTGATCGTGCTGTCCGAGGGACGGCTGCTCAACCTGGGCAACGCCACCGGCCACCCGAGCTTCGTCATGTCGAACAGCTTCACCAACCAGGTGATGGCCCAGATCGAGCTGTTCACCCGGACCGACCAGTACCCGGTCGGCGTCTACGTGCTGCCCAAGCACCTGGACGAGAAGGTGGCCCGGCTGCACCTGGACGCGCTCGGGGTCAAGCTGACCACGCTGACCAAGGACCAGGCCGACTACATCGGTGTCCCGGTCGACGGCCCGTACAAGAGCGACCAGTACCGGTACTGACCGCATGGCCGACGCCAAGGCTGCCGGGCCGCGCACGCCGCGGTCCGGCGGCCGGTCCCGGCCCCGCGCGGCGGTCCGCCCCGCGCCGGGCCTGGACGGGCCGTTCGAGGCGGCCGGGGCCGGCGACATCGCCGACCCGCTGCTGGCCGAGTCGGGCAGCGCCCGGATCGAGTGGGCCGAGCGGGCCATGCCCGTGCTGGCCCAGCTGCGGGAGCGGTTCACCGCTGAGCAGCCGTTCGCGGGCCTGGCCGTGGCCGCCTGCCTCAACGTCACGGCCGAGACCGCGATCCTGGTCCGCGCGCTGCGCGCGGGCGGGGCCAGCGTGTCCCTGGCCGCGTCGAACCCGCTGTCCACCCAGGACGAGGTGGCGGCCGCCCTGGCCGTGCGGCACGGCATCGCGGTGTTCGCCCGGGCCGGTGTGGACCGGCCCGCCTACTACCGGCACATCGAGCAGGCCCTGACCGGCGCCCCCGACCTGGTCGTGGACGACGGCTGCGACCTGGTCAACACGCTGCACACCCAGCACCCCGAGCTGCTGGCCGGGGTGCGCGGCGGCTGCGAGTCCACCACCACCGGCGTGATCCGGCTGCGCCGGATGGCGGCCGAGGGGGCGCTGCGGTTCCCGATGGTGGCGGCCAACGACACCGCGACCCGGCGGCTGGTGGACAGCACGTTCGGCACCGGGCAGTCGGTCCTGGACGGCATCCTGCGCGCCACCAACACCCTGCTGGCGGGCAAGACCGTGGTGGTGGCCGGGTTCGGCGCCTCCGGCCGCGGCGTGGCCGACCGGGCCCGGGGCCTGGGCGCCGAGGTCATCGTGACCGAGATCGACCCGGTGCGCGCGCTGGACGCGGTGCTGCGCGGCTTCCGGGTCCTGCCCATGGCCGAAGCGGCCCGGGCCGGCCACCTGTTCATCACCGTCACCGGCTCCACCGAGGTCATCGGGGCCGAGCACCTGGCCGTGATGCGGGACGGGGCCATCCTGGCCAACGCCGGCCACTTCGACGTGGAGATCGACCTGCGGGCCCTGGCCGGCATGGCCGTGGCCGTGTACCGGGATCTGCGGCCGCACGTGGACTCGTTCGAGCTGCCGGACGGCCGCCGGCTCCTGCTCCTGGCCGAAGGCCGGGTGGTGAACCTGGTCGCCGCCGAGGGGCACCCGGCCCAGGCCATGGACCTGTCGTTCGGGGTGCAGGCGCTGGCCCTGGCCTGGCTGGCCGCCCGGGCCGGCCAGCTCCCGCCCGCCGTGCACGAGGTCCCCGAGGCCCTGGACGCCGAGGCGGCCCGGCTCGAGCTGGCCGCCATCGGCACCCAGCTCGACACCCTCACCCCGGCCCAGGCCGCCTACCGCGAATCCTGGCGCCTCGGCTCCTGAACGCCTGGGCTCCTGAATCCGCCGCCAGGATCAGGCCCGCCGGCGGCGCACCAGCCAGACGGTGGTCTCGAACTGCCCGTCCTGCCAGCGGCTGCTCGGGCCGCCGGCCAGGTTGAAGGGCTGCAGCGACCACGCGCCGAGCGCCCCGAGCCCGGCCCCCGCCCCCATGGCCGCCCCGCCGAGCAGGACGAGCTTGGTCATGCACCAGCGCAGCGGGCTGGTGCCCTGGGTCCAGGCGAACCGGAACGTGCCCTGCCCGAGTTCCCGGCCCAGCAGGGGCGCGCCGAGGAACATCCCGGTCAGCAGGAACAGGGCCAGCAGGGCCAGCGTCACGTCGGCCGGGTAGCTGTCCAGGAAACTGCCGTCCAGCACGACCGCGGTGTGCCCGAAGAGCAGGTAGAACGGTCCCCCGATCCCCGGGAACTCGCTGCCCAGCTGGCGGCAGATCTGCGATGCGGACACCTCGGTCACACCGGGCCCCGCTACCTGCAGGCAATGATTTTTAACGAAGGTGGGGTAGAGGGCGTGCCCGCGCAGACCGGCGGCCAGCATGACGGCGGCCAGAGCGCCCGCCAGCCCGGCCAGGGTGAGCAGCGTGGCCCGCTGCTGGCGCCAGGTCACCCAGGCCAGCCCGAACCGCGGCCTGCTGGCCGCCCTCGCCTTCTGGAAGGGCAGGGTGATCGTCACGTCGAACTCCGCCGGATCAGGATCACGGTGGTGGTGGCCAGGGCCAGCGCGAGCACCAGCAGGACGCCGCCCTCCAGGCCCTGCAGAACCCAGAAGTGGCGGCCCGGCTGGTAGGAGATCCACACCGAGGCGTGCTGGCTGGCCACCCAGGCCTGCTGCTGCGGCGCCTTCCGGGCGTACAGCGGGTTGAGCGCGGCCCCGGTCAGCCGGTGGCCGCCCCGGTCGGCGAACCAGCCGTCCAGGACCCAGCTCCCGGCCGGGGCCCGGGCCACGGAGCCGCCGAAGAAGTATGTCGCGACGTTGGTCAGCGGCAGGGTGTAGAACTGGCCGGCCAGCAGCCTGGTCCGGCTGACGACGGCCCCGGTGGTCAGCAGCAGACCGTGCAGCCTCCAGGCGTTCACGAGCACGAGGACGGTCACGGCCCCGCCCGTGGCCGCCATCGCGGGCACCACCCGCCGCAGCGCCGCGCCGATCGTGACCCCGAGCAGGAAGGCGAACAGCATCCAGGCGGCGAGGGTCACGGGGGTGCCGTCGAATGAGCCCTGCCACCGGCTGGCCTGCCCGAGCGCCGTGAGGGGCTGCAGCGACCAGATGGCCAGCGCCCCCAGCCCGGCCGAGACCGCCACCACCGGGACGGCCAGCACCAGCATGTTGGCCAGCGCCCAGCGGGTCCGGCTCGTCCCCTGGGTCCAGGTGAACCGGGCCGTCCCCCGCTCGTAGTCACGGGCCAGGGCGGGGGCACCGAGAAACACGCCCGCCAGCACCGGCCCGGCCCGCGCCATCCACGTCACCGCGATGTCGTAGTTGCTGTTCTCCAGCCAGGGAAAGTCGCCCAGCAGCGGACCGCACCGGGCCAGCTGTCGCGACCCCGGACAGTGGTCCCGGACCAGCGCGGTGTAGTGGGCGTGACCGGCCAGGGCCGCCCACAGCATCACCGCCGCCAGGACCCCGGACACCACCGCGAACCCGGCCAGGGCCGCCCGGTGCTGGCGCCAGGCGGGCCAGGCCAGCCGGCCCCAGCCGCCCGCGGTGAACGGCCGGCCGGCGGTGGCCGCGGTCATCGGGCCGGCTCCCCGCCGCCCCCGGCCCGGAGCGGAACCGGCCCGGGCAGGGCCGAGACCCCCGGCTCCCGCAGGTAGGCCAGCACGAGCTCCTCCAGCGTGACCGGGAACGCCTGCCAACCGGGTGGCACCGGGGCGGCCCCCGCTCGCCCGGATGGAGCGGGCAGCCGGACCAGAACCTGAGCCTGGACCTCGGCCCGGCGGGAGTGCACCACGCTGAGGGGCCGGGTCAGCTCGCCGATCTCCGCGGCCGGGCCGATCAGGAGCAGGTGGGCGGCCAGCAGTTCCTCGACGTCGCCCATGACCTGCACGTGGCCGTCGGCCAGCACCACCAGGTAGTCCGCGACCCGTTCCAGCTCGGAGATGACGTGGGAGGAGAACAGGACCGAGAGGCCGTCCTCGGCCGTGACCTCCATCAGGGAAGCCAGGAACTCGTGCCGGGCCAGCGGATCCAGCGCGGCCAGCGGCTCATCGAGGATGAGCAGTTCGGGCGACCGGGCCATGGCGATGGTCAGCGCGACCTGCGCCTGCTGCCCACCCGAGAGCCTGCCGATCCTGCTGCTGAACGGGATCTTCAGCGTGGCCAGCCGGGCCTCGGCGCGCTCCTGGTCCCAGCGGCCGTTCAGGTTACGGGCCAGGTGCAGCATGTCGGCCACGGGCAGGTTCCGGTACAGCGGGGCGTCCTGGGCCACGAACGCCACCCGGTTCAGGGCACCGGCCGACCCCGCGGGCACCCCGCCCAGCACCGTCACCGAGCCGGCCGTGGGCCGGGTCAGCCCCACGGTCATGTGCATGAGGGTGGTTTTGCCGGCCCCGTTCGGCCCCACCAGCGCCGCCACCCGGCCCGGCGGGATGGCCAGCGTGCAGTCCCGCACCGCCCACGTGCGCCGGTACCGCTTGCCCAGTCCGGTGGTCTCGATGACGTTCACGCGCTGGCCCGCCCGTCCCCGCGGGTGCCGCGCGGCGCCCCCGTGGCCGCGCGGCCGTCATGGAAATCCCGCAGCGCGCCGGTGAACAGGGCGGCCATCCCGTCCGCGTCCAGCCCGGCCTCGCTGGCCGTCCGGAGCCAGCTCAGCAGGGTCTTGCGCAGCCCGGTCAGCTCGGCCAGCGGCACCACGCTCGGCGCGGCCTCGACGAACGTGCCCTGGCCCGGCCGGCCCGCCGCGATGCCCCGGTGCTCCAGTTCCCGGTAGGCCTTGAGCACGGTGTTGGGGTTGATGGCCAGCGACCCGACCACGTCCTTGACCCGCGGCAGCTGGTCGCCCTGGGCCAGGTAACCGAGCTGCAGGGCCTGTTCCACCTGCTGGACCAGCTGCAGGTAGGTCGGCACCCCCGAGCCGGGGTCGAGCCGGAACGAGATCCGGCTTACCCCCTTCTCTATCTCCATAGTTAAAGGGTAGAGCGGCTTACCTGAAATCGGCAAGGGGTACCTGCGCAAGTGGTCCGAAAAGGTGCGCGCTGCTTAGGGGAGCTGCCAGTTGACCGGGGCGCCGCCCTGCTTCTCCAGCAGTTCGTTGGCCCGGCTGAACGGGTGCGAGCCGAAGAACCCGCGGTCGGCCGAGTACGGGCTGGGGTGGGCCGACTCGATCTTCGGCACGTCCGGCATCAGCGGTCCCAGGCTCTGCGCGTCCCGGCCCCACAAGATGGCCACCAGCGGGCCGCCCCGGGCGGCCAGGGCCCGGATGGCCTGATCGGTGACCTTCTCCCAGCCCTTGCCCCGGTGCGAGCCCGGCTTGCGCGGCTGCACGGTGAGCACCCTGTTCAGCAGCAGCACACCGTGCTCGGTCCAGGGGGTCAGGTCGCCGTTCGACGGCTCGGGGAAGCCCAGGTCGTCGCGGTACTCGGTGAAGATGTTGACCAGGCTGGGCGGCAGCCGCTTGACCGTGGGGGCCACCGAGAAGCTGAGCCCGATCGGGTTGCCCGGCGTGGGGTACGGGTCCTGCCCCACGATCAGCACCCGGACGTCGTTGAACGGCTGCTTGAAGGCGCGCAGCACGTTGTCACCCGCGGGCAGGTACTTGCGCCCGGCCGCGACCTCGCCCCGCAGGAAGTCGCCCATGGCCTTGATCTGGCCGGCCACCGGCTGCAGCGCCTCGGCCCAGCCGTCTTCCATCACGTTGCCGAGGGGCCGCTCGGCCAGCTGCTCCGCGGAATGCTCTTCCGCCGCCGTCGACTCGCCTTCCGTCATGGCTGAAGACCCTACCGTCAGGCGGGCGGCGTAAACCGGCCGCTCGCGGCGGTTCCGAAGGCCCAAGCGGGGGCCGGCCTTTGCGCTATGGCCTCCCCATGCCCGATCACGTGGAACTATAGGGCCATGAAAGGACGTGTGCTGGTCGTCGACGATGACGCGGCCCTGGCCGAGATGCTGGGGATCGTGCTTCGCGGCGAAGGCTTCGAGCCAACCTTTGTCTCGGACGGAGACAAGGCGCTGGACGCATTCCGTGAGTCCCGCCCGGATCTGGTCCTGCTGGACCTGATGCTGCCCGGGACGGACGGGATCGACGTCTGCCGCCAGATCCGGGTCGAGTCCGGGATTCCCATTGTCATGCTGACCGCCAAGACCGACACGGTAGACGTCGTGCTCGGCCTGGAGTCCGGCGCCGATGACTACCTGGTCAAGCCGTTCAAGTCCAAGGAACTGGTGGCCCGGATCCGGGCCCGGCTCCGCCGGACGGACGAGCCCGCGCCGGAGATGCTGCAGATCGGGGACATCAGCATCGACGTGGCTGGCCACTCGGTCAAGCGCGACGGCGAGGCGCTGAACCTCACTCCGCTGGAGTTCGACCTCTTGGTGGCGCTGGCCCGCAAGCCGCGCCAGGTCTTCACCCGCGAGGTCCTGCTCGAGCAGGTCTGGGGCTACCGTCACGCCGCCGACACCCGGCTGGTCAACGTGCACGTGCAGCGCCTGCGGGCCAAGATCGAGCGGGACCCGGAGCGGCCCGAGATCGTGGTCACCGTGCGCGGCGTGGGGTACAAGGCGGGCCCGGCCTGACCCGCTGGGCCCGCACCCGGGCCCGGCGCATGACATCACCGGCTGGTCTCCCAGAGGCCAGCCGGCGATGGCCGTTGTCTGGATCAACCCGAAGGGGAGGCTTATGCTGCTCCCGATGAGCGATCGTGGGGGTGACTGCGCCTAGTACCGCGGCCGAACAGCAGGGCCGTAGCGAGCCGGGTGCCGGTGGCGCGGCCCGGGGCTCGGGCGCGCCCGGGAACAAGCCGGTCAGGAACGTCAAGCCCAGGAACAGCAAGCCCAGGAAGAAGCGCCGCGGCTGGTACAAGGTCGTCCGGCAGTCGCGGCCGGTGCGGATGGTCGGGCGGCGGCTGCCGCGGCGGGCCAAGAAGCTGCTCAAGGCGGCCCGCAAGTGGCAGCGCGAGCGCGCCGAGAACCTGCGCTTCCGCTGGCGCCGGTCCCTGCAGCTGCGGGTGGTCACCACCACGCTGGCCCTGTCCACGCTGGTCATCGCGGTGCTCGGGTTCTTCCTGACCCAGCAGATCTCCGACGGGCTGCTGCTCAACAAGGAGAAGTCGGCCACCGCCCAGGTGTCCCAGGGCCTGACCGTGGCCGAGAGCAACCCCGACCTGAACAAGGCGCCGACCTCGACCGCCATCGCCAACGACTTCGTGTACCCGGTGGCCCAGGAACTCCAGGACGCCAGCGGCAACAACAGCAGCTACGACGTGGTCATCGAGGTCCGGGGCGACCGCGATTACCCGGCTTACATCCGCGGCGTCGCGGGCGGGGTCAAGCCGGCCAGCATCCCGGCCGCGCTCGCGGCCAGCGTGCAGTCCGAGCAGGCCCGCAGCGAGTCGGGCAAGGTCTTCTACGCGCCCACGATGATCGTGTCCACCCTGGGCCGCGGCAGCCAGCCGGGCCTGGCCGTCGGCACCCCGCTGGGCAACAACTACCAGCTGTACTACCTGTTCCCGATGACCCAGGAGCAGCAGACCCTGCAACTGGTGCAGCGCACCCTGGTCGGGGCCGGGCTGGCCCTGATCGTGCTGCTGGCCCTGATCGCGTCGCTGGTCACCCGCTGGGTGGTGATCCCGGTCCGGCACGCGGCCCAGGCCGCGCACCGGCTGTCCGATGGCCGCCTCAGCGAGCGGATGCGGGTGCGCGGCGCCGACGACCTGGCCGCGCTGGCCACCTCGTTCAACGACATGGCCACCAGCCTGCAGGACAAGCTGCGCGAGCTGGAGGAGCTGTCCAAACTCCAGCGGCAGTTCGTGTCCGACGTGTCGCACGAGCTGCGGACCCCGCTGACCACGATCAAGATGGCCGCCGACGTGCTGCTGGAGGCCAAGGACTCGTTCGACGCGGCCGGAGCCCGGTCGGCCGAGCTGCTCCAGGGTCAGCTGGACCGGTTCCAGGAGCTGCTGGAAGACCTGCTGGAGATCAGCCGGTACGACGCCAACGCCGCCACCCTGGACCCGGATGCGGTCGACATCAGCGACATCGCCCGCCGGGCCGCCGACGACGCCCAGCAACTGGCCGAGCGGCGCGGTTGCCGGATCGAGTTCCGGCTGCCCGCCGAGCCCTGCATGGCCGACGCCGACCGCCGCCGGATCGAGCGCATCCTGCGCAACCTCCTGGTCAACGCGGTCGAACACGGCGAGGGCAACGACGTCATCCTGACCGTGGCCGGGGACCGGGACGCGGTGGCGGTGGCCGTGCGGGACCATGGCGTGGGGCTCAAGCCGGGCCAGGACCAGCTGGTCTTCGACCGGTTCTGGCGGGCCGACCCGGCCCGGGCCCGGACCACCGGTGGCACCGGCCTGGGCCTGGCCATCGCGCTGGAGGACGCCCAGCTGCACGGCGGCTGGCTGCAGGCCTGGGGCATGCCCGGCAAGGGCTCGGTGTTCCGGCTCACGATCCCGCGCAAGGCCGGGCAGAAGCTGGTCGGCTCACCGCTGCCGCTGGTGCCCGACGACACCGACACCATCACCGCCCTGGGCGAGATCATGGGGGGCAGCGCACCTGGAACCGTGGGCCCGGTGGGCGGGACGGGGGTGGGTTCGCTTGGCTAGGATCCGGCGGCGACCGCGGGCGGCCGGTCTGGCCGCGCTGATCGCCGCGCTCACGGTGCTGGTGACCGGCTGCGTCACCGTGCCCACCAGCGGCCACGTCCAGTCGGTCAACGTCACCCAGGGCAACCCCGGCAACGGCCAGTACTACCTGCAGCCAATCCCGGTGCCGCCGGGCCGGAACTGGTCGCCCAAGGAGATCGTGTCCGGGTTCCTGGCCGCCAACGCCAGCTTCGCCGGTGGCCACGCGGTGGCCCGGCAGTACCTGACCCCAGAGACCAGCCGGAGCTGGCAGCCGGGGCTGGCCGTCACGGTGTTCAGCCAGATCTTCAGTCCGGCCACCCGGCTCCCCAACCAGGCCGGCCAGACCCACCAGACCCCGGGGACCATCGTGGTCGAAGTCAGCGGCACGGTCCTGGGCAGCCTGTCCAACAGCGGCCAGTACTCGATCTCCTCGCGCAGCCAGGACACCGCCGAGAGGTTCGCCCTGGTCCGGCACAAGGGCCAGTGGCGCATCTCCGACCTGCCCCACCGGGTGCTGCTCATCCAGTCCGACTTCGTCCACGTCTACCAGCCACGCAACATCTACTTCTGGGACCCGGCCATGCAGACGCTGGTCCCGGACCCGGTCTACGTGCCGGAGGAAGCGACCCCGGCCGACCTGGTCCGTCAGCTGATCCGCGAGCTGATGCGCACCCCGTCGGGCTGGTTGGCCAACGCGGTCCAGACCGCGTTCCCGCGCGGGACCAAGCTGCTGAGCGTGGCCCTGGACGGCGGCACCGCGGTGGTGAACGTGGGCGGCGCGGCCGGGGGCTCCAGCGAGGACGCGCTCCGCCAGATGTCGGCCCAGCTGCTGTGGACACTGGCCGGCTCGAGCAACGATGAGCCGGCCATCCAGTCCGTCGAACTGGAGGTCAAGGGCACCCCGTTTAGCGCGGGCGAGGACACCCCGGTCCAGCAGATCGGCTCCTACAACAGCTACATGCCGTCGGCCGCGGCCCACGCCAGCTTCTACTACGCCGACAGCCACGGGGCGGTCCGGTCGCTGTCCGGCACGGCCCAGGCCAACGCGCAGGGGACGCTGGTGGCGGGCCAGGCCGGCACCGGCGCCATCCCGCTGACCAAGATCGCGGTGTCGCCGGACGGCCGCTACGTGGCCGGCCTGGGGCCGGGTGGTGCCCTGTACACCGGGCCGCTGACCAAGAAGGGCACGCTGACGCTCCGGGCCACCGGCAATTTCGGCTCGCTGAGCTGGGACCGGCGCGACAACCTGTGGGTCACC
>DASXMW010000240.1:0-4427 GCA_036495425.1 Streptosporangiaceae bacterium | reverse complement strand
GCGGCCGAACACGAACGTCTCCACCGGGGCCGAAGGCAGCGTGGTGGTGCCGTCGTGGGCCGACCCGGCCTCGTTGCTGACGGCGGGGATCGCGAAGTACTGCATGGTGATGGTGGTCTCGCCCCGCCGGTGCCCCGGATCCACGTCAAAGATCGCGTAGCCGTAGGCGTCGGTCGCGTTGATGGCCGCCGACCAGGGCGCGTCCTCCACCGAGTCGGCCGCGTTGCGGGTGAAGCCGGCCGCCTCCGAGCCGGTGATGCTGTTTCTTTCTGTGATCACCTTGGCCTGGGGCAGGTCGTCGCTGGTGTCCTCGCCGTAGGTGTTGGTCGGGCCGTTGGTCCCGCCGCCGCCCAGGACCAGGAACACCGTGCCCTGCGCGGTGTTCCAGGCCGGGAGGCCGCTGACCTTGCCGGGCTTGGTCGTCACGACCTTGGGCCGCCGGGTGTCGACGGTCGCGCCCTTGGCCTGGTCCGGGTTGGGGGAGACCACGGTGCCGTGCGCGCCCCGGTCGTAGCCGCGGACCGGGTAGCTGCGCTCGTAGTCGTGCTCGTGGCCGGACAGCACCAGGTCGACTTCGTACTTGTCGAACAGCGGCAGCCAGGCCCGGCGGATGCCCAGGTCCGAGCCGTTGCCCGGCACCGAGGTGGACATCGCGCACTGGTGCATGATGACCACGATCATGTCCACGTCCGGGTCGCGGCGGTACCCGGCCAGGGTCCGCTCCAGCCACAGCGTCTGCAGGTTCGGCTTGCCGTGCCGGAAGTCCGGGACCGCCGAGTTGTCGGCCTTCTCGATGGCCAGGTCCCCGGTGTACCCGTGGTTGTAGGTGACGGTGCCGTTGGAGATGGCCGCCCCGGACGAGGTGGTCTCGGGGCCGGCATCGGGGGTGGCGTTCAGGTAGGCCGACCCGCCGTCCTGGTAGATCACGTCGTCGGCGTCCAGCGACAGGAACGCGACCGTGCCGACCCGGAAGCTGTAGAAGTTGCCGCGCAGATGGTTCCCGTCGTGGTTGGTCACGCCGTTGTCCGGCAGCAGGAACCGCTGCAGGTAGTGGCCGTAGCCGTAGGGGCCGTTCCAGTAGTTCCCGGCCGCGCCCTGGGCCGCGGTCCCGCCCGGCGCGTGCCCCGGGTGGCCGGCGTGGTCGCAGGTGCCGAATTCGGTCTCGTGGTTGCCCAGGGCCGGCATCCAGGGCCGGTTGGCCGCGGACCGGGCCACGTTGCTGCCGAAGTCCCGCCACACCCCGGGCGCGTTGAAGATGTCCAGGTTGGCGTAGCAGAGGTCGCCGTTGAGCAGGTGGAACAGGGGCGCGCCCCGGCCGTCGCCCGGGTTCTCGATCGCGCTCACCGCGTAGTAGGAGTTGTCGCACGACTCGTGCCAGATGTTGCCCGAGGTGTTGAGGTCCCAGGACGGGGTGGCCAGGTCACCGTAGCTGGAGAACCGGAACCGGGCCCGGCCCGCGGGCGCGGTCTCGAACTCCGAGCCCGCCGTGGCCGGCGTGCTCGACCCGTCGCTGACCTGGTAGTAGTACCTGGTCCCGGGGCGCAGGCCGGTGAGCTGGGCGTGGTAGGCGTAGGTGGTCTGGCCGTTCAGGCCGTCGGTGAAGCTGACCGACGACGCTTCGCCGTAGCGCTCGGCCACGTTCAGCGGCTTCGGGTCCGGCAGCTTGATCAGGTGCCCGGGGTTGGCCTCGGTGATCGGGTGGGCGGAGTACCGGAGCGTGGGCGCGGGCTGCGCCACCGTGCCGGGGGCCGACCACGAGACCGTGACCGACGTGGCCGGGTCGGCGCCCCAGGTCAGCAGCAGCTGCTCCGGCTCGGTGGTGGTGGGCAGCGGCAGCGTCGCCGTGGGCGGCCCGCTCGGCGCGGTGGCGCTCGTCGCCCCGGTGGCGGCGGCGGCCCGCTGCGGCCGCACCACGTTCCGGGCCAGCCCGGCCGCGGCGCCGGCGCCGACCACGCCGGTCAGGAAGGTCCGCCGCGAGAACCGGGAATGACCCGGCTCGCGCGGACCCGAAGTCTCTGGCTCGTGCGGATTCGGTTCGTCCATGAGCCGAAACGGTAGAAAAGGCAGGTAAACGTTTCACGGCCGTTGCCCGGCCAATGATCTGCTACCGGGGTAATTCAGAAGCCGCCCTAGAAGCCGACCGGCTCGCGGACCAGCACGATGTGGATCCGGCCCGGCAGTTCCTGGTGGATCTCGAGGGTCTTGCCCACGAAGCTGTGCTGCCCGTAGGCGGCCTGGGCCCGGGCGTCCTCCAGCTTGAGCGTGTGCTGGTAGAGCCGCTCGCGCGCGGCGGCCAGGTCCGGGACCAGCTTCTGCGCGCCGACGACGAAGATCACGTTGGTCGCGCCCCAGGCGTACGAGGCCAGCTGGCTGCCGGACGCCGAGGCGATGAGCAGGCTGCCGTCCCGGGTCACCGCGTGCACGCTGCCCAGGGAGTAGTCGGGCTGCCCGGCGATCGCCTTCATCTGGAGGACCTGGGTCTCGAAGTCCAGCGCGAACATGGCCTTGCGCACGGACTCGTACCGGCCGCTGTCGTTGATCTCGGCCGCGATGCCGGTCTCGTCCAGCGTCACCGAGGTGTTGGTCATCACCGCCGAGCCGTCCGGGATCCGGGCCAGCACGGCGGCGCGGGCGGCGGCCAGGTCGTCCACGACCTCGACGCTGAACCCGTGCTCCTCCAGCGCGACCACGGTGTCCTTGATCGTCTCCTCGTCCGGCCGCGCGGTCCAGCGGTCGGTGCGGCCGCCAGCATTGTCGACTGGGGCGTTGGCTGTGGTCATGGTCGTTCCTCCTTGTCGGCCCCGCGCGTCCCGCGGGGTGCCAGCGGCATAAACGGACTTTACCCCGCTTAGTATTCCGCCCGCGGCGGACTCCGTAGAGTGATGGCGTGACCGAGCCCCTGCTGTCCATCGGCGCCCCCCGCGCCGAGCGGGCCGACGCCGCCCGCAACCGGCAGCACCTGCTAGCCACGGCGCGGGCGATGCTGGCCAGCCAGGGTGCGGCCGCCCTGACCATGGACGCCCTGGCCGAGCAGGCCGGACTGGGCAAGGGCACGGTGTTCCGCCGCTTCGGGTCCCGGGCCGGGATCTTCCAGGCCCTGCTCGACGACGACGAGCGCGCCTTCCAGCAGCAGGTGCTGTCCGGCCCGCCGCCCCTGGGCCCCGGTGCCCCGCCGCTGGACCGCCTGATCGCCTACGGCCAGGCCCGCATCGACTTCCTGCTCCGCGACCGCGAGATCGCCCGCCACGCCCTCGACGGCAGCCAGCCCATCCCGGCCGGCTCGTCCACGCCGTTGTCCCGGCTGCACATCCGGTCCCTGCTCGGCCAGCTGGACCTGGGCCCGGCCGACCTCGACGTCCTGGCCATGCAGCTGACGGCCGCGCTGGATGGCCCGCTGCTGCTCTACCTCTCCGCCGACCTGCTCAACGGCCCCGCCCCCGCCGGTGACCGGCCCGGCCCGGCCGCCCTCGACCGCGTGTCCCGCGGCTGGCAAGATCTGGTCACCCGCATCGCCACCCCGAGCCCCGGCCCCGGCCCCGGGCCGCCCTGACTACCCCGCCCGGCCCCGGGCCGCCTTGACCACCCCGCCCGGCCCCGGCGCGCCCCGCCCGATCCCGGTCGCCCAGCCCGCCGGTACCGGTGCAATGGCGCCATTGCACCGGCTATTACCTACCCGATGGCGCCATTGCATCGGTAGGCCCGGCGCGTACCCTGCGCCCCGGCCGCGACGGCGACCACCCCTCCGGCCACGGCCGCGCCCGCGGTCACCGCGCACGCGGCACCGAATCCCGCGTACCCCGGCACTCGCTCCAGCACCAGCGTCAGCACCGCCAGCGTGACCGCGCCCGCCAGATACTGGGCCGTGGTCAGCAGCGCGCTGGCCGTGCCCTGCTGCCGGGCGGGCACGTCCCGGGTGCCCAGGATGAACGTGGCCGTGTAGATGATCCCGTGGCCCACCCCGCTGACCACCAGGCCGGGCAGGAGCCCCCGCGGGTAGTCCGCCTGCAGCCCGGCCGCCGCCCAGGCCAGCCAGGCCAGCCCGGCCACGGCCAGGCCGAACCCGGCCGTCAGCGCCCTGGTCGCCCCGAAGCGGCGGACCAGCCGGCCGGTGGCGGCGGCACCCACGGTCACGCACAGCGCTAGCGGCAGGAAGGCCAGCCCGGCCCGCACCGGCGACTCGTGCCGCATGGTCTGCAAGAGCAGTGTGACCAGGTAGAACTCGGACCCCACGCTGGCCATGTACAGCGTGGCGGCGGCCGTGCCGGCCCGCAGCGAGCCGATCCGGCGCAGGGCCGGCTCGATCAGCGGACGGTCCGACGACCGTTCGCGGCGGCCGAACCACACGGCCAGCCCCAGCGCCGTGGCCAGGCAGCCCAGGGCCGGCCCGGATCCCCAGCCCTGGGCCGTGCCGAAGGTCAGGCCCAGCA
>DASXMW010000239.1:0-40165 GCA_036495425.1 Streptosporangiaceae bacterium | reverse complement strand
CCGCCTGCTGGATGTCCCCGGGCAGCACGTAGCCGACCCGGGCCGCGGCCACCTCGAGCGCGGTCCGCCAGGCGACGATGGCCTGCCGCTGCTGATCCCGGGTGTCCGGCAGCCCGTCGAAGTCGTTGTCCGCGAGCCCGGAGGCCAGCGCGGCCAGGTAGGTGTCCTCGAGCACGTAGGTGTGCGGTTGACCGGCAGCCGGACCGCCTCGACCGCGGTCACGTAGTCACGCAGCTGACCGCCGCTGATGGAATTCCGCCCTAAAAATTCACATCTGCCCAGGTCGAAAGCGTTCGGCGGCAATTGGTAACCGGGAAAGTCGGGAAGGTCATAGCGACTTGTGCGGCGAGATGCCTGCAGGCGGCCGAGGCTCGTGGTTACCATGACTCGTCAGTAAGCGACATTACACACAGCGTGTGCGCCATGACTTTCGGTACGTCTGCGCCGTGTGGGAAGTGGCCGAGGATGAGTGACCTGATTGATCTGACGTCCCGATTGCTGGACGACGGTTTCGTTATCTGCACCGAGAAGACCGGCGAGCGCTTCACCGTGCTGCTGCGCCGGACCCGCGCGGAAGGGCACCGCGTGTTCTGCGGGACCGGGGACAGCTTCCCGGACGCCCTGGTCGACGCGGCCGAGGAGGCCGCCGTTCCCGCCGCCTGATCAGGACGGGGCCGAGGCCGCCGGGCCCGGGGTGACGATCCCGTACTCGTGGATCTTCCGGTAGATGGTGGCCCGCGACATGCCGAGCGCCTCGGCCGCCTTCACCTTGTTGCCGTCGCAGTCGAGCAGGCTCTGCACGATCGCGTCGCGCTCCATCGACTCCAGCGGGCTCAGCAGCCGGCGGCTCACCGTCCAGCATTCCGGCGGCAGGTCACTGGGCTGGATCGAGCCCGCCCGGCGCCGCTGCACGACCTTGCGCAGCACCTGCCACAGCTGGCCGGCGTTGCCCGGCCAGCTGGACCGCAGCAGCAGCTGCATGGCCTCGGGTGAGCACACCACGCGGCCGTGCTGGCTGAGCCGGGCCAGGAAGAACGGCACCAGCTCCTGCAGGTCCTCGATGTGGTGCCGCAGCGGCGGCAGCTCCACCGTGGCCGGGAAGAACCGCAGCAGCTTGGTCAGGTCGGCCCGGGTGTTCTTCCGGCTCAGCGTGACCGCCACCCGCAGCGTGCGCTGCCGCCGGGCCGCCCGCGCCTCCTGCAGCGCGCTGGACAGCGCGTGCACCTGCTTGGCGTTGAGCTCGTCGACGTGCCGGATGACCAGCATGCCGTCACCGTCCAGCAGCTCACCGCGCGCGGTGACCAGCCAGTCGTTGCCGGTCGCGGCGGCGGCGTCGATGACGTGGAAGCGTCCCGCCGGGTTGCGCCGCTGGTGCACCCCGCGGGCCAGGGCCATCTTGCCCACGCCGGGCTCGCCCTCCAGGGTCAGCCACTCGGCGGAGTCGTAGGCCGTCTCGGCCTCCCGGCAGGCCCGGGTCCAGAGCACGCCCGACCCGACCAGGCCGGGCAGGAACATCGAGGTCTTGGCCCCGCCCTGCTTGCCGCTGGCCGCCGCGGCCGGCCGCGGCGCGGTCTCCAGCAGCTTCACGTGCACGATGCCGTCGGCGTACGGGGTGTCGGTGTCGACCGGGCGGCAGTACATCCGGGCCCGCAGGCCGGTGGGCAGGTCGGCGGTGACCGCGCCCGTGCTGCGCCGGGACAGCACCTCGGCCGCCTGCCCGATCAGCGCGGCCTGGTCGGCCGGGTCCAGGATGCGCCGGGCGTAGTCGTTCATCATGACCACGTCGTTGCCGATGGCCAGCACGATCCCGCCGGTGCGACGGCAGGCCCGCACGTAGTCCTCGAGCAGGTTGAACTCGCGGCCGCTGGTCCCGGCGAGCAGGGACGAGGTGATCTGGTCGGCGGTGTTCTTGACCAGCGCCACCAGCAGCGGGTCGGCGTTCTTGCGCCAGCAGGTGAGGTCGATGACCCCCACCGTCTTGCCGGTGATCGGGTGGTGGACCGGCACCCCGGCACAGGCCAGGCCCTCCAGGTGCTCGGCGTAGTGCTCGTGCCCGAACACGTGCGTGGCCCGGCCCGCCTCCAGCGCGGTGCCGATGCCGTTGGTGCCGACCAGGTCCTCGGAGTAGTTGAAGCCGGGGGCCAGCATGACCCCGTCCAGGTGCCGTTCCAGGTCACGGTCGGCGGTCAGCCGGGACAGCACCAGGCCGTTGGCGTCGGTCAGGATGATGCTGATGGGCTGGCCGTCGAGCTGCTCGTGCAGGGTCCGGAGCACCGGATCGGCGCTGCGGGCCAGCAAGGTCTCCGGGTCGGGGTCACGGGTGTAGCGCAGGTCGATGCGGTCGGCGGCCACGCTCCATTCGCGTGATCGGCGCCAGGAGGCCAGGATCGGCTCGCGTACTTCCTTCGGACCGACCGACTCGGCAGCCAGGAAACGCTCCCTGGCCTTCGCTAGCCGGGCGCTGCCGCTCATCGCCTGCAGCGGCACTGCTGCCTGCACCATGGTGCCTCCCGAACCGTGCGGACGGATGTCTCAGGCTGGAGGCTCAGCCTGCGGGTTGTGAGCATCCGTTCACGTGGCTGATACCAAGTTAAACGAAACCGTAAACGTCCCTTCGCCTCGTGCTGTCTCAAGTTGAGACCTTCGAGGTAGCAGCGCCGGCGTTGGCTCGGGCGTATTGCATCCGCCGCGTTCGGGGCGGATGATGCGGGCAATCACCGCCCCGGGCGCCACGCCGATCACGCACCACGTCGGCCCGATCACGTCGCTACGTCGATCATGCGCCAGGAGGTGGCTGTGGAGCCAGACCAATCTCAGTCCGAGACGGCCAATGGGACGGCCGGCGGGGCCGCCAATGGGACGGCAGGCGAGACGTTCAATCCGTGGACCGTCGTCAATCTGGTGTTCCATCACCTGGCCGGCCAGGGCCTGCACCCCACGCTGGGGGACGGCGGCGACCCCGGGGAGCCCGCGGCCGAGTTGCTGCGCTGCCTGGGCATCACCCCGGCCGCCGAGGGCAACCGGCACGTCGCGGACAAGGTCCAGGACCGGCTCGCGGAACTGCGAGGCGCGGTCTTCCCGGAGAGCTGACATCCGTTTTCCCAGGTCAAAGCATGTGTCTCATTTCGAGAGCGCATACCGCTCGCGGAGGAGGTGTGATCCGGAACACGACGACTTTTCGTGGGGGCGGTGAGTTACGTCCGCCCAAGGGCTGCGCGGGAGGGCAGCCGGAGCAGCCAATAGGAAAGGGGTGACGATGAGTCGCCAGAGTGTGGCTAAGGCCCACCAGAAGATCCAGGAGCTGTCCTGGGAACCGCAGTACCACGAACCGGTTTCGCAGTACGGCACGGACTACACGTTCCACAAGGCTCAGAAGAAGGACCCGCTGAAGCAGGTCCTCCGGTCTTACTTCCCGATGCAGGAAGAGAAGGACCACCGCGTTTACGGTGCCCAGGACGGCGCCATCCGCGGCAACATGTTCCGCCAGGTGCAGGAGCGCTGGCTGGAATGGCAGAAGCTGTTCCTGTCCATCATCCCGCTGCCGGAGATCTCGGCCGCCCGGGCCATGCCGCTGCTGTTCCGCACGGTGCCCAACCCGGAGCTGCACAACGGCCAGGCGATCCAGATGATCGACGAGGTTCGGCACAGCACGATCCAGCAGAACCTCAAGCGCCTGTACATGAACAACTACATCGACCCGGCCGGCTTCAACAACAGCCTCCGCAACTTCCAGAGTGACTACTGCGGGACCATCGGCCGGCAGTTCGCCGAGGGCTTCATCACCGGTGACGCCATCACCGCGGCGAGCATCTACCTGACCATCGTGGCCGAGACGGCGTTCACCAACACGCTGTTCGTGGCCATGCCCGCCGAAGCCGCCGCCAACGGCGACTACCTGCTGCCGACCGTGTTCCACTCGGTGCAGTCGGACGAGTCGCGGCACATCAGCAACGGCTACGCCACCCTGCTGATGGCGCTCTCGGACGAGGGCAACCACCAGCTGCTCGAGCGTGACCTGCGCTACGCCTGGTGGAACAACCACCGCGTGGTGGACGCGGCCATCGGCACGTTCATCGAGTACGGCACCAAGGACCGCCGGAAGGACCGGGAGTCCTACGCGGAGATGTGGCGTCGCTGGATCTACGACGACTACTACCGCAGCTACCTGGTGCCGCTCGAGAAGTACGGCCTGGTCATCCCGCACGACCTCATCGAGGAAGCCTGGAACCAGATCTGGAACAAGGGCTACGTGCACGAGGTCGCTCAGTTCTTCGCTACCGGCTGGCTCGCCAACTACTGGCGGATCGACCCGATGACGGACGAGGACTTCGAGTGGTTCGAGTACAAGTACCCGGGCTGGTATGACCGGTACGGCAAGTGGTGGGAGAACTACAACCGCCTGTCCACGCCGAACGGTCACCACCCGATCGTGGCCGAGAACGTCGACTACGTGTACCCGCACCGGTGCTGGACCTGCATGGTCCCGTGCCTGGTCCGCGAGGACATGACCATGGCCGAGGTCGACGGGCAGTGGCGGACGTACTGCCACAAGGAATGCCAGTGGACCGATGAGACCGCGTTCCGGCCGACCTACCAGGGTCGCGAGACCCCGAACATGGGCCAGCTCATCGGCAAGCGCGAATGGGAGACCCTCTACCACGGCTGGAACTGGGCCGACGTGGTGAGCGACATGGGCTTCGTCCGCGACGACGGCAAGACCATGACCGCCCAGCCGCACCTCGACCTGGACCCGAAGAAGATGTGGACGCTGGACCACCTGCGCCGCATGCCTCCCGTCCAGAGCCCGAACGTGCTGCTCAACGAGTGGACACAAGAGCAGCGTGACGCGTTCGTGGCCGACTACCACAAGCAGGGTCCGGCCGGCCGGCCGGCTCCCGCGGACGCCTGACACCGCCTGAGTAAAGCCCTGTAATCCGCGCGGCGGGAGGGCCGGAGGGACGCCTTTGGCCCTCCCGTCTCGCGCAGCCCAGTCGTGAGGTGGCAATGGCCGACAAACATCTCGTCCGCTTCGAGCCGGTCGGGGTCGAGATCGAGGTTGACGAGAAGCAGACGATCCTGCGCGGCGCGGCCGAGCAGGGGATCATGCTCATGCACGGATGCAAGGAAGGCCAGTGCGCCGCCTGCAAGTCGTTCGTCCTCGACGGCGAGGACATCGAGCACGACCGGTACTCGACCTTCGCCCTCCCCGACTACGAAAAGGAGGAAGGCTACACCCTGCTCTGCCGGGCCCACGTCTACGAGGACGTGACCATCGAGCTGCTCAACTACGACGAGGACATGATCCGCTCCGGCCTGCCGATCCAGGAGGGCGTGGCGGAGGTGGTGGCCAACGATCCGGTCACCCACGACATGCGCCACCTGGTGCTGAAGCTGATCGAGCCGGCCGAGATCAAGTTCTTCCCCGGCCAGTACATGGACATCACGATCCCCGGCACCGAGGACGTGCGGTCGTTCTCCATGGCCAACACCACCAGCCGCGACGGCGGCCTGCTCGAGTTCGTCATCAAGGTCTATCCGGACGGTCAGTTCTCGCACTTCCTGGACAAGAAGGTCCAGATCGGCGACCGGCTGGACCTGACCGGGCCGTTCGGCGTCTTCACGCTCCGCGAAGGCGACAACGACCTGGTGTTCGTGGGCGGCGGGGCCGGCATGGCGCCGATCCTGTCCCTGCTCCGGCACATGGCCGAGCGCGGTCTCGAGCGCAACGCCACCTTCTTCTACGGCGCACGGGGCCAGAAGGACCTGTGCTTCGAAGAAGAGCTTCGTGACCTGGAGCAGCGCCTGCCCAATTTCCGCTACATCCCCGCGTTGTCCGAGGCGTCCGATGACGACGACTGGGACGGCGAGACCGGCCTGATCACCGACGTCGTCAAGCAGCACGTCGGCAATCTGTCCGGGGCTCACGCCTACGTGTGCGGCCCGCCACCGATGGTGGAGGCGGCCGTGCCGCTGCTCACGCAGCTGGGTGTCGAGGAGAAGCGCGTGTACTACGACAAGTTCACCACCACCGGCGAGCCCGGGCAGTGACCCCGCCCTAGCGGGATCACCGCCCCAAGCAAAGAAGCAGGTAACCCGGAGCCCGAGCTGCGTTCTGAGCCAGACAGAGCGCCTCTTCCGGTAGCAAATGAGCTGGATCGACGAAAGAAGGTCTCATGACTACTCCGCAAGAGCGCAGCGTTCCCAAGCCGGTATTCACCGACGCCGAAGCCGGGGCCAAGGTCTTCCCCGACTCCGATTCCCGCCGGTACAACTACTTCACCCCGGCCAAGCGCAAGCAGTCCCACTACGAGGACGTCACCGTGGAGGTCCAGCCGGACCCGCGGCACTACCTTTCCCAGGGCTGGCTGTACGGGTTCTCCGACGGCCGCGGCGGTTACCCGCTGGACTGGACCGTCCTCAAGGCCTGGGGCTCCGACCGCCCCGAGCCCGAGCGCTACCCCGGCTCCGGCGGCAAGGGCTACGACTGGCCGTCCACCGGCTGGCACGAGTTCCGCGACCCCAACGAGGAGTGGGAGCTCACCTTCTACCGCTACAACTCGAACGTGGTGCGGCAGGTCAACCAGAACATTGACAACGCCCGCCAGTCCAAGGCGTTCGAGCAGTGGAACCAGAACTGGGTGAAGTTCGTCGAGCGCAACGTGGGCGCCTGGATGCACGTCGACCACGGGCTGGGCCTGTACCTGTACGCCAACGCCAACCGGCGGGCGCCGACCAACATGCACAACAACGCGATCTCGGTGAACAGCATGCACCGCATCAGGTCCGCCCAGGACCTGGCGCTGTACAACCTGACCCTGACCGACGAGATCCCGAGCTTCGACGGCATCGCGCACCTGGAGGCCTGGAACAACGACCCGCAGTGGCAGGGCGTCCGCGAGACCGCCGAGCAGCTGACCGCGGTCGACGACTGGTGCGAGGCGATCTTCGCATCTAACGTGGTCTTCGAACCGCTCGTGGGCGAGCTGTTCCGCAGCCAGCTGGTGCAGCACGCCGCGCCCCGGAATGGCGACTTCGTGACGCCCACGATCGTCGGTGTGGCCGAGTACGACTTCGCCGAGCGCGACCTGCGCTACACCCGGGCCATGTTCGAGCTGCTCACCACCGACCGTGAGTTCGCCGACCACAACAAGCAGATCCTCGGCCAGTGGCTGGCCACCTGGACCGCGCGGTCCATCAGCGCCGCCCGGGCCCTGCAGCCGATCTGGTCGCAGCCCGACTCCAAGCCGCCGCGCTTCGAGGACAGCCTGGACGCGGTCAAGAACCGCTTCGCCGCCCTACTTTCCGACCTGCACCTGGACGTACCGAAGGAGCTTGGCCAGTGACCACGACCAACGAGAGCCCGTTCAAGTCGGACAACACCGCGTCCAACCAGTGCGGCGTCACCCTGATGAACAACCAGGTCGGCGCGGTGGTGGCCAAGGTCATGGGCGAGAAGGACAACGTGAAGGTGCGGCACCTGCCGTCGATGATCCGCGTCGACGCGATCGGCCGGATGGACTTCGTCTACGACGAGATCTCCGAGGCGGCCGGTGAGGAAGAGGGCTGGTTCGACTCGGCCGAGTTCGAGGAGAACATGTCCACCCACTACGGCCGGATGATCCACGAGGACGACCGGACCATCATGTTCGCCAACCCCGAGGACGCCGCCGAGTACATCGGCTTCGACCTCAAAGATCTCACCGTGCGTAGCTAGGGCCCTGTTTCACCCGCAAGGAGGCGCATTTTGTACGAAAAGGACGGCGAGAAGTACTTCATCGTCGACAGTCACATGCACTACTGGGACGCGTCGCCCGCTAACTGGGTGAAGGGCGCCGAACAGTACGCCAAGGGCTGGATCGAATGTTTCCATGCCTACCAGTCACTCGGGCCGCCCGAGACGCACTGGACGATCGAGCACTTCCAGAAGTACTCCGAGGACGACCTGATGAAGGACGTCTTCGAAGACGGGCACGTGGACGTGGCGGTCTTCCAGCCGACGTACCTGAAGGAGTGGTACGCGGACGGCTTCAACACCACCGAGCGCAACGCGACGATGGGGGAGAAGCACCCGGGCAAGTTCATCTACAACACCCGGTTCGACCCCCGGGACGGTGACGAGGGCCTGAAGACCCTGCGCGCGAACGTCGAGCGCTACGGGTCCAAGGGCGTGAAGCTGTACACCGCGGAGTGGAACAACGGCTCCCGCGGCTACAAGCTGTCCGACGCGGCCACCTACCGCTACCTCGAAGCCGCCCAGGAAATGGGCATCAAGAACATCCACGTGCACAAGGGCCCGACGATCTGGCCGCTCGACAAGGACGCCTTCGACGTGTCCGACGTCGACCACGCCGCGACCGACTTCCCGGACCTGAACTTCATCGTGGAGCACGTGGGCCTGCCCCGGATCGAGGACTTCTGCTTCATGGCGACGCAGGAGCCCAACGTCTACGCCGGCCTGTCCGTGGTCATCGGCGGCCTGATGTTCGCCCGGCCCAAGTTCTTCGCCAAGTGCCTGGGCGAACTGCTGTTCTGGGTCGGCGAGGACAAGATGACCTTCGGCAGTGACTACGGGATCTGGGAGCCCAAGTGGCAGATCGAGGGCTTCGTCGACTGGGACTACCCGGGCGAGGAGTTCTCGGACTACCCGCGGCTCACCGCCGAGGGCAAGAAGAAGATCCTCGGCCTCAATGCCGCCAAGCTCTACGACATCGAGGTCCCGGCCGAGTACCAGCTGAAGGACAACACTGGCGGCCAGCCTGCCGAGCAGGATGACGCCAAGCTGGTCGACGAGGGCAGCCCGGTCGCCGGGGCATGACCTCATCGATCACCGACACCGGCGCCGGCCCGGGGGCACTCGCCTCCGGGCCGGCCGCCCGTGCCGGAGTAATGGACGCGCTGGCCACCGTCCGGGATCCGGAGCTGGACGAGCCCATCACCGCGCTGGGCTTCGTCACCGCGGCCGTGATGTCCGCGGCCGGCGACGTCCAGGTGCGGCTGCGGCTGCCGACCTACTTCTGCGCGCCCAACTTCGCGTTCCTGATGGTGGCCGACGCCTACGACGCGGTGTCCGTGCTGCCCGGCGTCCGTAACACCGAAGTGGTCCTGGAGGACCACTTCGCCTCGGACGTCATCAACGGCGGGGTGGCCGCCCAGGCCGGCTTCGCCCAGTCCTTCGACGGCGAGGCCGTCGGCGAACTGCACGGTCTGCGCGCGGACTTCCTGCGCAAGGCGGTCATGGCCGGCACCGACCAGGTGTGCCGGCCGTTGCTGGCGTCCGGGCTCAAGCCCGAGCAACTGCCCCGGCTCACCCTGGGTGAGCTGCCGCCGTCCCGGGCGCTGGACCGGCTCCGGCAGCGCCGCGCCGACCTCGGCCTGCCGGCCGGTGACGACGCGCTGGTGCTGATCGACCCCAAGACCGGCGAGCCGATCGACGCCAAGGCCAGTGACCTGCACCTGCGCAAGGCCCGGCTGACCCGGATCAGCATCGAATCCAATGGCAGCATCTGCCGCGGCATGCTTCAGCACCGCTACGACAACACCCCAGGGCAGGGTGAGGAGGACCAATGAAGGCCGTCCGCTTGCACGCGTTCAACCAGTCGCCGCAGATCGACGACGTGCCCGAGCCCACCATCACCCATCCGCTGGACGTGATCGTGAAGATCGGCGGGGCCGGCGTCTGCCGCACCGACCTGCACATCATCCTCGGCCAGTGGGACGAGCGCATGGGCACGCCGCTGCCCTACACGCTGGGCCACGAGAACGCGGGCTGGGTGTCCGAGGTCGGCTCGGCCGTGACCAACGTGGCCGTGGGCGACACCGTGATCCTGCACCCCACCCCGACCTGCGGGCTGTGCCACGCCTGCCGGGCCGGCGATGACATGCACTGCATCAACAGCACGTTCCCGGGGCTGTCGACCGACGGCGGCATGGCCGAGTACCTGCTCACCTCGGCCCGGGCCTGCATCAAGCTCGACCCGTCCACCCAGCCCCAGGACGTGGCCGCGCTGGCCGACGCGGGCATCACCGCCTACCACGCGGTCCGCAAGGCGCTGCCGCTGCTGTACCCCGGCACCACCTGCGTGGTCATCGGGGCCGGCGGCCTGGGCCACATCGGCATCCAGTCCCTGGCCGCCCTGACCGCGACCCGGATCATCGTCGTCGACCGCAACCCGGACGCGCTCAAGCTGGCCGAACAGCTCGGCGCGGACCATACCGTGGTCGCCGACGGCAACCAGGTCGACGCGGTCAAGGACCTGACCAACGGCAACGGGGCCGAGGTCGTGATGGACTTCGTGGCCGAAGAGGGCGCCGAGATGGAGGGCTGGGACATGACCGCCCCGGCCGGCTCCTACTACGTCATCGGCTACGGCGGCACGCTGCACATCCCGACCCTGGACATCATCTCCACCGAGCGCAACGTCATCGGGAACATCGTCGGGACCTACAACGATCTGGCCGAGCTGATGGCCCTGGCCCAGGCGGGCAAGGTCACCCTGCACACCCGGACCTACCCCCTGGACGCCGCGGTCGAAGCGCTGGCTGACCTCGACGCGGGGCGCGTCCGCGGCCGGGCCATTCTCGTTCCCTGACCGGCCCGGCCTTTCCCAACGCCCCGTTTCGCCGCACGCGAAGTAAGTAGTCCCAGGAGGACCAATGGCCAAGGAACTGCGTTTCAGCGAGGAAGCCCGGAGCCTGCTGCTGGCCGGCGTCGACCAGCTGGCCGAAGCCGTGAAGTCGACGCTCGGCCCCAAGGGCCGCAACGTCATCCTGGAGAAAATAACCGGTACCCCGGTCGTCACCAACGACGGTGTCACCATCGCCCGGGAGATCCACCTGAAGAACCAGTTCGAGAACATGGGTGCTCAGCTGGTCAAGGAAGCGGCGATCAAGACCAACGACATCGTCGGTGACGGCACCACCACCGCCACCGTGATCGCCCAGGCGATCGTGCACGAGGGCATGAAGGCCATCGCCGGCGGCGGCAACCCGGTGCTGGTCAAGCGGGGCATCGACCTGGCCGTAGGCCGGCTGGTCGAGTACTTGCGCGGGGTCGCGCACCCGATCGAGACCGAGGAGGACTACACGCGCGTAGCCGCTATTTCTGCCAACGACGACGACCTGGTGGGCCGGGTCATCGCCAGGGCCCTGCACACCGTGGGCGAGGGCGGCATCGTCACCGTGGAGGAGGCGCCCATCCCGGGTATGGGCGTCAGCTTCGTCGAGGGCTTCGAGTTCGACAACGGCTACCTGTCGCCCTACATGGTGACCAACCCGGCCGCCCTCGAAGCCATCGTCGACGACCCGTACATCCTGCTCAGCAGCGAGAAGATCACCAAGGTCCAGGACCTGATGCCGCTGCTGGACAAGATCATGCGGGGCGACCGGCGGCCGCTGATCATCGTCGCCGAGAACGTCGAGGGCACCGCCCTGTCCATGCTGGTCCACAACCACGTCAACGGCGTCTTCCAGAGCGTGGCCGTGCGCGCCCCCGGCTTCGGCGACCGGCGGCTGCGCAAGCTGGAGGACATCGCCGCCCTGACCGGCGGTGAGGTGCTGAGCCGGCACGCCGGGTTCACCCTGGAGACCATGACCGTGGCCCAGCTGGGCCGGGCCCGCCAGGTCCGGGTCACCGCCGACAACACCACGATCATCGACGGGGCCGGCTCCCGGGAGGCGGTCGAGTTCCGGCTGACCCAGATGCGGTCCGAGCTGGAACGGGCCCAGTTCGGCATCGACGAGGACGTGCTCAACGAGCGGATCGGCGCGCTGTCCGGCAAGGTCGCGGTGATCAGCGTCGGCGCGCCCACCAACGCCGAGCTCAAGGAGCTGCAGCACCGGGTGGAGGACGCGCTGTCCGCGACCCGGGCCGCCATGGCCGAGGGCATCGTGGCCGGCGGCGGCGCCGCCCTGCTGCACGCCGAGAGTGCCCTGGACGACCTCGACGTCAAGGGCGACTACAAGATCGGCGTGGACATCGTGCGGCACTCGCTGACCGAGCCCGCCTACCTGATCGCGGCCAACGCCGGCTACAACGGCACCGAGGTCGTGGCCAAGGTCAAGGAGATGGGTACCGACGAGGGCTACGACGCCCTCGAGGGCCGCTACGGCAACATGATCGATCTCGGCATCATCGACCCGCTGCGGGTGGCCCGGTCGGCCCTGCAGAACGGCGCCTCGGTCGCGGGCCTGCTGCTCACCACCAACACCCTGGTCGCCGAGGAGCAGACCCCGTGGGGTGGCAGCGCCGCCCTGATGACCGAGTACGGCCCGCTGGACGAAGGCCTGAACCAGCCTTCGCCCGACTCGAGCACCCCGCAGTCGATGGGTCTCGGTCCCTCGGTCGGGTAAGGCCGCCCGCCTTGCCGTCCGGAACCTCCGCGCCCGGGATCACCCGGCGCGGAGGTTCCGGCGCTGAGCCCGGCCGCCCACCCGGGTTCGCGGTTGCCGAGGGCGACCGGTAACCGGGTCAGGACGGTATGAGACATTGTGCGCATGCCTGATCTCCCCTATCCCGGCGGCGGCGGTATGGTTCATGGCCATTTGGCCGTACCCGGCGGGCCGGGGAGCGTGCCGCCCCCGGAGCGCTGGCCGGGCGTGGTGGTGATCCACGAGGCGTTCGGCCTGACCGAGGACATCAGGCAGCAGACCGACCGGCTGGGCCGCGAGGGCTTCCTGGCCTTCGCCCCCGATCTGTACCTGGGCAAGTCCTGGGTCCGCTGCGTGCGCGGGGCCATGCAGCAGCTCCGGGCCGGATCCGGCCCCGCGTTCACCGCGCTCGAGTCGGCCCGGGCCTGGCTGGCCTCCCGGCCCGACTGCTCGGGCCGGACCGGCGTGATCGGCTTCTGCATGGGCGGCGGCTTCGCCCTGCTGTGCGCGCCCCGGGACGGCTTCACCGCGGTCAGCATCAACTACGGCGACGTCCCCGCCGACATCGAAGCCGCCCTGGAAGGCGCCTGCCCGATCGTCGGGAGTTTCGGCTCCCGCGACCCCATGGGGCCCAAGCCGCCGGTTCGGCTGGCCAGCGCCCTGACCGCCCTGGGCGTGCCGCACGACATCAAGCTCTACCCCGGGGCCGGTCATCGCTTCATGAACCGGACCCCCGCCGCCCTGGCCCCGCTGGCCGGCGCCGCCCGCATGGGCTACCACGAATCGGCGGCCGAGGATTCCTGGCACCGCATCCTGACGTTCTTCCACGACCACCTGCGCGCCTGAGATCGTGGTCAGTCTTCATCCGGGTGGGCCACGACGTTGAAGACGTTGCCGTCCGGGGCCCGGACGAAGAAGCGGTGCACCCCCCACGCCTCGACGGTCAGCGGATACACGATCTCGTACCCGAGCTCCTGGGCTTCCCGGTAGGCAGCCGCCACGTCCGGCGTATGGATCGACACCACCGGATCCACCGGCGCCGCCGCGTCCCGGGTCATGATCTGGATCCGCTCCCCGTTGTCCGGCGAGGTGTACCGGGCCACCCAGCCCAGGTTGAACTCCTCGGTGCTCAGGCCCAGGTACCCGGTGTAAAACCCCTTGGCCGCCGCCATGTCGTCCACCTGGAGGTCGGTCATGATCCGTATCACCCGCATAGGACCAGTCTGCCCGTGGTTTCCGGCCCGGCCTTGGACGAATCAGAACTCCGGGGACCGGCGCTGGCCGGCCCGGACGCCGCTAGTGCCCCACGTAGCGCGGCCGCTCCTTGGCGACGAAGGCCCTGGTCGCCTCGCGATGGTCGACCGTCTGGCCCAGGCGCCCCTGGAGCACGGCTTCCTCTTCCAGCGACTCCTGCAGCCCGTGACCCGCGGCGAACTGCAGGGCCTGCTTGATCGCGCCGTACGCGGCGGTGGGGCCGGCGGCCAGACGGCGGGTCAGGTCAAGGGCGTTCTCAGACAGCTCGTCGTCCGGCACGACCGAAGTCAGCAACCCGAGTCCCAGCGCCCGCTCGGCCGGCACCGGCTCGGCCAGCATCAGCAGTTCGGCCGCCGTGGCCGGCCCGGCCAGCCGGGACAGCGTCCACGACACGCCGGTGTCCGGGCCCAATCCGACCGCCGAGAACGACATGACCAGGGTGGCGCCCGCGGCCGCGATCCGGAAGTCGCAGGCCAGGGCCAGGCCCGCGCCGGCCCCAGCCGCCACACCATTCACTCCGGCCACGACAGGCTTGGGCATGGTGGCGATTTCCATCACGATCGGGTTGTAGTGCTCCTGCACGGTGTTCAGCGCGGGCGACCCCGACTCGAGCTTTCCGGCGTGCTCAACAAGGTCCTGACCTGCGCAAAAACCCCTGCCGTTACCGGTCAGGAGCACGGCCCGGACCGGCTCCCCGGCCGCTCGCCGGAGCGCCTCCAGCAACCCGACATTCATCTCGGCGGTCAGCGCGTTAAGCGCCTTGGGCCGGTTGAGACGGATCACGGCCACATCGCCCGCCGTCTCATAGAGCACGGTGTCGGTCATCGTCGTCCTCCCGGATGGTCATGGCCGGCCGGGACCGGGCACCGGGGAATCCCGGTGTCGCAGCACCCCAGACGCCTCGCCCGAACGCGATCATTACCATTCTGCGTCCGAACACGGGATAATAGGGCGACTGACAAAGACGGTTGAGACTGGCCGGTTCCGCCGCTGGCGCTGGGACCGCGGGGTGTGCGGAAGTAAGAAGAGTCCGGCGGATCCTAGGAGAAGGGGTGCAGGATGGCGGCGATGAAGCCGCGGACGGGTGACGGTCCGCTTGAGGTCACCAAGGAGGGACGTGGCATCGTCATGCGCGTGCCCCTCGAAGGTGGTGGCCGGCTGGTTGTCGAGCTGTCCGCTGACGAGGCTGCCTCGCTAGGCGATGCCCTGAAAATGGTCGTTCCCACCTGACCGTTGCCGGTCGATATCGAAGTCACCCCGTCGCCCGCGACCGGGCCGCAGGGCCTCGATGAGGTCCTGATCGCCCCGGGCGGGACGGCCGAGGCGGCCCTGATCGCGGTCCCGGTCCGGCGGTCGCCGCTGCGCGCGTTCCGCGACCCCGGGCCGGGCGACGACGACCCCGGGAGCGGCGATACCGAAGGTGGCGGCCCACCCCCGGGCGACGGCTGGGCCGAGGTCACCGGTACAGGCACCAGCGCACTGGCCACGGCCATCGGCCTGAGCGTGCCCGAGGCGGTCACCGCGTTCGACCTGTCCGGCAAGCCCGGCGAGACCGTCCGGGTCGCGGCGCGGACCGCGGACGGCGTGCGCCGCCTGATCCTGCTCGGCGTGGGCGACGGCAGCCCCGCCGACCTGCGCCGGGCCGGCGCCGCGCTGGCCCGCCAGGTGGGGGCCGGGACCACCGCGCTGGCGGCGCTCCCGGCCGGCACCGGCCCGGATCCGTTCGTGGAAGGCGTCCTGCTCGGGGGTTATCAGTATTCCCTGCGCTCCCGCGACCGTGAGGATTCCACGGAGGTCGAAAAAACTCGCACTGTGCGCCTGCTGCGGCCCGCGTCCGGCTGGGACGAGGCCGCGGCTCGGGCGTCCGGGGCCGGCCCGGCCACAGCCAGGCCGTCTCGGTCCCCGGTGGTCGCGGCCGCCGTCTCGCTGGCCCGGGACCTGGTCAACACGCCGTCCGGCGTCAAGACCCCGGCCTGGCTGGCCCGGCAGGCCGCCGCCGCGGCCGCCCGGTCCGGGCTCCAGGTCCGGATCAGGGACGAGGGCGACCTGGCCGCCGAGGGGTTCGGCGGCATCCTGGCCGTGGGAGCCGGGTCCGCGCACCCGCCGCGGATGATCGAGCTCAGCTACGCCCCGGCCAGTGCCCCTGGCGGGGCCCGCGACCACGTGGTGCTGGCCGGCAAGGGCATCACGTTCGACAGCGGCGGCCTCTCGCTCAAGCCGAACGAGGCCATGAAGCAGATGAAGACCGACATGGCCGGCGCGGCCGCGGTGATCGGGGTGCTGTCCGCGCTGGCCGCCCTGGACGCCCCGATCCGGGTCACCGGCCTGGTCGCCGCGGCCGAGAACCTGCCCTCGGGCTCGGCCATGCGGCCCGGCGACGTGATCACCAGCTACGGGGGCCGGACCATCGAGGTCCTCAACACCGACGCCGAGGGCCGCCTGGTCCTGGCCGACCTGCTCGGCTACGCGGCCACCCTCGACGCCGGCACCACCGTGGACCTGGCCACCCTGACCGGCGCGGTCCGGATCGCGCTCGGCGGCCAGATCGGGGCCCTGTACAGCAGCGACGACGACCTGGCCGCGGCCCTGCGCGCGGCCGGTCAGGCCACCGGTGAGCGGCTGTGGCGGATGCCGCTGCCGGAGGACTACACCAGCGCGCTCACGTCGGTCACGGCCGACCTGGCCCACGTGCCCAGCCGCGTGAACGGCGCCACCAACGGCCAGGCCGGCTCGATCGTGGCCGCCCTGTTCCTGCGCGAGTTCACCGGCGGCCGCCGCTGGGCCCACCTGGACATCGCCGGCGCCGCCCGCTCCGCCTCCGACGACGGCGAGCTGACCAAGGGCGGCACCGGCTTCGGCACCCGCCTCCTGCTGCACTGGCTGGCGCCCGCCGCGTCCTGACCGGACACCCGGCCGCCTGGCCGTCCGGCGTGATCTCAGGTGCGCTTGACCGCGGCGATCAGGCCCTCGCCGACCGGGATGAACAGGGGGATCAGGCGATCGTCGGCCCGGAGCACCTCGGCCACCTCGCGGGCCTGGGGCGAGTCGGGGCCACCCCAGCCGGTGGGGGAGGAGACCTCGACGTCGGCCGCCTCCGCGGGCTCCAGGCCGGCCAGCTCCGGGGGGATGACCACGTCGTCGAAGGCCACGATGCCGCCCACCCGCAGCAGCCGGAGCGCGGCCTCCAGGTAGTCCGGGTACTCCCGGGGATCCGCGTCACAGAACACCATGTCGTAGGCGCCGTCGGACAGCCGGGGCAGCACGTCCAGGACCCGGCCCAGGATCAGCCGGTACCGGTTGGCCACGAACCCGGCCTGGGCGAACGCCTTGCGGGCCATCCGCTGGCACTCCGGCTCCACGTCCACACTGGTCAGCACGCCGTCCGGGCGCATGCCGCGGAGCAGCCAGATGCCGGAGGAACCACAGCCGGTGCCGATCTCGACCACGGTGCGGGCGTCGATGGCCGCGGCCAGGAACCGCAGCGCGGCCCCGCTGGCCGGCCGCACCGGCTCGCTGCCGCCCAGATCCTCGGCACTGGCCCGCGCCTCGAGCAGCGGTTCGTCCTCCGGCAGGTACCCGTCCGCGTAGCCGAGGGCCGCGTGTACGCTCGCGATGACTTCCTCCCCGGGCAGAAAACAGCCGCACAGGGAGCCTAGCGCCCGGCCGCCTACGCCGGGAACCAATTCGGCCGGCTGAACCGTTAGCTAATTCGGCAGGTAAGCGCCTCTTTTCCGCGGCCCGAACAGCGGTCGCGGCCCGGTTCGTGACCTTGGCCGGGCCAGTGGTACGAACGATGAATCGCGGGCACGATGGTTCTGACGACAGTGCGGGACGAGACCAGGGAGATCGCCGTGGACGAGGCGGGTCCGCGTCCCACTCCGGCTTCGGAGTGGGCCGTGCCCAGCTGGGACGATGTCGTCCGCACCCACTCGGCCCGGGTCTACCGCCTGGCCTACCGGCTGACCGGTAACCCGCACGACGCCGAGGACCTGACCCAGGAGGTCTTCGTCCGGGTGTTCCGCTCGCTGGGCAGCTACACCCCGGGCACGTTCGAAGGCTGGCTGCACCGGATCACCACCAACCTGTTCCTGGACCTGGCCCGGCGCCGCCAGCGGATCCGGTTCGAGAACCTCGGCCAGGACGTCGAGGGCCGCGTGTCCGGCGGCGACCCGACCCCGGCCGAGGCGTTCGACGACCGCCACCTGGACGGCGACATCCAGACCGCGCTGAAGGACCTCGCCCCCGAGTACCGCGCCGCCGTGGTCCTCTGCGACATCGAAGGCCTGTCCTACGAGGAGATCGCGGCCACCCTGGGGGTCAAGATCGGCACCGTGCGC
Source organism: Streptosporangiaceae bacterium (assembly GCA_036495425.1). Lineage (GTDB taxonomy): Bacteria > Actinomycetota > Actinomycetes > Streptosporangiales > Streptosporangiaceae > Bog-532. The sequence goes on along the minus strand of DASXMW010000239.1, from coordinate 22,208 downwards.
AGCCGCATCCACCGCGGCCGGGCCCAGCTGCGGGCCGCCCTGGAGCATCGCCGCCCCCGCCACCCCGGCGCGGACCGGGCCGCCCCGGCCAGCCGCCCCGGCCGGCCCGAGCGGCCGGAGCCCTCCTCATGAGCCACCTCGGTAACCGGCTGTCGGCGCTGGTGGACGGCGAGCTCAGCGCCGAGGAGAGCGACCGGGTGCACGCGCACCTGGCCCGGTGCGCGACCTGCCGGGCTGAGGCCCACGAGCTGCGGGCGCTGAAGCAGCGCGTGCGCGACCTGGCCGACGTCGCCCCGGACGACGGGCTGGCCGCCCGGCTGGTCAGGATCGCCGAGCCCGGGGCCCCGGTCCCGCCGCGCCGGCGGGCCCGCCGGCTGACCGCGCGCATGCGGCCGGGCTTCCGGACCGTGCCCCCGGCCGGGACCGGCCCGGCGGCGGCCCCCGGCCCGGCCCGGCCCGGCCAGCGGCGGCACCGTGGCCGCTACCTGGCCCTGGGCGTCGTGTCGTGCGTCTTCGCCGGGCTCAGCGTGACCGCCTTCACCATGGGCGGTGCCGACGACGACCCGGGCCCGCGGGTCACCCCGCCGGTCCAGCTGTACAGCGTGCAGCATGCCATCACCACCGGCCAGGTCCCGTCGGGCGGCTCGGCCAGGGCCCCCAGTCCCGGTTTCTCCGGCTCCACCGCGCTCCCGTGACCTGGGCCCGTCCGCCCCGTCTCCGGCGCCTCCCCCTGGGCCGCTGGCCGGTCGCGCTGGCCGCGCTGGCGCTGCTGGCCGCGCCGTGCCTGCTGCTGATGGGCGGCGACCGGCACCAGGCCGTGCGGTACGTCGCCGACGCCAGGGCCGCGGCCGTCCCGCCGCCACCCGACCTCAAGCCGGCCGCCCCCCAGGACGGCGGCCCCGGCCTGCAACTGCTCGAACAGGCCGCCCGGGCCGGGTCCAACGTCTCCTACCACGGCGTCGAGATGGTGTCGGCCACCGGCGTGAACGGCCAGAACAGCACGCTGGTGGCCAACGTCTGGCACCGCAGCGGCGGCGACACCCTGGTCCAGGCCACCCCGGCCGGGGCGGCCAGCGTGGCCCAGGCGGAGAGCATGTCCGACGACCCCGACAGCCAGACCCCGGAGGGCGTGCTGGGGGTCACCGGCCAGCTGGTGGCCCTGCTCGGCAGCCACTACGACCTGGCCTACACCGGCTCGGCCTCGGCCGACAGCCGGCCGGCCCTGATGGTGGAGGCGGTCCGTGAGGACGGCACCCTGGCCGCCCGGTTCTGGCTGGACGCCGCGACCAAGCTGCCGCTGCGCCGCGAGGTGTTCGACACCGGCTCCCACCTGATCGGCGAGGACGCCTTCATCGACCTCGCCCTGGGCCCCGCCGCCGTGAAGCCGCCCGGCACCGTGCCCGCCACCACCGCCCAGCAGCTCACCGCGGTCGACGTGGTCCAGATGCGGGGCCACGGCTGGCCCGTGCCGAACTCGCTGCCCGGCCAGCTGGCCCTGTTCGAGGCGGACGTGGCCACCACCCGCTCCGGGCCCGTGCTCGACCTGTGCTACTCCGACGGGCTGTACGTGGTGTCGGTGTTCATGCAGCGGGGCGACCTGGCCCCGAAGCTGACCGGCTACCAGAAGATCACCCTGGACGACCGGACCGTGTACGCGGGCCAGCCCGACCAGCGCAGCGTCACCTGGGCCGGTCGGGGCTTCGTGTTCACGGTCATGGCCGACGCCCCCCGGGCCACCCTGGACCAGGCGCTCGTGACGCTGCCCTACGATCCGCCACGCGGTTTCTGGGGTCGTCTGTCCCGGGGGTTCGGCCGGATGGCCACCATGGCCAACCCGTTCCGTTGATCCCGCGACTATTTTCCGTTCCCTGCCCGTCGGATCACCTCTGCCCGTCAGTCCACCCGACGGTTTAGAGTGGACTGCGGGACGAGAACCGTCCCCGCTCATGAGCAGTTATGGAGAGCCCCGGTGTTTGATCTGTCGGTGTGGAAGATCCTGGTGCTGGCCGTGATTGCGCTGGTGATCTTCGGGCCGCACGAGCTGCCCAAGATGGCGGCCAAGGCCGGCCAGGGCCTGCGCGAGCTGCGCAAGATCGCCGAGGGCGCCAAGAACGACCTGCGCGAGGGCCTGGGCCCGGAGTTCGCCGACTTCGAGATCGAGGACCTCAACCCGCGTCACTTCGTGCAGAAGCACCTGCTCAGCGAGATGGACCTGAACGGCAACGGCACCGCCGCAGCCACCGCCAGCACGGCCGCCGGTTCCTCGTCGGCCCTGCTCCCCGGCGAGGAGCCCCCCTTCGACATGGAAGCCACCTGACGGCCGAGCGGGCACCGCTCATGGCTTCGGGCACCGCCGTCGGCCTGCGGGCCCTGAACGACACGCTGCTCAGCCCGGACCGCCCGCTGCCGCTGCTGATCCTCGACCGGTCGCCCGACCGGGCCGGGCGCGAACCCGGCGAAGGCGTGGACCGCTTCGTCTCCGGCCTGCTGAGCCGGGGCCTGACCCCGGTCACCGCGACGCCCCCGGCCGGCCCGAGCACGATCGACCTGGCTGAGCCGCTCGTTCTGGCCCCGGGCTGGCGGCTCGAGCTGTCAGCCGACCGCTCGGCCCGGCTCACCGCCCCGGACGGGGCGCTCGTGTGGGCCGGGGAGTGCGCCCAGGCCCGGCCGTGGCTCGACCTGATCACCGGCACCGGTCGCTGCGCCATCCTCCTCGGCTCCATCGGCCTGTGGGCCGACCGCCCCCCGCCCGGATGGAGACGCTGCTGAACCAGTCCGGTGACCTCGTCGGCGCCCTCGTCGAAGCCACCGTGTTACCCGGTCACTCCGGCTAGATTTGATCATTTACGGTGACCGGCCAGCACCGGCCGTACTCCGGTTCCCGCTCCGGTACCGGTCCGCTCATCCGGCGCGCTCGTCCAGGGGGATGGCCCCTGGGCCCCAATGCCACTGAGGCTGATTCGATCGTGCCTGGGCTGTGGGTGGCCTGGGCTTGCGGGCGGTGGGGACGGCCCGGGGCGCTGCGCCGGGTGGCCAACTCGCCACCTGGGCCGGGCCTGGTGTGGCTGGCGGGGCACGGAGATCTGTGGTTACGTCTGGCCGGTCACGGCAATGTACGCATTGATCCCTTTGCGTCCACCAGAGGGTCAGCAAAGGGATCAGTGCGTACATAAGGACGCTCAGCCAGCAGGGGGCTATGGCCGGGGGGGCCACGGTGAGGCCCGGGCCCGGGGCCTGCGTTCGGCCCTGTTCGCTGGGCTGGTTAGACCGGCTCGACGTAGCCCACGGTGGCTGGGGTCAAACTGGCTATCGGGGAGAGATGCTCAGGCTGCGGCCGGCCAGGCCGCGGGCGCGGGTGCCGAGGGCTTCGGCGACCTTGCGCAGTTCCTGGGCGGCCGGGGCGTCCGGGGCGCTGAGCACCAGCGGCATGCCCTCGTCGCCGCCCTGGCGCAGGCGGACGTCGATCGGCACCTGGCCCAGCAGTGACACCGGCGTACCGGTGATCCGGGTCAGCGCGCCGGCCACGGTCTCGCCGCCGCCGGAGCCGAAGACATCCTGGCGCTCCCCGCAGTGCGGGCAGACCAGGTACGACATGTTCTCGATGACCCCGGCGATGCGCTGGTGGGTCTGGGTGGCCACCGCCCCGGCCCGCTCGGCGACCTCGGCCGCGGCCAGCTGCGGCGTGGTCACCACCAGCAGCTCGGCGTTGGGCAGCAGCTGACCCACGGAGATGGCCATGTCGCCGGTGCCGGGCGGCAGGTCCAGCAGCAGGACGTCCAGGTCGCCCCAGTACACGTCGGTCATGAACTGCTGCAGGGCCCGGTGCAGCATGGGCCCCCGCCACACCACCGGGGTGTTGCCTTCCTTGAACATCGCGATCGAGATGACCCTCACCCCGTGCGCCGACGGCGGCATGATCATCTTCTCGACCTGGGTCGGCCGCCCGGTCACGCCCATCATCCGCGGCACCGAGTGCCCGTAGATGTCGACGTCGGCCAGGCCCACCGACAGGCCGGACGCGGCCAGGGACGCGGCCAGGTTCACGGTGACCGAGGACTTGCCGACCCCGCCCTTGCCGCTGGCCACCGCGAACACCCGGGTCAGCGAGGTGGGCTGGGAGAACGGGATCTCCGGCGCGGGCTGGCCGCCGCGCAGCTGGGTCTGCAGCGCCTTGCGCTGCTCCTCGCTCATCACGTCCAGCTCGACCCGGACCCGCGACACCCCCTCCAGCGCGCTCACGGCCGCGGTGACGTCGCGGGTGATGGTGTCGCGCAGCGGGCAGCCGGCCACGGTGAGGTACACGTCGACACGGACGGTGCCGTCCGGCGAGATCTCGATGTTCTTGACCATGCCGAGATCTGTGATCGGCCGGTGGATCTCCGGGTCGTTCACGCTCGCGAGCGCGCGGGTCACCTGCTCGGCCGTTGGCGAGGACATGGTGGGGGACGTCATGCCCTCATGCTACGAACCCTCGGCCAGCCGGGCGAAACAAGGGGTGGCCGGATACCGGCGGAAAAGCCACCGGGGGGGCCGGCGCCTGCTGCTCCGGCCACCGCGGCTTCGTGGTTCTGGTCGGCCGCCCTAGTACTTGCTGACGACCGCGCCGGTGCTGGGGTTGAGGATGACCGGCTTGAAGTGCGGCCGGGTCTGGAAGTCCAGCACGCCTCCGCGGCCGGCCAGGTTACCGGCGATCACGTCGAATGAACCGTGGCCGATCCGCTGGCCGCGCAGCCAGTTGTTCTCGATGAAGCTGGTCACCGAGGACTGGTCGGTCAGGTTGTGGCTGACGTAGTTGGACTTGGTGTAGGGCGAGATGACCACCAGCGGCAGGCGCGGGCCGTAACCGCAGCGGTCCTGGAACGAGCCCAGCCGGGTCGGCACCGAGGTGCACACCACCTGGTCGGTGGTGCTGTCGTGCGAGCCGTTGGGCCGCGGCGAGTTCACGTGGTCGTACCAGCCGTCGGAGTCGTCGTAGGTGACGACGATCGCGGTGGACTTCCAGAACTTCGACTCCTCGATCTTGTTGACCGTGTTGACGATGAAGTTCTGCTCGTCGATCGGGTCCGAGTAGCCGGGGTGCGCGTCCTGGTACTCAGCGGCCTTCAGGTAGCTGACGGCCGGCATGTTGCCGTCCTTCAGCGTGGTGTAGAAGTCCGACAGGTCGTACTCGTGGTTGGCCCGGTCGGTCTGGCCGATCATGGCCTCGGACGACGGCGCCAGGTGCTTGGGGTTGGCCGTCGACTTGTAGTACTCGAACGGGTTGTGGTGCGGCGAGTAGTCCGACACCTCGGCGCCGCCGATGTTCTCGTGCTGGGCGCCGCAGACCGCGTAGCCCGCGCTGTTGGTGCTGGTCGGCGCGAAGCCGCCCTGGAACCAGCCCCAGGTCACGTGCTTGGTGTTCAGCAGGTCACCGATGTTCTTGCCGGTCTCCACGCCCACCGGGCTGGTGGCGGTGTGGCTGCTGTCCGAGCAGTTGTCGTAGGCCGGGTCCAGGTCACCGTAGATGGTGCCCAGGCCCTGGCTGTTCAGCGCGCTGACCGTGCCGGCGTCGGTGGTCTTGGCCCCGGTGGTCGGGTTGACCGCGTAGGCGGCGCCGTCGTTACCCGAGATCACGTTGATCGCGCCGGGAGTCGACGGGCCGAAGTTGGTGTCGTAGTTGTTGTCGCTCATGGCGTAGTTCTGGGCGTAGTTCCACAGCCCGGTGACCGTGTTGCCGTCGTAGTAGTCCATGACCAGGCCCGGCTCGCCGAACTCGCCGGTGCAGGTGTCGGTCTCGGTGAACTGGACGAACTTGTCCATCTTGCCGCCGTCGAACGCCTGCTGCTCCGGCGTGTACCCGTGGTTCTGGTCGCAGGTCAGCGCCTCGGAGTGGGTCAGCCGCTGGGGGTTGTAGCTGTTCGGGTTGTGGTTCAGCAGCGAGCTGGACAGCCCGTTCACCTTCGGCGTGCCAGGCTTGGCGCTGAACTTGGTGCCGTCGGTGTTGGCCGCGTTCGGGTAGGTCCCGAAGTAGTGGTCGAACGACACGTTCTCGTCGAACAGCACCACCACGTGCTTGATCGGGCTCGACGCCGGCGCGACGATCTTGTACGCGCTGGCCGAGGCCTTGGCTGGGGTGGATGCCGCGTCGGAGTGCCCGGTGCTGGCACTGGCCACGGTGGCGCCGACGGCCGCCGAGGCGCCCAGCACGGTCGCGGCGGCGACGGTGATGACGGGGCGGAGTTTCCTCCGCGGCCGGCCGGCGGCGGCCGCCGGTGTCATTGGGCTGTCGCCCATATGTCCCTCTTCTCCCTGAATGAGCAGACTGATCGCGCGGACAGCGCGCAACGGACAAAATCTCTCGAAACCGGATGATGCGGCAGCGAAGCAACTGTGACGGGAAAGCAAACGCGCGGACAAGAATTGGCAGAAACGCACGTCAGCCGCGAGTCTCAGGCCAGCAGGGTGCGGCCGAAGTGGTCGCGTTCGTCGGCCACCCCGGCCAGGGCGAAGAAGTAGCCGCCGCCGAACGGGGTGATGTAGTCGACCATGGGCTCACCGATCAGCCGGGTCTGCACCGCCTCGAACTGGCGCTTGAGGTCCTGCTGGAAACAGGTGAACAGCAGCCCCATGTCCAGGTTGCCCACGCTGTCGATGCCCCGGTCGTAGTTGTAGGCCCGGCGCAGGATCCGGCTGTCCGCGCTCTGCGGCGTGCGCGGGTTGGCCAGCCGCAGGTGCGCGGTGAGCGGGATCGCCCCGCCGTTGGGGTCGAGGGCGAAGTTGGGGGTGGCGTGGATCGAGGTGCCGTCCAGCGGGTACCCGGACGGGCGCCGGCGGCCGATCATCTGCTCCTGCTCGCTGATCGAGACCCGGTCCCAGAACTCGGTCAGCATCCGGATCAGCCGGACCACGAAGTAGCTGCCCCCGGCGGCCCAGGACGGCTCGCCCTTGGTGCTGGAGTCCACCCACACCAGGCGCTTCATCGTGGCCGCGTCGGTGGCGGCCGGGTTGGAGATGCCGTCCATGAACCCGAAGTGGTTGCGCGGCACCGTGCCGGACGGGCGGGCCGGGCTGGTGTAGCCGTCCATCCGCCAGGAGATCTGCATGGCACCCCGGGTGTGCCGGGTGATGTCCCGCAGCGCGTGCAGCACGGTATCGGTGTGCCCGGCGCTGAGCTGCACCACCAGGTCGCCGCCGCACTGGGCCGGGTCCAGGGCGTCGTCGGGGAACGTGCGCATCGGGGTCAGCTTGCCGGGCTTGCGGCCGGCCAGCCCGTAGCGGTCGTCGAACAGCGTGGACCCCACGCCCACGGTGACGGTCAGCCCGTCCGGCACCACGGAGGGGCCGAGCGTGCCCGAGTCCGACGGCGGCGCCCCGATCCCGGTCGGGGCCGGCGGGCCGCCGCTGGTCAGGAACCGGGCCCGGGCGGTCAGGGCCCGCATCAGGTCGGTGAGCTCGCCGCGCCCCGCGGCGGTGGCGCTGAACGACACGACCGTGGTCGCGGGCTGCGTGCCGGGCAGGATCCCGGCCTGGTAGCGGCCGTGGAACGGCACCGCGGGCAGCCGCCCGGTCGCGGCCCGGTCCGCGGCCACCTGGGCCTTGGGCGTGGGCTGGGACGCGCGGTAGGCGTAGCCGCCGGCCGCGCCCAGGGCGGCCCCGGCCACCCCGGCACCGACCCCGGCCCCGAGCGCCCCGCGCAGGAACGACCGCCGCCCCGGCCCCCCCTCCCCGGGACGCGCCGAACCCTCTGACACCCCAGAACCCTCCGACACCCCAGAACCCTCCGACACCCCAGAACCCTCTGGAGCCTCAGGAGTCACAGAAGACTCGCGCTGCTCGTGGTCCTCAGGCATCTACTGTCTCCGCGGTTCGGTGATGACGGCGATCGGGGCCAGTTCCACCAGCGCCTGGCTGGCCGCGGCGTCGATGTCCTGCCGGCTGCTGGTGGACAGCTTGCTCACCGCCGTCCAGCCCTGGCTGGCGTGGGTGGCGTCGATCAGCTTTTGCAGCCGGTTCAGCCAGGTGTAGACGGCGGGCAGGTCCGGGTCGCGCTTGACCAGGATCGGGTGCAGCTCGGTCAGCAGCACCTTGGTGCCGGTGATGTTGGCCTCGGTGGTCGCCAGCGTGGTGCCGCTGCCGTAGTCGTCGTGCCCGCTGACCTGGAACTGGAGCGCGTTCTCGAGGATCTCGTGGGTGCGCAGGCCCATGGTCAGCAGATCGATCTGCGAGCTGGGCCAGGACTTCTGCAGCGCGCCCACGTCGTGCACCAGCTGGGCCGACAGTTTCTTCAGGCCGGCCGCGCTCTGCCCGTGCCACAGGCCGTACTCCAGCCGGTAGAAGCCGGTCCAGTCCGGGGAGCTGACCCCGCCGGCCAGCCCGTCGGCCCGGCCGTCGATCTCGCCGTCGAAATCGCCGAACGAGTCGTAGGCCGCGCCCAGCCGCTCGTAGGTCAGGTGCGCGGGCAGCCAGGCCAACCGCGCCGTGGCCAGATTCCCGCTCTGGACGGCCTGGTTCAGGGTCTTCACCTGGCTGGCCAGCGTGACCAGGCCGGTGGTGACGTACTTGTGGTACTCGGCCGCCGGGGCGAGCAGGTTGTTGTTGGTGACCGGCAGGATCGCGGTCGCCCCGGCGCTGTGCCCGGGGACCTTCTCGGCCGGCCCGGTGATCGCGTCGGTGTCCTCGATCATGCACCGGAACGCGTACGAACCGGAGCCGACGTTGACCCGCATCGGGTCGGTGGTGCCCGCTCCGAGGTTCTCGATCCCCTCGTAGACGGCGCCGGTGCGGGGGTTGATCAGCTCCACCTCGGCCGCGTCGGAGGCCGCGTTGTGGATCTGGAAGGTATGCCAGCCCGGAGCGTCCAGGTGCCAGCTGCCGCCGCAGCCGCCGGTGGAGATGCTGATCTGGCCGGCCGGGGCAGATGAAGGTCCGGAACTGCTGCCGCACGCCGCCAGGGGCAGCGTGGCCAGAGCGCCGATGGTGAACCAGACGGCGGTCCGGGCGGGATGACGTCGCATAGGTATTGGGAAGAATAAGCGGGCAGATGTCGCGAACTGAGCTCCGGGGCCCCGCCGCGGCGATAAGTTCACGTGCCGCTCACCCACTGTTTGACCGTCCCCGGCGCCACCAGCGGCCGGCCCGGGTTCTAGGCTCCCGGCTGAGGCTCTTCGGCCACGGGAAAGGACGTGCCATGGCAGACAGGTACCGGCCGCGCCGGTCGTGCCTTTCCGTCCCCGCCAGCAGCGAGCGCTTCATCGCCAAGGCCCGGGACCTCCCGGTCGACGAGGTGTTCCTGGACCTGGAGGACGCGGTGGCCCCGGCGGCCAAGGACGACGCCCGCCGCAACGCGGTGGCCGCGCTGACCTCGGGGTCGTGGCGCGCCGGCATCCGGGCCGTCCGCGTCAACGACGCCACCACCCCGTGGGCCTACCAGGACGTGGTGGCCCTGGTCGAGGGGGCCGGTGCCGCCCTCGACGTCATTATTTTGCCGAAGGTCACCGACCCGGGTCACCTCGTCTGGCTCGACCTGCTGCTCACCCAGGCCGAACGGGCCACCGGCCGGGACGGCGACCCGATCGGGATCGACGCCCAGATCGAGGACGCGCAGGGCCTGGCCGCGGTGGAGGCTATCGCGGCCGCCTCGGGCCGGCTGGAGTCCCTGGTCTTCGGGCCCGCCGACTTCATGGCCAGCATCGGCATGCCGTCGCTGACCGTGGGCCAGGCCGACAGCGGGTACGCGGGCGATGCCTTCTACTACCCGCTGATGCGGATCCTGATCGCCGCCCGCGCCCACGGCCTGCAGGCCATCGACGGCCCGTACGTCAAGGTGCGCGACGTCGACGGCTTCCGCCGCGCGGCCGGGAGCGTGGCCGCCCTGGGCTTCGACGGCAAGTGGGTGCTGCACCCGGACCAGGTCGCCGCGGCCAACGAGACGTTCACCCCCGGCCAGGCCGACTACGACCGGGCCGAGCTGGTCCTCGACGCCTACGACCACGCCACCACCGTCGACCAGCGCGGGGCCGTGATGCTGAACGACGAGATGATCGACGAGGCCATGCGCAAGATGGCCCTCCGCGTCGCGCTCAAGGGCAGAGCCGCGGGCCTGGAACGCCAGGAGTCGTTCACCCCGCCCGCCGGCTCCTAGAGCACACCCCAGGAGCGCAGGGTCTCGGCCAGGCCCGTGGTCAGTGGCCAGTCCGGCACGTCGGCCGGTGGCACCCAGCGAGCGTCGGCGGCGTCGTCGCCCGCGCGCAGGGTCCCGCCGGTGACGGCGGCCGCGTAGTCGCGGATGTCGAGCACGGTGCCGGCCGGTCCGGGGCGTTCGGCCGCTCCGACCAGCGGGCCGGGCTCGACGGTGAGGCCGGTCTCCTCCCGCATCTCCCGGACCAGGGCCTGGGCGTCGGTCTCGCCGGGCTCGATCCGGCCTCCCGGCAGCGACCAGCGGCCCGCCTCGGGGTCGTGGCCGCGCTGGATGAGCAGCAGGCGGCCGGCCTGGTCCCGGATGATGGCGCCGACGCATGGAATCCGACGTGAAGACATCGGCTGAAACGAATCCTTCCGCGTGATCTTAATTTCCGTAATGCCCTTTGCTGGCGGTTTGTCGTTCGCGTGCTCGGGGTCATATCCCGACCGCTAATTCGGCCACCCCGGGCTCCTTATCAGCGTCCCGTGCCGCCCGTATGTCCCGGTTTCAGTAACTAAATGTGACTGGCTTGCGGTTCTCTGTCCAGGTTGCGGCATTCCCGTCCAAGCTGTCGCACAAAACGGAGTTTTCGCAGGACAAGATGGTGAAAGCAGGTCACGGTTCGATTGCGGACGGTTGCCTGACGGTCTGCCATGGATACACTCGGTAAGTCCTCAGATACGAACAACCTAAAATTCGATCACGGACAGCTAAAACGTTCAAGTGTGTCAACCTGATCACGCTCTGCTGCGTCTTGCTAGTACGAGACACAATATGAGCCGATCAAATGAGCGGCCGACGTCTCGATGGCCGCAATAAAGCGGCCCTGTCCGGTGACCGCAATTCACCGGACAGGGCCTTCAATCTCGCCCTGCACAGGAGGACGGAGATCGTGGCAAACAGTAGCAATGCCGCACATCCCGCGGCGGCGGCGCTGGTACCGAAAAAGCGTCACTTGCGTAACGCGTCGCCGAGCACCTCGCGACCGCGCATCACCAGGCCCGACGGCTCTCGCCGCCGCGGCCTCACCGGCTGAGCCTGTTCTCGTGGTGAACGCCTGACCAGGTCTGCTCAAGCCCGGCCCGGACCGGCCTGACCCGGCCGGACCGCGGTCCGGCCCGGCTGGGTTCCTTTTCGCTTCCGCCTCGTCGCGGGCCACTCACGAGCAGGTGTCAGCACTCTCCGGATTCAGATGACTACCGATTGCTGACTGCTGCTGGGGGGTGGTCCCCCTTTTCCCCGTGCCCGAAGCACGGCTGTCGTTCCATGGGAGGAACCCGAATGTCGTTCAAGGCAAAGCTCGCGGCCGGCGCCGCTACGTTCGCGATGGTCGGCGGTGGCCTTGGCGTGGTCGGCACGCTCACGGCGTCGGCGGCGACCCCGCCCTGCGGGAACCGCTGCATCAGCCTGTACCCGCAGAAGTACGGCCCGCACTACTACGTGGACGTGTACCAGCAGAAGGCCAAGGCGGGCCAGGAGAGCATCCTGTTCCAGGGCTCCAACAGCGACCCGGCCCTGGACTTCACCTTCAAGTACAACGGCACCGTCGACAGCTTCTACAAGAACTACGGCCTGGTCAGCGCGGCGTTCGACAAGACCTACGGCAACGACCCGGCCTTCCAGTTCCAGTACTCGCCGTACGGCGTCAACTCCGGCTTCTGCCTGTCCACCTGGCCGGGTGAGGCGCCGAAGCCGGGTTACAAGGTGCGCCTGGAGGCTTGTGGCGCGTACTCCAACTCGCTCTGGGCCGTGGACCGGGACGCCAAGTACACCCGGGACAACCACAGCTTCTCCGGGTACGACGAGCCGCTCATCAACGGCGCGACCAACAGCTTCTCCAACCCGGAGGTGCTGAACTACCCGGCCGGCAACCCGACCGACCTGCCGCGCCCGGTGCTGAACGTCCAGCCCGAGAACACCTACTCCAACGGCACCGTGTTCGACAACCAGGAGTGGGGCTTCGACCTCGGCGCCCTCAAGTAAGCGGGCAAGTCCTGGTTGACAGCTAGAGTCACCGGCCACCTGACGGGCGGCAGGCACCGTGCCTGCCGCCCGTGTTAGCCCCGGGGGCGAAGCCCCCCAGACCCCCTACGCGGGCTGCGCCCGCGTGGCCCAATGGGCCCCCAGTGTGAGCCCCGGGCCTTCCCGGTCGGTGATTGGATGGCCGGGTGCGCATCGACCTGCACACGCACAGCAGCGCCTCGGACGGGACCGACCGGCCGGCCGAGGTGATGGCCCGCGCCCGGGCCCGCGGCCTGGACGTGGTGGCCCTGACCGATCACGACACCGTGGCCGGCCACGCCGAAGCCCGGGCCGCGCTGCCGCCGGGCCTGACCCTGGTCCCTGGCATGGAGCTGTCCTGCACCCAGGGTGGCCAGAGCCTGCACCTGCTGGCCTACCTGTTCGACCCGGCCTATCCGGCCCTGGCCGAGGCAGTGGCGAGCATCCGCGACGACCGCGTCCGCCGGTCCCGGGTCATGGTGGACAAGCTGGCCGCCCTCGGTACCGGGGTGACCTGGGAGCAGGTGGCGGCGATCGCCGGGGACGGCGTGGTCGGCCGGCCGCACCTCGCCCGGGCCCTGGCCGACACCGGCACGATCAGGACGCCCGCCGACGCCTTCACCGCCGACTGGATCGGCGACGGGGGCCGCGCCTACGAGGACAAGTACGCGCTGGAGCCGGCCGGCGCCATCGCCCTGGTCCGCGCGGCCGGCGGCGTCAGCGTGCTGGCCCACCCGCGCTCCGACGGCTACGAGGTGGGGGGCGACGTCATCGAGGGCATGGCCGCGGCCGGCCTGACCGGCCTCGAGGTCTGGCACCCCGACCAGCCGCCCGCCGTGCGGGGCCGCCTGCGGGTGCTGGCCGCCGGGCTCGGCCTGGTCCGCACCGGCGGCAGCGACGACCACGGCACGCTGACCGGCCACATCCTCGGTGCCGAGACCACCCCGCCGGAGGACTTCGACCGCCTCGTCGCCCAGTCCAGCGGGGCCGTCCAGCCCGTCAGCGCCAGCTGACCGTCACGAACCGGCCGGCCCGGCCTGCTCAGCCCGCCGCCCGGGTGCCCGGAGCCCGGTTCATGACCCCAGCCGGCTGGCGGCCCAGGAACGCGACCAGGCGGTCACCCGCGCTGGTCCGCCGGGGGACCGGGACGGGGTCGGCGAACAGGCCGGGACGGGTGTCCCGGGGCACCAGCAGCGCCGCGTACGGCAGCAGTTCGGTGGCCAGCCGGGACGGAACCGGCTCATGGTCGCCGCAGCTCACCGAGACGTCCCAGCCGTGCACGGCGACCTCGATGGCACCGGTGATCGCGACCACGCTGGTGGTCAGCAGCTGGTCGCCCACGGCCACCGGTTCCTGGCCGCCCGGGACCTCGGCGCAGGCGGTCAGCAGGACCGCGGCCCGGGCGGCCAGCCCGGCGATCAGCCCGCCGCCATCGTCGTCAGCGCCGTTACCGTTGCGGCGGCCGGCCCCTGGCGCGGAAGGCGCCCCCGCGGAGCCCTCCGCGCCACAGCATGGGAGGCATGGCCCGACCGAACGGGCCGACAGGCCCTCGGCCAGGGCGTCCAGTGAGTCGTCCAGGTGCACCAGGAGCCGCCCGAGGTCCCATTCGGCGCACGGCGTGGCCGCGGGCAGCAGCCGCGGGGTCGCATGGCCGGCCGCGGACAGCGCGTACCTCACGGCGCGGTCCAGCAGCCGATACTCGATGCGCACGCGGCCTCACCTCGGACAGGTCACAGGGAACGGCGGATGCCGTCACACATACAGACCGCCGGAACCAGCGAATCTCACCGCGTAGGGAGAATTTCTTTCTCCCGCCCCCCGGAATCACCGCCACCCGATGCCGTGGCCATCCGGGCTCGGTCGCGGTCGGCGCAGCGCGTGCCGGGTGGCGGTCACGACGTCACCGTCCGGGCCGGGCCAGCGGTGACGGAGTCGCGCCGCGCGTGCCGGGACCGTGGCAGCAGCAGGCTGACCGCGACCAGGAAGATCAGGCTGCCGAACCGTCCCACCGGCAGGGTGGGGTCGAGCGCGCTGGTCAGCAGGGTGAACGTGGACAGCACCGACACCGCCGCCACCACCAGGCCGAACCAGGCCCACGGCCGGGGCGTCAGGCGCTGGATGAGCGCGGGCACGCTGACCCCGGCCAGCAGCAGCCCCAGCGGCACCACGAACCCGGCCGAGCCGGCCGCGAAGCCCAGGTCGGCCAGGGCCTTGGCCAGCGCCGGGGTGGCCACCGCGGCCGACTGCGCGCTGGTCCAGCCGATCAGCCCGGACAGGGCCAGCGAGGCGGCCGACAGCAGGCCCCCGGCCAGCGCGATGACCGCGCCGGGAGCGGTGATGCCCAGCGTGCGCAACCGGCGGTACACGGTGGCCGACCAGATGGCCAGCGGAGCCGCGGCGCCGAAGCTCAGGAAGCCGGCCACCTGCAGCTCGGTGTGGTGGGCGCGCACGTAGGCCAGCACGTCGGTGGCGGTGGCCGACGGCTGCGGGGCCCGCGCCGCCAGGATCACCCCGGCGATCATCAGGGCCCCGTAGGCCAGGGCGGGCGCCAGCAGCGGGGGACCGCCCTGGGGGCCCGATCGGCGTCCGGCCGATTGCTCCGTTGGCCGTGAGGTGTCACTCACCATGTCCTCCCATTAGTGACCTTCGATAATCGTTAATACTTAGAATAGTTATGCTATGTGTATGATTGTCAAGCGAATACTATGAGGGCTATGGCGACCAAGGCGCGTGACTCCCGGCCCGGCCGGGAAACTCCCCCGGCGGGCGGCCGGGCGCCGGGCTCCGGGACCAGCGCGGAACCGGGCCCGCCGGCCGGGCCGCCCGGACGCGGGCCCGGGAACTCGTTCCTGCTGGCCCAGCTGGGGGCGCACGCGGGCAACCGGTTCGCCCAGCGGATCGGCGAGCTGTCCCTGACCCCGGCCCAGGCCGGCCTGCTCCGCCTGGTCGCCTGGTCACCGGGCCAGAGCCAGCAGGCCATCGCCCAGCAGCTCGGCACCCCGCCCAGCCGCCTGGTCCTGCTGGTCGACGGCCTGGAAGAGCGGGGACTGATCGAACGCCGACGCAACCCCGGCGACCGGCGGCACTATGCCCTCTACCTGACCGAGGAGGGCCAGCGGTTCATGGCCGAGCTCGGCCGGATCGGCGGCGCGCACGAGGCCGACCTGATGACCGGGCTCAGCCCCCAGGAGCAGGATGTGCTGCACGGCCTGCTCACCCGGCTGGCCGAGGCGCAGGGGCTCACCACCGGGGTGCACCCCGGCTACCGGGGCGCCCGCAACGGCGCCCGCCGCCGCGATGCAACCGCCGAGGAGGAATGATGCCGGTCCCGACCACGACCCTGGGCCCGGACGGCCCGCTGGTCACCCGCATCGGGCTGGGCCTGGCCGCGCTCGGCCGCCCGGCCTACATCACCGCCGGCCGGACCGGCGACCTGCCCGACCGCAGCATCGGCGGGCTGCGCGACCAGTCGTTCCTCATGCTCGACTGCGCCTACGCGGCCGGGGTCCGCTACGTGGACGTGGCCCGGTCCTACGGGCGGGCCGAGGAGTTCCTGGGCCAGTGGCTGACCGCCCGCGACCATCCGGATGTGGTGGTCGGCTCGAAGTGGGGCTACCGCTACGTCGGCGACTGGCAGCTGGACGCGGACCAGCACGAGGTCAAGGAACACTCGCTGGCCATGCTCACCACCCAGCTGGCCGAGAGCCGGGCCCAGCTGGGCGACCGGATCGCGCTGTACCAGGTGCACTCGGCCACCCTGGACTCGGGCCTGTTCGAGGACCAGGAACTGCTGGCCGCGCTGGCCGGGCTGCGCGCCGACGGCGTGCTGGTCGGGCTGACCACCAGCGGGCCGGGCCAGGCCGACACCCTGCGCCACGCCCTGAGCGTGACCGTGGACGGCCAGCCGGTGTTCGGCGCGGCCCAGGTCACCTGGAACCTGCTCGAGCCGTCGGTGGGCCCGGCCGCGGCCGAGGTCGCCGCCGCGGGCTGGCCGGTTCTGGTCAAGGAGGCAGTGGCCAACGGCCGGCTGGTGCCCGGCCAGGCCCCGCCCGCGCTCACCGAGCTGGCCGCCGCCCGGGGCGTCACCGAGGACGCGGTGGCCCTGGCCGCGGCGCTGGCCAACCCCTGGGCGGCCGTGGTGCTGTCCGGGGCGGTGACCCCCGATCAGCTCCGGTCCAACCTGGCCGCGCTGGACGCCGGCGCGCTGCCCGGGGACGCCCTGGCCGGCCTGGAGCTGGCCGAGCCCCCGGACCGGTACTGGGCGGCGCGGTCGGCCCGGCCCTGGGGCTGACGGCCGGCTCCTGGCCGGGCGGTGGCGCGGCCCTTGACGGGCCGACCGGGCCGCCATAGGTTGCGATCAGAACCGTGTTCGACGATATCGAACAGGCTTCAGGGCTGGCCGGTCTGGCCGGCCCCGATCTGGGAGAGCACCGTATGAAGAAGCTCATCAACGCACCCGACGATGTGGTCACCGATGCGTTGGCCGGTCTGGCCGCGGCGCACCCGTCTCTGCGTCTTGACGCCGAAAACAAGGTCGTGATCCGCGGCGACGCCCCCCGGCCGGGCAAGGTCGGGCTGGTGTCCGGCGGCGGGTCCGGGCACGAGCCGCTGCACGGCGGCTTCGTCGGCTACGGCATGCTCGACGCCGCCTGCGCCGGGGAGGTGTTCACCTCACCGGTCCCGGACCAGATGCTGGCCGCCACCAAGGCGGTCGACGGCGGCGCCGGCGTGCTGCACGTCGTGAAGAACTACACCGGCGACATCCTCAACTTCCAGATGGCCGCCGAACTCGCCGACGACGAGGGCATCGAGGTCGTCTCGGTCGTGGTCAACGACGACGTGGCCGTCCAGGACTCGCTGTACACCGCGGGCCGCCGGGGCGTCGGCGCCACCGTGTTCGTGGAGAAGATCGCCGGGGCGCTGGCCGAGGAGGGCGCGCCGCTGGCCGACGTGGCCGCCGTGGCCCGGGAGGTCAACGAGCGGTCCCGGTCGTTCGGGGTCGCGCTGACCTCGTGCACGATCCCGGCCGTGGGCAAGCCCACCTTCGAGCTGGCCGAGTCCGAGATCGAGCTCGGCATCGGCATCCACGGCGAGCCCGGCCGCGAGCGCACCACGATCACCAGCGCGCACGACCTGACCGGCACGGTGCTGGACGCCATCGGGGCCGACATGCCGCTGTCCGGCGACCTGCTGGTCATGGTGAACGGCATGGGCGGCACCCCGCTGATGGAGCTGTACATCCTGTTCAACGAGGTGCAGCAGTACCTGGAGGCCCACGGCGCCCGGGTGGCCAGGAACCTGGTCGGCAACTACATCACCAGCCTGGAGATGCAGGGCTTCTCGGTGACCGTCACCCAGCTCACCGACACCATGACCCGGCTGTGGGACGCCCCGGTGGACACGCCGGGCCTGCGCTGGGGACGCTAGTCGTTACCAGCGCCAGCGGGCCCGGCAGGGCGGCCCCCGGAGGAGAGATCATGGATGCCGACTTCTTCCGCGCCTGGATCACGGCGATCGCGGCCGTGGTCCAGGAGCAGCGTGACCACCTGACCCAGCTGGACGCGGCCATCGGGGACGCCGACCACGGCACCAACCTGGCCCGCGGGTTCACCGCGGTGGTCACCGCGCTGGAGGCGGACAACCCGGCCACGCCCGGGGCCATCCTGACCCTGACCGGCCGCACGCTGATCTCCAAGGTCGGCGGGGCGTCCGGGCCGCTGTACGGCACCGCGTTCCGCCGGGCCGGCAAGTCGCTCGGCGACGAGGCCGACGTGGACCTGCCCGCGCTGGCCGCCGCGCTGGAAGCGGCCCTGGCCGGGGTGCAGCAGTTGGGTGCGGCCAAGGAGGGCGACAAGACCATGGTCGACGTGCTGGCCCCGGCGACCAGCGCGTTCAGCAAGGCGGTGGCCGAGGGCCGCCCGGCTCCCGAGGCGCTGGCCACGCTGGCCGAGGCGGCCCAGGCCGGCGCCGAGGCCACGGTCTCCATGCAGGCGCTCAAGGGACGGGCCAGCTACCTCGGGCCCCGCAGTGTCGGTCATGAAGATCCCGGCTCGGCTTCGGCCGCCCTGATCCTCGGCGCGCTGCGGGACACCGCCCTGACGGCCCGATGAGGGCAGCCCGATGAAGGCAGCACTCCACCGTGAAGGCGGCACCGTGAAGGCGGCACCGTGAGCCCGAGTGCCACGTTCCCGGGCCGCATGGTCTCCCCGGGGGTGGCCTCCGGCCAGGTCTACCTGGGTGAGGCGGTCACGGTGGGAGCCGGGGCGGCCCCGGACGGCCCCGGCACCCCGGACGAGGTGCGGGCCGCGTTCGCGGCCGTGGCCGCGGAGCGGTTCACGCTGGCCGAGCGCCTGCGGGTCGAAGGCCGGGACGACCAGGCCGCCATCGTCGAGATCGGCGGCCTGATGGCGGGCGACCCGGCCCTGGTCGAGGCGGCGGTGGCCGCGGTGACCTCCGGGGCCACCGCGGTGGCCGCGGTCAGCGGCGCGGCCGCGGCTCAGGCCGACATCCTGGCCGCCCTGTCCAACGAGGACCTGGCCGCCCGCGCCGACGACGTCCGGCAGGTCGGCCAGGCGGTGGTGGCCCAGCTGACCTCGGCCACGACCGTGCCCCCGCCGGCCGGGGATTTCATCCTGATTCAGCGCGAGGTCGACCCGGCCGACCTGATCCGGCTGGCCGACGAGGGGCTGACCGGCGCGGTGTCGGTGACCGGCGGCGCCAGCTCGCACGCGGCGATCATCGCCCGCGGCCTGGGCCTGCCCATGCTGGCCGGGGTCGACCCGGCCGTCCTCGATGTCCCGGCCGGCCGCCCGGTCCTGGTCGACGCGGCCGACCCGGCCCGGGCCCGCCTGGTCCTGGACCCCGAGCCGGCTCCCGGGGCCCCAGCCCCCGGTACGGCAGCCTCCGGCACCCGAGCCTCCGGCACCACACAAGCCTCGCCGACCACAAAAACCACGTCAGCCACGTCAGCCTCACCAGACGCGGGGGCCCCTCCCGTCCATCGCACCGCCGACGGGCAGGAGGTCACGCTGCTGGTCAACGCGGCGTCCGCCCGCGAGGTGCGGATGGGCCTGAGCGCGGGCGCGGCCGGCGTCGGCCTGCTGCGGACCGAGATCCCGTTCGTCGGGGCCACCGCCTGGCCCACCGGGGCCGAACACAAGGCCGCCCTGCGCCCGGTGCTGAGCCTGCTGGCCGGCCGTCCGGCCGTGGTCCGGCTGCTCGACTTCTCCGGTGACAAGACCCCGCCGTTCCTGTCCGGCCGTCCGGCCTCGAACGGCCTGACCAGCTTGCTGGGCGCGCCGGAGGCACTCGAGGCCCAGCTCCACGCGATCCTGGCCGTGGGGCCGGACACCGACCTGCGGATCATGGTCCCCATGGTGACCACGACCGATGAACTGGCCCAGGTCGGGGCCGCACTGGGCCGCGTCGCCACCCAGGACGGCCTGGCCCCGCCCGTCCTCGGCATGATGGTCGAGGTCGGGTCGACCGCGGCCAACGCGGCCGCGTTCACCGGGACAGCCGGGTTCTTCTCGGTGGGCACCAACGATCTGACCAGCGAGGTACTCGGCATCGACCGGGCCGACCCCCGGATGAGCCCGGCGCTGGCCGCCGACCCGCGGGTGCTGGCCCTGCTGGCCCGGGTGGCCGCGGCCGCCGCGGCGGCCAAGGTCCCGGTGTCGGTGTGCGGGGACGCCGCCGCCGACCCGGCCGTGCTGCCGCTACTGCTGGGGCTGGGGATCCGCACGTTCAGCGTGGGCGCGGCCCGGGTCCCGCCGGTGGCGGCCTGGGTGGCCACCGCCGACTCGGCCCGCTGCGCCGATCAGGCCGCGGCCGTGCTGGCCGCGGCGCCGTCGGCCCCGGTGAGCTCACCGTGACCGCTGGCCCGGTGGCCGTGGCGGCTGGCCCGGCGGTGCGGTCAGCTCAGCGCGGAGAGCACCGGCCCCAGCGGGCTGCCGCGGCCCGCGCCCAGATCACGGGATATGGCCCTGGCCGCGTCCTGGACCGCGCGGCCCAGTTCGGGCCGGGGGACGTCCGGGTGAGCCGCGTCCGGCCGGTCCAGGTCCGGCTCGGCTTCGGCCGGGACCAGCAGCTGGTCGGCCGGGCCGACCAGGCCGACCGCCCCGGCCACCACCGAGTCACGGCCGAAGATCGGCGCCGCGATGCCCGCGTCGCCCACGGTGGCTTCCTGGTCCTCGACGGCCAGGCCCTGCCTGCGCACCTGGGCCAGGGCCCGGCGCAGCGCGGCCTTGGTGGTCCGGGTCCGGCCGGTCAGCGGGACCAGGTCACTGGCCAGCGCGCGGGCCTGCTCGGCGGTGGGCAGGTGCGCCACGATGGCGTGCCCCAGCGCGCAGGCGTGCCAGGGGACGGTCGCGCCGACCTCGAGGATCTGTACGGTGTCGTCGGGGCGGAACACGTGGTGCAGGACGATCACCCGCGGTCCGGACAGGGTGGCTACCCAGACCGCCTCGCCCGCCTTGCGGGCCAGCACCTCGGTCCACCGCAGCGACCGGGCCCGCAGCTCGGAGCCACCCAGGAAGCTGTTGCCCAGCGAGACCACGCCGGGGCCGAGGCTGTACTTGCCGGTGTCCGGGTCCTGGGCCACCAGGTCGTGGTGTTCGAGCGTGCGCAGCAGCCCGTGCACGGTGGGCTTGGCCAGGCCGACCCGGTCGGCGATCTCGGTCACGCCCAGCCGCGGCGGCCCGGAGCCGAGCACGGCCAGGATGCGAGCGGCGCGGTCCACCGACTGAATCATGCGAACCTTTCGGCATCGTCGAACACCATTCAGGATAGGTCATGAACCCCGACGCCACAGTAGGGATCGTTCTCGTCTCGCACAGCGCCGCGCTGGCCGAAGGCGCCGCCGAGCTGGCCAGCCAGGTGGCCGGCGGCACCGTGCCGGTCATCCCGGCCGGCGGCACCGACGACGGCGGCCTCGGTACCAGCGCGGCCAAGGTCGAGCAGGCCATCAAGCAGGCCGACCGCGGGGCCGGCGTGCTGATCGTGCCCGACCTGGGCAGCGCGGTGCTGACCGTGCGCGCGCTGCTGGCCGATCCCGACGACCTGCCCGGGCCGGTCGAACTGGTGGACGCGCCGTTCGTCGAAGGCGTGGTCGCGGCCACGGTCACCGCGGCCGCGGGCGCGGATATCGCCGCCGTGCGCGGCGCCGCCGAGGAGGCGTGGCATGCCCGAAAGCTCTGAGCAGGCCATCACCCTGAGCGGGGACCTGCACGCCCGGCCGGCCGGCCAGCTGGCGGTGGCGGCCGCGAAGTTCGGCGCCGAGGTGACGCTGACCGTGGGCGACCGCACCGTCAGCGCCAAGAGCGTGCTGGCCGTGATGGGCCTGGGCGCCACCAGCGGTCAGCAGGTCACCGCGGCCGCGACCGGCCCGGACGCCGAGCAGGCCGTGGCCGCGGTGGTCGCCATCCTGGCCGACGCCACCACCGTCGGCGGCTGAGGCCGGTCCCGCCCAGCCGAGCCGCCCTGACCACCACGGGTAGCCCCGGTGCACCCGAGATGATGCTCCGCCGCCGCTAGCCTGGACCGCATGGCGGTCTGGGATGAGCTCAAGGTGGTGCTGGCCCGGCTGCGCGACCAGGAGCCCAGGCCGCTGACGAGATACCCGTCGCTGGACAGTGACGACGCCGGGCCGCCGCCGTTTACGGTCGGACTGGCGTCCTGGGCCACCGCCGCCGCCGAAGAACTGCACCGGCAGTTCGGCGATCAGGTGGACCTCACGGTCGGGGCGCTGCCTTACCCGCTTGGCACCTCGCCCCGGCCACGACCCGGCTCCCCGCCACAACCGTCAGCCGCTGGTCAGTCCCCGGACCTGCTCGACCCGGACGAGATCACCGCCGAACTGGACGGTCCCGCCGTCGTCCGCTCCGGGGGCACGCTGGACCACGGCCTGCTGCTGACCAACCACACCGCCCGGGAACTGCAGATCATGACCAACGGCCGGGTCACCGCTACCGTCGTCGACCCGGAAACCGGTGAGCGGGTCGGCGGCTTCTCCCGCCCTCAGACCCTGCCCGGAATTTCGTTCCGGGTG
>DASXMW010000238.1:0-2348 GCA_036495425.1 Streptosporangiaceae bacterium | reverse complement strand
GCGGTCACCACGTACCACCTGGACGGCGCCTACGTGGTGGCCATGAACGACCCGCTGGGCCAGCTGTCCCGGTGGCGGCACGACCGGCGCGGCCAGCTCACCGAGCACACCGACCCGCTCGGCCGGGTCACCCGGTACGGCTACGACGCGGCCGGCGACCTGTGCCTGGTGACCCGGCCCGACGGCGGCCAGGCCCGGGCCGACTACGACGAGCGCGGGCTGCCGGTGCGGCTGACCGACCCGGCCGGCCACACCTGGGAGCAGGACTACGACGAGCGGGGCCAGCGCGTCAGCCTGACCGCCCCCGACGGCGGCGTGACCCGGTTCGGCTACGACGAGCACGGCCACCTGGCCTGCGTGACCGATCCCGAAGGGGCGGCCACCGTGGTCCGCTGCGACCTGACCGGCCTGCCGGTGGAGATGACCCGGCCGGACGGTGGGCGCACCGGCATCGAGCGGGATCCGCTCGGCCGGGTCAGCCGGATCACCGGCCCGGACGGCGCGGTCACCGAGCTGACCTGGACCGCGGACGGGCAGCCGGCCTCCAGGGTGTTCCCGGACGGCACGTCCGAATACTGGGATTACGACGCCGACGGGCACCTGACCCGCCACCTGAGCCCGGCCGGCGGGCTGACCCGGTACCAGTACGGCCCGTTCGGCCAGGTCGCCGCCATGACCGGCCCGGACGGCACCCGCACCTGCTTCCGCTACGACCACAGCCTGCGGCTGACGGCCGTGGTGCACACCGGCCTGAGCTGGGGCTACGAGTACGACGGGGCGGGCCGGCTGGTGGCCGAGACCGACTACAACGGCGCCACCACCCGGTACGCCCACGACCCGGCCGGGCAGCTGGTCAGCCGGGTCAACGCCGGTGGCCAGCGCGTGGCCTTCCGGCATGACCAGCTGGGCAACGTGACCGAGCGGATCAGCGGCGGGACCACCGCCACGTTCGGCTACGACCTGGCCGGGCGGCTGGTCTACGCGCGCAACCCCGACGCCGAGGTCTGGCTGGACCGGGACGCGGCCGGGCGGATCACCGCCGAGACCTGCAACGGCCGCACGGTGACGTCCGGTTACGACCGCGCGGGCCGGCGGCTGCGCCGGGTCACGCCGTTCGGCTCGGTCAGCGCCTGGGAGTACGACAGTTCCGGGCAGCCGGTGCGGCTGAACGCGGGCGGGCACGAGCTCCGGTTCGGCTACGACGCGGCCGGGCGGGAGATCACCCGCCAGCTGCCCGGCGGCCTGGCCCTGGCCCAGGACTGGGACGCCTGCGGGCGGCTGACCGTGCAGGCGCTCACGGCCAGGCCGCCCCGGCCCGAGGGACCCGTCGTTGCGGGGACGGGCGGGAGCGGGCGGCTGCTGCAACGGCGGGCCTACGCCTACAACGGCGACGGCCTGATCACCAGCCTGGACGACCTGCTGCACGGCGCCCGCACGGTCAGCCTGGACCGCAGCGGCCGGGTCACCGCGGTGACCGGGCCGGACTGGGCCGAGCAGTACGCCTACGACCCGGCCGGGAACCTGGCCGCGGCCAGCTGGCCGGCCCGGGCCGGCCTCGGATCCCGGCTCGGCGCCGCGGTCCAGGGCACCCGGAGGTCACCGGCACCCTGGTCACCCGGGCCGGGAACGTGCGCTACCAGCACGATCGCCAGGGCCGGGTGGTGCAGCGCCTGGTGCCGCGGGCGTCCCGGCCGCCGGACGTGTGGCAGTACCAGTGGGACGCGGCCGACCGCCTGGTCGCGGCGACCACCCCGGACCACAGGATCTGGCGCTACCGCTACGACCCGTTCGGGCGCCGCATCGCCAAGCAGCACCTCGGCCCGGACGGCGAGGTCACCGACCAGACCGACTTCAGCTGGGACGGCCCGGTCCTGGCCGAGCAGGCCACCACGGTCCGGGCCGGCGCCGCCGTCCGCCACCAGGTGGTCAGCTGGGACTACCGGCCCGCCAGCTTCACCCCGCTCACCCAGGCCGAGCACTGCGCGGCGGGCGAGCTGAGCGAGGCCCCCCAGGACCAGATCGACCAGCGGTTCTACGCGATCATCACCGACCTGGTCGGCGCCCCCACCGAACTGGCCGCCCCCGACGGCACGCTGGCCGGGTCTCAGCAGCACACCTTGTGGGGCGGCACGACCTGGCGGCCGGGCGGGGCGCAGACCCCGCTCCGGTACCCCGGCCAGTACGCCGACCCGGAGACCGGACTGCACTACAACAACCACCGCTACTACGACCCGGAGACCGGCGCCTACCTGACGCCCGACCCGCTCGGCCTGGCCCCGGCGCCGAACCCGCACGCCTACGTGGCCAACCCCCTGCTGCTGGCCGACCCGCTGGGGCTGATGCCGTAC
>DASXMW010000237.1:0-2649 GCA_036495425.1 Streptosporangiaceae bacterium | reverse complement strand
TTCCTGGTCCTGTTGGTCTTCCTGGTTCTGGTCCTGCCGGCCCTGCTGGGCCAGATCTGTCCTGTTCATCGCCGGTCTCCCTGCCGCTTGGTGGACACCGTCCACATTAAGCCGGGAAGTGGACGGCGTCCACTTTGTTATTCTGGGCTCCGTGACAGCCAGCCCACCGGCCACCGAGCACCGGCCGCCGGAGCGACGGCGGCGGCCGCGCGGCGCGGTCCGGGAGGGCCTGGTCGCGGCCGGGCTCGAACTGGCCCGGACCGGCGGCCCGGACGCGGTGGTGCTCCGCGAGGCGACCCGGATGGTGGGGGTGGTGCCGAACGCGGCCTACCGCCACTTCGCCGACCGCGACGAGTTGCTGGCCGCGGTCTGCGCGGCGGCCATGGCGGAACTGGCCGGCCGCATGGCCGCCGGGGTGGCCCGGGTGCGCGGCCGGCACGGCGACCCGGCCGCGGCCCGCGGCCGGCTGGCCGCGATCGGCACCGCGTACCTGGAGTTCGCGCACGCGGAACCGGGCTGGTTCGCGACCGCCTTCGCCGTCCCGCAGCAGCACGCCTACGGCGCTCCCCGCGACGGCCGCCCCGACCGGTCCCCGCTCGGTCAGCTGCGCACGGTCCTCGATGAACTGGTCGAGGCCGGCGTCCTCGACCCCCAGCGCCGCGACGGCATCGAGTACCCAATCTGGGCCGCCGTGCACGGAACGGCCGTGCTGGCCGGGCCGGGCCCGCTGCGCGGGGTCCCCGACGCCACCCGGCAGCACCTGCAGGAACTCACCCTGTCGTTCATCGGCTGCGCGCTGGCCTAGAAGCTCCGGCGGCGAGGATGCCGAGGTTGCGCAGGTCGCCGTCGACCGGGGCCCGCTTCCAGAACCTGGGCACCGCCGCCCTGGTCAGCCAGCCGCCGATTCGGCCGGGCGGGCCGACATCGTGATGAAATCACGGGCCCACGAAGGAGTGAAGAACGTGTCCGGGCCGCGGTCGAAGGAGGCGAGCAGCTTGCTGCCGTTGGACGGCGCGGCCAGGCCGGCCGACGACGCTGGCGCGTAGCTGGCGAACACCGGCCAGGCCGGGTTGATGTCGAGTTCCATCGCGCGCACGGCCCCCGCCCTGATCAGGAGCTGGGCCAGCTGCAGTGGGGCCAGGGCCGGACCGGCCGTGTAGAGCAGCGCGCCGTCAGCGGTGATGCCCAGCCCGGAACGCCACTGGTGCTCGACGCCGGGCAGGCCGTGGCCGCACGAGGTCGCACTGCAGGTCGAGCCCCAGAAAAGCCAGTTCCGGGTGCTGGCCAACGGGGCCGGTCGTCCGCCCGCGACCAGCGGCACCAGGTTCTGCCGAACGCTCACCACGTCGCGGGTCATGGTGACGTCGCGGCCCCAGGCGCCGAGGCGGACGCTGCCGTCGGCGTAGATGACCAGGGAGGCCGCGCCCGGCACCAGCGGCGCGACGGTATGGCCCTCGGTGTAATAGCCGCCCCGCGCGTCCCTCATCTTGAACCCGCCGTTGAACGCGGCCACCAGCGTGGCGGCCTGGGTGGGTCTGACCGGTGCCGTGAACCGGTACGGACCGCCCCCCGGGCTCATCGAGCCCGAATACAACCGCGCGGCCAGCAGCCGGGTGTCCATCCAGGCGAGCCCGGCCACCTGCGTGCCGCCCGGTGGGACCAGCGTGGTCTCGTACACCGCGGTCAGGCCGCGGACCCGGCGTCCGGCCGGGCGCCAGCGGCCCGGTCCAGCCGGTGCGGTACCGCCGAACGGGGTTACTGCCGCCGGAGCCGGCAGGCTGATGGCAGGCCGGCGGGACGGCACGAACCGGGTGGCGCGCGGGCGAGACGCACTCGCGGTGGCCGTGGCGGGCGCCCCGCTGGTGGTACCGGGGGCGGGACCGCCTGCCGTACAGGAGGCCAGCGTGACACCCAGGCCAGCCACCACCGTCAGGCCGGCCAGGCAGGCCCGGGTCTGGCGAAACCTCCTCGTCACGCCGCCCAGGCTAGGGCGATTTGCCTTCTCCGGCCCTTCACGAGTTCCCAATTTCTCGTCATGATCTGGCTACTTCCGCCTGATGGATCACCGCCCGACCGGCTCCTGGCCGCGGCCGGCCAGGACGTCCGGGTGCACGGGCCCGACGGCTACCGACAGTTCACCGGGGCCGGGCCGATCCCGGCCATGATCGATGGACAGGCGGGGGCGAGGCCGCCTCCGGGTTACTTGCGCCAGAACAGGTGGTGGGTCACGCCGCTCGGGCTGGGCACGACGTCCAGGTGGAACCGGTCGCGGAGCTCGTCGGGGGTGTCCCACAGGCGTAGGCCGGTCCCGTACTCCACCGGCACCACCGCCACGTGCATGGTGTCGACCAGGTCGGCGTCGAGGAACTGGCGGATGGTGCTGACTCCGCCGCCGAGCCGGACGTCCTGGCCCTGGGCGGCCTCCCGGGCCTGGGCCAGGACCGCGGCCGGTTCGCCGTCGACGAAGTGGAACGTGGTGTCGGAGAGCGTGATCGACGGCCTGGCGTGGTGGGTCAGCACGAACACCGGCGTGTGGAACGGCGGGTCCTCACCCCACCAGCCACGCCACTCGTGGTCGGGCCAGGGGCCGCGCACCGGACCGAACTTGTTGCGGCCCATGATCTCGGCGCCGATGTTGTGGGGATAGTC
>DASXMW010000236.1:0-5744 GCA_036495425.1 Streptosporangiaceae bacterium | reverse complement strand
TGCCGGACGAGGAACTCCAGCACCATCGAGGGCGGGAACTTAGGCGCGCGGCCGAAGCCGCCTTCGGGGGGGTCGTAGTCGCGCTCCAGGGCGCTGACCGAGGCCCGGGTGACGTCGCGGAAGCGTGTCTCGGTGTCAGTCTTGCTGGTCGGGCCCCGGAGCGCGCGGCTGACGGCGGCCGCGTTCTCGGCGAGCGCGGTGGCGATGTGCCGGGCCTGGCCGGTGACGCCGTCGCGCTGATCACGCCAGGCCTGCGCGACGCCCAGGATCAGCTGCTGGAAGCGGTCGCGAGGCAGGTAGGTGCCGGCGAAGAACGGCTCCTGGTCCGGGGTCATGAACACGGTCATCGGCCAGCCGCCCTGGCCGGTCATGGCCTGGGTCGCGGTCATGTACACCGAGTCGACGTCGGGGCGTTCCTCGCGGTCCACCTTGATCGCGACCGTGTGCTCGTTGAGCAGGGCCGCCGTGGCCGGGTCCTCGAACGACTCGTGGGCCATCACGTGGCACCAGTGGCAGGCCGCGTAGCCGACCGACAGCAGGACCGGGACGTCGCGCCGGGCGGCCTCTTCGAAGGCCGCGTCGGACCAGGGCCACCAGTCCACCGGGTTGTCCGCGTGCTGCAGCAGGTAAGGGCTCGTCGAATCCTTCAGCCGGTTCACGGCTTCTACGCTACGCGGGGCGCACGGCCAGGCGGCGGCGGGCGGCCGCGTAGGCCCGGCCGGCCAGGAAGAAGGCGGCGCCGATGACGCCGACGAAGAAGCCGAGCGGCCAGTTGGACTGGTAGGAGGCCGCGATGCCGATCCACACCGTGACCAGCGCGATGACCACGGACAGGGTCATGGCCAGCACCGGCCGGGCGGTCAGCGAGCGGGCTGCGGCGGCCGGCCCGATCATCAGGCTGAACATCAGCAGCGCGCCCACCACCGGCACGGTCATGCTGGTGGCCAGGGCCATGACGAGCAGGAACGCGAGCTCGATGCGGCGGGTATCCAGGCCGCGGGCCGCCGCGACCTCGGGCAGCGCCGAGGACAGCATGAGCGGCCGGAACATGACCGCGATGGCCACGATCGATACGACGCCGAGCCCGAGGATGGGCAGCACCTCGTCGGCGCTGACCCCGAACACCTCGCCGAACAGCAGCGAGTAGGCCTCCTGCGCGTACTGGCTGCTCCAGCTGACGAACAGCGCGCCGATGCCGAGCATCATCACGAAGGTCAGCGCGGTGGCCACGTCGGGCCGGGCCCGGCGGCTGAGCCCGGCGATGCCCAGCGCGCCCGCCACCGAGAACGCGGCCAGGCCGAGGAACGGGTTCAGCCCGAGCAGGCTGGCCCCGGCGGCCCCGGCGAACGCGCCGTTGGGGATCGCGTGCGCCGCGAACGTCGACCCGCGCAGCACCGCGAAGAAGCCGGTCACCCCGGCGATGACCGCGACGGCCGTGGCCGCGAGCCAGGTATTGGCCATCACACCGGTGAACATGCCTGCTCCGCGTCGATGTTCTGCTGCTCTGATGCGGCCCGGCGGCGGCCGCCCCGGCCGCTCCGGGGCAGGTAGGTGATCAGGTAGCCGCCCACGATGAGGGTGACCACGAAGAAGCTGACCGGCCAGCCGCGCCCGGCGGGCGGCCAGTAGAAGCTGTCGTAGGCCAGCACGATGCCCAGCCAGACGGCCACCACCCCGAGCCCGGCCGCGAGGATCACGGCCTTCAGGGGACTTTTGGCCAGCCGCAGCGCGGTGGCGGCCGGCCCGATGAGCAGGGCGGTGCTCAGCACCGCGCCGATGATCACGGCCGACAGCGCCACCGACACGGCCAGGGCCATCAGGAAGGCCGCGCCGACCGCGCGGACCGGCACGCCCCGGGCCGCGGCGATGTCCGGGCTCAGCGAGGTGAGCAGCAGCACCCGGGCCAGCGCCACCACCGTGACCAGCGCGAGCAGCGCGGAGGCGATCAGGGCCGGCACGGTGGAGGTGGTGATGACGAAGATCGAGCCGAACAAGATGCTGAACGACGCGCCGGTGGTCGTGCTGTACTGGGTGCCCAGGTACAGGAACAGCGCGGCCAGGCCCAGGGCGGCGCCGAGCACCACGCCGGTGGCCACGTCCCGGCCGCGGCGGCGCTGGATGCCGATCATCTCCATGAACGCGGCGGCGCCCGCGCCGAAGGCCAGGTAGCCCCAGAACTGGTTGACCCCGATCAGGAACGCGCCCGACCCCCCGGTGGTGGCGATGTCGGCCAGCGAGTGGCCGGCGAACGACTGGCCCCGGGTCACGGTGAACACGCCCACCACGGCCGAGGTGATGGCGACCACCGTGCCGACGGCCAGGGCTACATGGACCGGGCCGCTGGCGAAGAACCCGGGTTCGAAGAGGTAGTGCATTACCGGACGACCCCCGCGTCCTCGGCGATCGCGTCCTCCTCGGCGACGCCTTCGGGAGCGGCCACGACCAGGATCCGGCCGTGCACCCGGATCACGTCGACGTGCTGGCCGTACAGCCGGGACAGGACCTCCGGCTGCACCACCTCGTCGGTGTCGCCCACCGCCACCCGGCCCGCGGCCACGTAGACAATCCGGTCCATGACCGGCACCAGCGGGTTCATGTCGTGGGCCGAGAGGAGCACCGCGACCTGCTCGGCCCGGGCCAGCCGGGCCAGCACCGAGACGATGCCCTGCTCGCTGGAGATGTCCAGGTTGGCCAGCGGCTCGTCGAGCAGCAGCAGCCGCGGCCGGCTGATCAGCGCGTGCGCGATCATGACCCGCTGCTGCTCGCCGCCGGACAGCTCACCGACCCGCGCGTCCGCGTAGCGCTGCGCGCCGACCGCGGTCAGCATGTCGCTGACCAGCTCGCGCCGGACCCGGGAAGGCAGCCGGATACCGAACTTGTGCCCGTCCAGCCCCAGGCTCACCACGTCCCTGACCCGCAACGGCACGTCCGGCTCCAGGCCCAGCTTCTGCGGCACGTACCCGATCGAGGCGTCGCGGGCCGGCCGCGGCTCGCCGTCGAGCAGCACCGCGCCGCTGGTCACCGGCTGCAGGCCCAGGATGACCTTGAGCAGGGTGGTCTTGCCTGCGCCGTTCGGTCCGATGAGGCCGGTGAACTGGCCGGGGCGGATGCCGAACGAGACGTCGCGGAGGATGTCGCGGCCGCCGAGGCGGACGCTCACGTTCTGGAGCCGGAGCAGGTCGTCGCTGGTCATTAGAGGTGCTCCGTGGATGTGTGGTTCGTCATGGCGGTGCGGCGGGGGTTCTATAATGACTATATGATAATGATTCTCAATTTCGGCTGCAACTCGGCCGGCCCGCCCGGGCGGAGGGTTCGGCGGGGGCTGCGGGGAGGCGGCGGCGTTAGCCGGGAGGGCGGTGCAGGTTGTACCGTGCGACTGTGACGATGCCGCAGCCGGAGGACCGCGTGGAGGTCGGGGCCGCGGGCCCGGCCCGCGGGACCCGCGCGCGGGGGACCCGGCAGGCGCAGGCGCTGGCCGCGGCGCTGGACGGGCTGCCCGGCTTCTGCAGTGCCCAGGAGATCCACGCCGAGCTGCGCCGCAAGGGCGAGCACGTGGGCCTGGCCACCGTCTACCGGCACCTGCAGGCGCTCAGCGAGCAGGGCAGCGTGGACGCCATCCGGGACGCCAGCGGCGAGACGCTGTACCGCCAGTGCGGGACCACCGTGCACCACCACCACCTGACCTGCCGCAATTGCGGACGCAGCGTAGAGGTGGAGGGCCGGGCGGTCGAGCAGTGGGCGGAGCGGGTCGCCGCGGAAGCGGGCTTCACCGACGTGGGGCATACCGTCGAGCTGTTCGGCCTGTGCCCGGAGTGCGCGGGCTAGCCGGCGTCGGGGGGCGGGGCTAGTTCCGCTTTGCGGTCGGAGGCGAACATGGGGACGTACTCCTGGCCGGAGAGTTCCTGGATGGCGGCCATGACCTGGTCGGCGATCTGGCGGCGGGCCTGGCCGGGGGGCGCGTCGAAGAGTTCGGGGGCCAGGGCCACAGGCTTGCCGATGGTGACCCCGATGCGGCCGGGCCGGGGGATCACGCGGCCGGGGGGCAGGACGTTCCTGGTGCCGGACAGGGCAACCGGGATGACGGGAAGGCCGGACTTAAGCGCCAGCCAGCCGACGCCGGGACGGCCGCGGTACAGACGCCCGTCCGGGGAGCGGGTGCCCTCGGGATAGATACCGAACAGCTGGCCCTGCTGGAGCAGGGCCAGGGCCGCCTCCAGGGTGTCCTGGGCGGCGCGGGGGCCGTCGCGGTCCATCCGGAGCTGGTTGGTGGCCCGCAGGTAGGCGGCCCATAGCCGGCCCACCAGGCCGGACGCGGTGAAGTACTCGGCCTTGGCCGAGAACGTCACCGGACGGTCGAGCATCAGCGGCAGGAACACCGAGTCGGCCACCGACTGGTGGTTAGCGGCCAGGATCGCGCCACCCGACGCCGGGATGTTCTCCGCGCCGGTCACCTTCGGCCGCCAGATCGTGTGCAGGAACGGGCCTGCAACTATCCGCGATAGCTGGTACTGCACTGGGCCCTTCCTGCTCGCTCCCCTGGGACGAACGATAGCGGTACGCCACGGCGGCCAGCGCCGCGATGCCCAGCGGCAGCGCGAGCGGGAGCGCGGCGGCCGGGACGATGACCCCGGAATCGTCGGCGAACCAGCCGAGCACCGGCATCAGCCACAGCACGGCCAGGACCGGGCGCAGCAGCGGCTCGGCCGTGTAGGCCAGCGGCATGGTCTTCAGCCCGAACCACGCGGGGCGCCACAGCATCAGCCCGGTGACGACCACCACGATCGGGATCAGCGGGCTGAACATGTTGACCGAGAGCGAGCCGAGGTCGGATCCGGTCTTGCGCAGCAGCAGGCTGCCCGCGTGACCGTGCAGCACGTTCCCGGCGAACGTCCCGATGTCGGACCTGCCGGTCACCGCGGTGAAGTAGCTGACCAGCGCGAACACCACGAACAGGGCCACCCCGCTGACCGCGACCGGCACCAGCCGGCGCCAGGTGAGCCGGACCCCGGCCACCGCCATCAGCAGCAGCGCGAAGCACGGCACCATGGCGATCGTCCCGCCCACCTTGCCGCCGAATCCGGGCCAGCCGGACGCGAACACGGCGAAGGTTCCCACGGCCGTTGCTGCGATGAGCGCCGGGCGTCGGGAGGACGGGTAACGCTGCAGAAGGCCGTGGGCCAGCCAGGCCGCGGCGAACAGCGCCGTGATGCCGTAGATGCCCAGCGCCTCGTTGCCGATGCCGTAGAACCGGCCGGCCTCGGTCACCGACAGCCCGAACGGCGTCTCCAGCTGCAGCCGGGATCCGGTCATCACGTCCAGGCCCAGGACGGCCACGGTGAACAGGCACACCAGGCCGAACGGCGCCAGGGTGCCGCGCCGGCGGGTGGCGGCCAGCGCGGCCAGCGCGATGGCCAGGGCCAGCGCCACGGCCACCCCGTACAGCCAGGCCGTCGGGTGGGCCTGCGCAGGCCAGGGGAACAGGTTGGCCAGGAACGTCCCGGCGGGCACCGAGACGGCGAACACCCCCGCCACCCGCCACCACCGTGCGCGCCGGCGGCGGCGTTCCGGCGGGGCACCCCAGAACGCCAGGCCGATGGCGGCCAGGACGCCCGCGTCGGCCAGCGCGTAGGCCCAGAAGAACTCGTTGTGCGTGGACCGCCAGACCTGTTCGGCGGTATCCCGGCCGGTCAGCCCGCGGACGGTAGCGGGCAGGGGGCCGCGGTTACCGCGGGTGAGCTGCGCGC
>DASXMW010000235.1:0-41821 GCA_036495425.1 Streptosporangiaceae bacterium | reverse complement strand
ACGCGTCAGAGGCGAACCCGACGCCGACGACCGGGATGATCAGGCCGGTGTAGGCGAACACGTAGTACGTGGACAGAACGCGGCCCCGTTCCTCGGCCGGGGCCAGCCGGTTGGCCATGGACAGGCTGGCCATGTTCATGGACCCGACGGCGCCGCCGCCCACCACCGTGCCGCCCAGGAACAGCCCGATGGAGGCCGCGCCGATGCCCGCGACGACCAGCGCCAGCCCCACCAGGAACAGCCCCAGCCCGGCCATGATCACCGGGCGGCTGTTGAAGCGGGCCACGCCCAGCGCGGTCACACAGGCCACCGCGAACAGCAGGAACGCCACCCCCCCGCCCAGGGCCAGATTGGTCTGGTGCAACACCCGGCTCACGAAGCCCGGGGCCAGTGACGTGAACAGCCCGGTCAGCGCGAACGCGGAGAACGCCGCCATTCCGGCGGCGACGAACTCGCCCCGGCCCTGCTGCGGGATACCCAGGCCCTCGAACCGCACGGTCAGCCGCTGCTTGCGGGTGACCGTTTCC
Organism: Streptosporangiaceae bacterium; assembly: GCA_036495425.1. Taxonomy (GTDB): domain Bacteria; phylum Actinomycetota; class Actinomycetes; order Streptosporangiales; family Streptosporangiaceae; genus Bog-532. The sequence continues at coordinate 41,294 of DASXMW010000235.1, read as the reverse complement.
GGCACCAGAACCAGCGAGAGCAGGGCGATGGCCAGCAGTCCCAGGTAGACCTCGAACACCAGCACGGTCGGGTTCGGCAGGTACTGCGCGAACAGCCCGGCCATCAGCGGGCCCAGCCCGGCGCTGGCCATGACGGTCGCGGAGCCCACCAGCGAGGAGCGGCGCGCCTCAGATTCCTGGAGCAGCTCGGTGAGCCCGGCCGTGGCCGCGCCGATAATCAGGCCGGCCGACAGCCCGGAGAAGAAACGGCCGGCGAACAGCCAGCCGACGTTGGTGGCCAGGATGAACAGCGCGGTGCTGACCGCACTGCAGCCGAGCGCGGCGGCCATCACCGGCTTGCGGCCGGCCTGGTCCGAGGAACGCCCGGCCAGCAGCAGAACGGCCAGCACGGCGACCGCGTAGACGGCGAAGACCAGCGTCACGACCCCGGAGCTGAAGTGCCATTGACGCTGCCACAGCGTGTACAGCGGTGCGGGCAGCGCGGTGCCCAGGTTGGTGACGCCGAGGATGTAGGCCACCAGCCAGAACGCGGCCTGCTGGGACACGGACGGCCGCCGATTCAGGGGGAACCCGGCGGACTGGCCGAGGTAGTCGACGCAGGGCCGGTCGGCCACCGGCATGCGCTCGCGAACCGAAGTCATCTGCCGCCGTCCTCTTCCGTTGGTGGGTGACGGGTACGGCCAGGAAACGAGACTGCCTGCCGCCGCCGGACCCGCACATCACCGGATCAGGTAGTCCGCGGACTAGCCGGCCAAGTGATGTGGCCGGCCCCCACGGCCGGCAGGCTGGCGGGCATGCTCACGCGTTGGTACCGGACCGGCGTCTTCTACTCGCTGGATGTCGGCCTGTTCCAGGACTCCGACAACGACGGGATCGGTGACTTCCGGGGCCTGATCGCCCGGCTGGACTACCTGGCCCGGCTGGGCGTCTCCACGGTCTGGCTGCACCCGATCCATCCGTCGCCCCGGCGGGACGGCGGATACGACATCACCGACTACTACGGTGTGCACCCGCGGTTCGGCACCATGGGCGACTTCTCGGACCTGCTGCACGAGGCCCGGGCCCGGGGCATCCGGGTCATGCTCGACCTGGTGGTGAACCACACCAGCGACCAGCACCCGTGGTTCCAGTCCGCCCGCTCGGACCCGGACTCGCCCTACCGCGACTGGTATGTGTGGTCGGACACCGAGCCACCGGACCGGTTCGAGGGCATGGTGTTCCCCGGCGTGGAGAACGAGACGTGGACCTGGGACGAGGTGGCGCACGCCTGGTACCGGCACCGCTTCTACCGGTTCGAGCCCGACCTCAACACCGACCACCCGGCGGTCCGCGAGGAGATCCAGAAGATCGCCACGTTCTGGCTCGGCATGGGGGTGTCCGGGTTCCGGGTCGACGCCGCGCCGTTCCTGATCGAGCCCAAGACCCGGCCGGGTGGCGGCCCGGACTTCAGCTTCCTGCGGGACCTGCGGGAGGCACTGACCTGGCGCCGGGGCGACTCGGTCATGCTGGCCGAGGCCAACGTGTCCGACCAGGAGCTGACGGACTACTTCGGTGCGGCGGACGGTACCGCCACCCGGGTGCTGATGGTGTTCGCCTTCCGCCTCAACCAGGCTCTTGTCCTGGCGCTGGCCCGCAAGGATGCGCGCCCGGTCATCGCCACCCTGCGTGAGCTGCCCGACCTGCCGCGCTTCGGGCAGTGGGCCACGTTCCTGCGCAACCACGACGAGATCGACCTCGGCCGGCTGACCGAGGAGGAGCGGCAGGAGGTGTTCCGGGAGTTCGCCCCGGACCCGGCCATGCAGCTCTACCACCGCGGCATCCGGCGGCGGCTGGCGCCGATGCTGGGCGGTGACCGGCGCCGGATCGAGCTGGCCTACAGCTGGCAGCTCAGCATGCCCGGGACCCCCGTGATCCGGTACGGCGAGGAAATCGGCATGGGTGACCGTCTCGACCTGCCGGAACGGGAGGCGATCCGCACCCCGATGCAGTGGGACGGCACCGAGGGGGCCGGCTTCTCCCGGGCCAGCCCGGACCGGTTCGTCGCGCCGCTGGTGGACGAGGGCCCGTACTCCTACAAGAACGTGAACGTGACCGACGAGCGGCTGGACCCGAACAGCCTGCTGACCTGGTTCGAGCGCATCCTGCACGCGCTGCGGGAGTGCGAGGAGATCGGCGGCGGCGACCACGACATCCTGGACGTGGGCCCGGAGCACGTGATGGTGCACCGGGCCACCGGGCGCAGCGGCACCACGCTGTTCGTGCACAACCTGGCCGACCAGCCGTGCCGCCTCAAGCTGGGCTTTGTGCGGGACGCGAAGCAGCCGCCGCTGAACTTCGTGTCCGACTCCGAGTACGGCCGCGACGTAGACCTGGACGCCCTCGATGTGTCCGGCTACGGATACCGGTGGATCCGGCTGCGGCGGACGGTGGTCGCCTAGTGGCTGATCTGGCCTGGTGGCAGCAGGGGGTGATCTACCAGATCTACCCGCGCAGTTTCGCCGACGCGAGCGGGGACGGGGTCGGCGACCTGCCCGGCATCCTGGAGCACCTGGACTACCTGAACGACGGGCACGGCGGCGGCCTCGGGGTCACCGCGATCTGGCTGTCGCCGTTCTACCGGTCGCCGATGGCCGACTTCGGCTACGACATCGCCGACTACTGTGACGTCGACCCGCTGTTCGGTACGCTGCGGGACTTCGACGAACTGCTGGCCGCGGCGCACCGGCGGGGCATGAAGGTCGTCGTCGACTGGGTGCCGAACCACACGTCCGACCAGCACCCGTGGTTCGTGGAGTCGGCCGGCAGCCGGGCCAGCCCCAAGCGGGACTGGTACGTCTGGCGTGATCCGGCCCCGGACGGCGGCCCGCCCAACAACTGGCAGTCGGCGTTCAAGGCGGTCGGGCCGGCCTGGACGTTCCACGAGCCGACCGGGCAGTACTACCTGCACTCGTTCACGCCGCACCAGCCCGACCTCAACTGGGACAACCCGGAGGTGGAAGCGGCCATGCACGACGTCCTCCGGTTCTGGCTCAACCGGGGGGCCGACGGCTTCCGCATCGACGTGGTGTACAAGATCGCCAAGGACCCGGAACTGCGCGACAACGAGCCGGACCGGCACCACGACGAGGACTGGCCCACCATCCACCGGCGGCTGCAGCGGATCCGGGCCGTGGTCGACGAGTACACCGAGCGGATGATCGTGGGCGAGGTCTACCTGCTGGACCTCCAGCAGCTGGTGACCTACCTGAACAGCGGCGACGAGCTCAACCTGGCCCACAACTTCGTCTTCTTCCACCTGCCCTGGCGGGCGCCGGCGTTCCGCTCGTCGGTGCAGCGGTTCACCGAGCTGGCCGAGCGCGCGGCCTGGCCAGCCTGGTTCCTGGAAAACCATGACCACTCGCGGGTCGCCACGCGCTACGCCACCGACCCGGCCAGCGGCCAGCGGCGGGCCCGGGTGGCCGCGATGATGATCACCACGCTGCGGGGCACACCATTCCTGTACTACGGCCAGGAGCTGGGGCTACCCGACACCAAGATTCCGCCGGACCGTGTGGTGGACGTGGACGGCCGGGATCCGGAGCGGGCGCCGATGCCGTGGCGGCCGCCATCGGAGGCTGGCCCCGGCGCCGGGTTCACCGCCGGACGGCCCTGGTTGCCGGTGGTGGCCGAGGCCGAATACGTGTGCGTGGAGGCCCAGCAGCGCGAACCGACGTCCACGCTGGCGTTCACCCGCCAGCTACTGCGGCTGCGGCGGGACGAGCCCGCGCTGCGGGCCGGCGCCCAGCACCTGCGGGACGCCGCACCCGGCGTGTTCTGCTTCGAGCGGGACCTCGGCCAGCGGTTCCTGGTCGCGCTGAACTTCACCTCTGACAGCACGCCGCTCGGCCTGACCGGGGACGGGGACGGGGAGGAGGGCGGCGGACCGGGTGGGCCCGCCGCCCTGGAGCTGTCTACTGATCCGGGACGCCCCGCTGGGCGTGTCGACCCGCAGGCGCTTGTGCTGGAACCGGACGAAGGGGTGATTCTCCGGCTGCCCGCATATCGGGATTCCGGCGCCAGATGACCCACAGGCTGATCACGCCGAGCAGCGCGACCACGATCAGGATGACGTTGGACATCAGGCTGAACAGATGCACCTGGGTCGGCGTAGGGCGCGGCAGGTAGCCGAAGGTGAGCAGGTGCAGCTGCCAGGCCGTCCCGGTCAGCAGGAAGGTGATCACCACGGCCACCTGCTGGGCCGAGTCCCACAGGCCGTGCAGGATCGACACCCACAGATACGTGCCAAGCACGGCCCTGGTGTACCGGAATACCCCTTCACGGGCGGCGCCGAAGAGCACGCCGCCGAGGATCGCGGTCCAAAGCCCATGCCCGAACGGAGCCAGCACCCCGCGCAGCAACTCGGTCTCCACCAGCGCCCGCACCGACAGGCCATGCAGGGTGATCATGGAGGTGAACGCATAACCCATGGTCTCGAAGGCAGCGAACCCGGCGCCCACCGCGGCGCCGAGGACCACCCCGTCCCTGGCGTGCAGGCGGGGCAGCTGCCGCGCGACGAAGAGGAGCGCGGCTCCCTTGACCCCTTCCTCGATCAGGCCCACGCCGAAGAACATCAGGTAGGAGGGGTGCAGCAGGTAGGTCTCCAGTACCGACGACCCGAACACCCCGAGCAGGCCGCCGATCACGAACGCGCGGATGATCAGGCCGGTCGTCACGTGCTCGTCGGCCCAATGGCCAAACGCCCAGGCCACGTAGCTGACCGGCACCACGAAGCTGCCCAGCATGATTAGCGTCGGGATCAAGTTGATGTTCCTGGTGGTCACGACCACGGCGATGCATGCCGCCCACAGGGCCAGCCCGACGACCAGAATGTGCAGCCAGGTGTGCCTCCCCGTCCGCGCCGCGGCTCGTCTCATGATCAGCGTCATGCTTTTCCTCCCACGTGATCGGCTGATTCCGGACAGGACGGTGTTCTCGTCCCAGCGTGACCAGCGGCTCCGGGCCGCACATCCCCCGCTTGCCTAGACCGCCTGGAACTAGCCGCCTGGGCGATGCGCCCGCCACGCCGGGCTGGGAAAGCTGGACCTATTCCTGTGCCATCAGCGGAGGTGTGGTTGTGACGATCACCGAAGACACGGACATCACCCGGCCGGCGGCGCTGGACATGCGCAGGCTGTGGCTGGGCGGGGTGGCCACCGCCGTGGTCGCGGCGCTGATCGTGCTGGTGGGGGTGTACATCGCCCGCGGCATCCTGGGCATCTCGGTGCTGGCGCCGGCGACGGCCGGTGACCTGGGTACATCGGCCACTGCGGTCTACGCGGTGTTCGCGGCGGCCTGTGCGCTGCTGGCCACCGGGGTCCTGAACCTGCTGCTGCTGGGCGCGCCGCGTCCGCTGGCCTTCTTCACCTGGATCACCGCACTGGCCGACGTGCTGGCCGTCACCGTGCCGTTCAGCCAGGGCGCTCCGCTGTCCAGCAAGGTGTTCACCGCGCTGATCAACCTCATCGCGGGCGTGGCCGTCATCTCCCTGCTGAACGGGGTGGCCCGCAGCGCGCTGCGGCCGGTGCAGCTGCCCAGGGACAGGGTGCGGCCGCCAGACGGCGAACCGCTGGGAACGAGGCCAGTTCCTCCGGGCGGTGGGTGACCCACAGCAGCGAACGTCCCGCCGCCGCATCCAGCACCGCGGCCAGAACGGCGTCGGCTGTGGCCGCGTCCAGGTGCCGGGTGGGCTCGTCGAGCAGCAGCACCGGCCGGGCCGCCAGCAGGGCCCGGGCCACACTGAGCCGCTGCAGTTCCCCACCGGACACCGGATGTCCCCAGGGCGCGAGCACGGTGTCCAGGCCCTGCTCCAGCCGGTCCAGCCAGGGTCCGAGCCGCAGCCGCCGGAGCAACTCGGCGATCTGGGCGTCGCTGGCCTGCGGGGCGCCCATGCGCAGGTTGGCCCGGAGCGTGACGGGAAACAGCTGCGGCTGCTCCGGGCTCCAGGCCAGCAGAGCGCGCACCTGCTCGGGCGGCAGGGCCAGCGCGTCGGCGCCCCCAATGGTCATCTGGCCCGCGCTCAGGTCGGCGAACCGCAGCAAGGCGAACAGGACCGACGTCTTCCCCGAGCCGCTCGGGCCGGTCAGCGCGACCGGCTGCCCGGGCACCAGGTCCAGGTCGACACCACGGACCGCGGGCCGCGGCCCGGCCCCGGGATAGCCGATGGCGGCCTCACGCAGCAGCACGGGGGGCGGCGGCCGGCGGGGGGAGAGACCGTTTGACCGCAAATAAGATGAGGACCCGGGATCGCTCCGCACGTTCCGGGGACCCTCCGGGCCGGGCTGGTGGCCCAGGTCGGCCAGCCGCTGTACCGAGGCCCGGCTCACCGGCAGGCGGGCCGCCGCGTCGGGCAGGGCCCGCAGGATCCCGGCCACGCTGAGCGTCAGGAATACCAGCACCCCCAGTTCGACCGGGCCGATACGCCCGGTGGCCAGGGCCCGGGCCCCCACCCAGGCGACCCCGGCCACACCAGCGCCACCGGCCAGGGTGGCGACGGCCCGGCCCAGCCCCGCGGCCGCGGCCACCGCCCGGGTCCGGGCACCGAGTTCCCGCTCCCGGCGGTCCAATTCGGCCAGGGCCCAGCCGTCCGCGCCCAGGGCCACCAGTTCCTCGCCGCTGGCCAGCAACTGGTGGATCCAGGTGGTGACGGCGCCGCGGGCGGTCGGCAGGGCCGCCGCCCGGCGGCTGACCACCGTCACCGCGGCCGCACTTCCGGTCAGGGCCAGGACGCCGGCGGCCAGCACGACCTCCCCGGCCGCGGGCAGCAGGGCGGCCGCGGTGATGGCGGCCACGGCCCACGCGGCCACGGCGGCCAGCAGCGGGGCGGCCGCCCGCACCACCAGGTCCTGCGCCTCTTCGGTATCAGAGATCAACCGGGCCAGCAGGTCGCCCTGATTCGCGCCGGGCAGCCCGGCGGGCAGCAGGCTGGCCAGCCGCTGGTACAGCCAGGTCCGCAGGCCGGCCTGGACGCCGAGCCCGAGGCCATGGCTGGCCAGCCGCTCGCCGTAGCGGGCGAAGGCCCGCCCCAGGGAGAACAGCTGCACCCCCCCGACGGCCACGGACAGCAGCAGGACCGGCGGCCGGAGCGACGCCGACAGCAGCAGCCAGGCCCCGGTGGCCAGCAGGCCCACGGCGCCGAGCTCGCCGGCCACGCCGATGGCGGCGGCGGCGAGCAGCCGCCGCCCGGCCGGGCGGTCCAGGCCCGGTAGCCGGTTCACCAGGCCCTCGTGACGTCCGCTGGGCGCGGTCTCGGCCCGGCGGCCAGGTGGACCCGGCCGGCCCGCAGCTCGGCGGTGCGTGACCCCAGGACCAGGGCGGCCGGGTCATGGGTGGCGATGATCGCGGTCGCGCCGTCCAGAGTCCGGCCGAGCTTCGCGGTCAGCGACCCGGCCGTGGCCGGGTCCAGCCCGGCGGTGGGCTCGTCCAGCAGCCACAGCGCCGGGCAGGGCCCGGCCAGGCACCGGGCCACGGCCAGCCGGCGCCGCTCCCCCAGGCTGAGCGGCGCGCCGAGGCCGCCAAGCGTGGTGTGCAGGCCGCCGGGCAGCCCGTCCAGCCAGGAGCCGAGCTGGGCGGCGTGCAGGGCAGCGCGGGCGGCCCGCTCACCGACCCCGGGCCGGCCGAGGGCCACGTTGTCCAGCACGGTCCCGGCCAGCACGGTCGGTTCCTGCGGCACCCAGCCCAGCGCCGGGCGCCCGCCCGCCGAGTCCGGGCCAGCCACCAGGCATCGGCCCGCCGTGGGATGGGTCAGCCCGGCCACCACCCGGAGCAGGCTTGACTTGCCGGCACCGCTCTCCCCGATCAGGCAGAGCCGCTCACCAGGCCGCACCCGCAGGTCGATGCGATCCAGCACGGGACGGTCGCGGCCGGCCACGGTCAGGCTGACCCGGTCCAAGCGGATCTCGGCTGGCTCGCCCGGCGTCGGCGGGCGCGGCACCACCGGGACCGGCGCGGGCAGCGCGGCCAGCCGGGCCAGCACGGTCCGTCCCGCGGTCCCGCCATGGAATTCGGCCGTCAGCCGGCGCAGCGGCAGGAACACCTCCGGGGTGAGGATCAGCACGGCCAGCGCCTGCGGCAGGATCCGGTGCCCACCGTCCAGGCGCAGCCCGAGCCGGACCGCGACCAGCGCCGTCCCCACCGCCGCCAGCAGTTCCAGCACCAGCCCGGCCAGCAGCGCGATCCGCAGCGTGGCCAGGGTGGCGGCGCGCACCTCCTCGCCCGAGGCCGCCACCGCGCGCTCGTGGTCAGCGGCCCGGCCGAAGGCCCGGAGCACCGGCAGCCCCTCGACCAGCGCGGTGAACCGGTCACCGAGGCGTTCCAGGCTGGCCAGCCGGCTCCGGACCGCCACCGCGGTGTCCGCGCCGACCAGGCCGGCCAGCAGTGGCCCGAGCAGAAGTACCCCGGTCGTCAGGGCCGCCGAGGTCAGGTCCAGATGCGCGATCCAGGCCAGCAGCATGGCCGGCACCGCCAGGGCCAGCACGGCGCGCGGCAGCACCGCGCCGACCAGCGGCTCGAGTTCGTCCAGCCCCGCGCCGAGCAGCGTGGCCAGGCCACCCGGCCCGAACTCGTCCGGCCGGGGCGGCCCCGCGGCCGCGAGGCGAAGGGCCCCGGCGAGCGTCCGGCGCCGGGTGACGGCCCGCGCCCGGCGGACGGCCGCCTCCGTACCCACCTCCCAGGCCCAGCCGAGCAGGCCCTGGCCCAGGGCCAGGGCCGCTATGAGCAGGGCGTCCCGGGTGGCCGGCCGCGCGGTGAGCGAGTGCCGCATCGCCGTGGCCAGCAGGCCGGCCAGGACGGCAGCCTGAGCGGTCAGCAGGACGGCCTGGCCGAGGCCGGTGATGACCGCTCCGGCCAGCCACGGCCGGGCCACCGCGGCCAGCCGCCGGAGCTCGCCGGTCGCGGGTCGCGGGCTTCGTGAAGCCGCCACTACCGGCGGGGGCGCGGCACAACCGTCACCGACGCCGAGTCAGCCTGCGGGACCGGCCGGGTCAGGCGCTGGCGGAACACCCACCAGCTCCAGCCCTGGTAGGCCAGCACGAACGGGACGAAGATCGCCGCCACCACGGTCATCACGACCAGGGTGTAGTGCGCGGACGCGGCGCTCCAGACGTTGAGCGACGGGCCGGGGCCGCGGGACACGATGACCCGGGGATACAGGGCGGTGAAGATCGCGGCCGAGACGGCCACGATGCCGAGCGCGCTCAGCGTGAACGCCCAGCCGTCCCGGGCGAACCGGACCAGCACTCCGGACAGGACGAAGGCCAGCGCGCAGGCGGCGGCCAGCGCGATCGGCACCGTCCCGCCCACCAGGCCGGGTCCGGGCGGCCCGCCGGAGGCCAGCCACGCCGCGGTGCCTGCCACCAGGGCGGCACCCAGCGGCGACACCAGCATCGAGGTGGTCCGGGCCCGGGCGGCCAGCAGGCCGGACGTCTTCAGCGACAGGAACGTGGCCCCGTGGGCCACGAACAGGGCCAGGCTGGCCAGGCCCCCAACCACGGCTACCGGGGTGAACAGCGCCCAGAAGTTCCCCAGGAACAGCCCGGCGCCAGAAAGCCGCAGGCCGTGCACCAGGTTGGTGAAGACCACCCCCCAGGCGAAGGCCGGCACCAGGCTGCCCACGGCCAGCGCGACGTCCCAGGTCGCCCGCCAGCGGGCGCTGTCGCGCTTGCCGCGGAACTCGAAGCTCACCCCCCGGACGATCAGCGCGACCAGCACCAGGAACAGCCCGATGTAGAAGCCGCTGAACATGCTGGCGTACCAGAGCGGGAAGGCCGCGAACGTGGCGCCGCCCGCCACGATCAGCCAGACCTCATTGCCATCCCAGAACGGGCCGATGGCATTCCGGCAGAGCCGGCGATCCACGTCGTCCCGCGCGATGGCCAGGCTGAGCATGCCCACGCCGAAGTCGAAGCCCTCCAGCACGAAGTACGCGGTCCACACCAGCCCGAGCAGGGCGAACCAGGCCGTGTTCAGGCTGGCCACGGGTCCGTTCACGGCAGCCTCCCAGTCGATGTGCACAGGCGATGCACTCAGTAGACGAGTTCCCCGGCTTCCGGCTGGCCCGCCGGGCTCCGTTGCTGGTCACCCTGGTCCGGTTCGTCCGGGCCGAGCCCGCGCCGGGCCACGAGGTACATGAGGAGCACGTCGGTGACGCCCAGCGCGGTGTACACGAACACGAAGCCCCCGAGCGTGACGGCCACGTCGGTCGCCGAGACGCTGGGCGAGCCGGCCAGGCCGGTCTTCATCAGGCCGTACACGATCCAGGGCTGCCGTCCCATCTCGGTGAACAGCCAGCCGAACGTGTTGGCCGCGAACGGCGCGGCGATGCAGACCACCAGCACCCACAGAGTCCAGCGGCCCAGCTCGAACGGCTTGCCGCCGTGGCGGGCCCGCCACAGCGCCCACGCGGACATGATCAGGATCAGGAAACCCAGGCCGACCATCAGCCGGAAGCTCCAGTAGGTGACCCACAGCACCGGCACGTAACTGCCCGGCCCGTGCTTCAGCACCTCGTCGTGCTGGGCCTGGGCGACCCCGACCACCTTGCCGTTCCACGACAGGGTGGCGATCAGGCTCAGCAGGTGCGGAATCCGGATCTGGAAGATCGGCTGCCCGGACAGGTTCCCGATGGTGAGCAGGGAGAAGCTGGCGCCGTGCTGGGTGCGGTAGACCGCCTCGGTCGCCGCCATCTTCATTGGCTGCTGGTCGTCCATCAGCCGGGCCTGCCAGTCGCCGGCCACCATGGTCGCCACCACCCCGGCCAGCGCCACCCAGCCCCCCAGCTTGGCGGTCCGGGTGAACGCGGCCACGTGGTCTGCGCGCAGCAGCTGCCAGGCCGAGACACCCAGCACGAACATCGCGCCAGTCACGAAGGCGGCCAGCACGGTGTGCGTCCACTCGGCCCACAGCGTCGAGTTCCCCAGCACGGCCCAGAAGTCGGTCAGCTCCGCCCTGTTCCCGACGATGCGGTAGCCGACCGGGTGCTGCATCCACGCGTTGGCGGTGAGGATGAAGAACGCGGACACCATGGTGGCCACGCTCACCACGCAGATGGACAGCGTGCGCGCCAGCGGCGGCAGCCGGTGGCGGCCGAACAGCCAGACGCCGATGAAGGTGGACTCGGCGAAGAACGCCAGCAGGCCCTCCATGGCCAGCGGCGCGCCGAAGATGTTGCCCACGAACACCGAATAGTTGGACCAGTTCATGCCGAACTGGAACTCCTGCACGATGCCGGTGACCACGCCCATGGCGAAGTTGATCAGGAACAGCACGCCGAAGTACCAGGTCAGCCGCTCCCAGACCGGGTCCCGCTTCCGGTAGGCGAGCACCTGCATCACCGCCACCAGCAGCGCCAGGCCGATGGTGAGCGGGACGAACAGGAAGTGGTAGGTGATCGTGACGCCGAACTGCCAGCGGGACAGCAGCACCTTGGCCGGCGTCATTGCGTATTCTCGAAGCTCACGGCCAGGTCGCCGCCGGCGTAGCCGATGCGGATGACCGCGCCGTCGGCGATGTCGCCCGCCAGCAGCGCGCGGCCGATCCGCGTCTCCACCTCACGGGAGATGAAGCGGCGCAGCGGCCGCGCGCCGTAGACCGGATCGAACCCCTGCTGGGCCATGTACCGACGGGCCTCGTCGGTGACCTCCAACGTCATCCGCCGCTCGGCGAGCCGGGCCCGCACGTCGTTCAGCATCAGGTCCACGATCCGCTCGATCTCCGGCTGGGTGAGCGGCTTGAACAGCACGATGTCGTCCAGCCGGTTCAGGAACTCCGGCCGGAAGTAGGTCCGCATCTCGGCCAGCACCCGCTCCCGCGCGTCCGGCTTGATCTCCCCGTCCGCCGTCGCGTCCTCGATCAGGTACTGCGAGCCGATGTTCGAGGTCATGATGATGACCGTGTTCCGGAAGTCGACGGTGCGGCCCTGGGCGTCGGTGAGCCGGCCGTCGTCCAGCACCTGCAGCAGCGTGTTGAACACGTCCGGGTGGGCCTTCTCGATCTCGTCGAACAGCGCCACCGAGTAGGGCTTGCGCCGGACCGCCTCGGTCAGCTGGCCACCCTCCTCATATCCGACGTAGCCGGGCGGCGCGCCGACCAGGCGGCTGACCGTGTGCCGCTCCTGGTACTCGCTCATGTCGATCCGGATCATGTTCTCCTCGGTGTCGAACAGGGCGGCGGCCAGCGTCTTGGCCAGCTCGGTCTTGCCCACCCCGGTCGGCCCGAGGAAGATGAACGACCCGATGGGGCGGCGGGGGTCCTTGATGCCGGACCGGGCCCGGATGATCGCGTCCGCGACCAGCTGGACCGCCTCGTCCTGGCCCACGATCCGCTCGTGCAGCACCTGGTCGAGCCGGAGCACCTTCTGCCGTTCGCCCTCCTGCAGCCGGCTGACCGGGATGCCGGTCCACCGGGACACGACCGAGGCGATTTCGTCCGCGGTGACCACCTCGCGCAGCAGCCGCGAGCCGCCCTGCCGGGCCGCCAGCTGCTCCTCCTCGGCCTGCAGCCGACGTTCCAGCTCGGGCAGCTTGCCCAGGCGCAGCTCGGCCGCCTTGGTCAGGTCGTACTCGCGCTCGGCCTGCTCGGCTTCGCGCCGCACCTGCTCCAGCTGCTCGCGCAGCGCCTGCACCCGGCGCAGCGCCTGACGTTCGGCCTCCCACTGGGCGCGCAGCGCGTCGGCCTGCGCCCGCAGGTCGGCCAGCTCGCGGCGCAGGTCCTCCAGCCGCGACCGGCTGGCCGGATCGGTCTCCTGGGTCAGCGCGGTCTCCTCGATCTCCAGCCGCACGACCCGGCGGGTGAGCTCGTCCAGCTCGGCCGGCATGGAGTCGATCTCGGTGCGGACCACGGCGCAGGCCTCGTCGACCAGGTCGATCGCCTTGTCCGGCAGGAACCGGTCGGAGATGTAGCGGTGGCTGAGGGTGGCCGCGGCGACCAGCGCGTTGTCTGCGATCTTGACGCCGTGGAACACCTCGAGGCGCTCTCGCAGGCCGCGCAGGATCGAGATGGTGTCCTCCACCGACGGCTCGTCCACCAGGACCGGCTGGAACCGGCGTTCGAGGGCCGCGTCCCGCTCGATCCGCTTGCGGTACTCGTCCATGGTGGTGGCGCCGATCATGTGCAGCTCACCACGGGCCAGCATCGGCTTGAGCATGTTGCCCGCGTCCATCGCGCCCTCGGCGGCCCCCGCGCCCACCACGGTGTGCAGCTCGTCGATGAACATCAGGATGCGGCCCTCGGCGGCCCGCACCTCGTTGAGCACCGCCTGCAGGCGTTCTTCGAACTCGCCCCGGTACTTGGCCCCGGCCAGCAGCGCGCTCAGGTCCAGGGCGAAGATCGTCCTGTCCCGCAGCCCCTCGGGCACGTCGCCGCGGACGATCCGCTGGGCCAGGCCTTCGACGATGGCCGTCTTGCCCACCCCGGGATCGCCGATCAGCACCGGGTTGTTCTTGGTCTTACGGGACAGGATCTGGATCACGCGGCGGATCTCGGCGTCCCGCCCGATGACCGGGTCCATCCGGCCGCTGGCCGCATCCTCCACCAGGTTGGTGCCGTACTTGGCCAGCGACTCGTAGGTGCCCTCGGGCATGGCGGAGGTCACCCGCTGGCTGCCGCGGATGCTGGTCAGTGCCTGCAGGAAGCGGTCCCGGGTCACGCCCTCGTCAGTCAGCAGGCGCCCCGCCGCGCTGGTCGGGCCCTCGGAGAGCAGGGCGAGGATGAGATGCTCGACCGAAACGTACTCGTCCTTCAGCCGGTCCGCTTCCTGCTGGGCGGTGTCGAGCAGCCGGGCCAGCCTCTCGGTGATGCGGACCTGCCCCTGCTCAACACCCGGGCCGGTGACCCGGGGCCGGCGGGACAGCTCGGCCTCCAGATTCTTCCGCAGGTGGCCGGGGTCCGCGCCGGCCTGGCTGAGCAGCCGGGGCGCAATGCCTTCGGGCTGGTCCAGCAGGGCCAGCAGCAGATGCTCACCGTCGGCCTGCTGATGCCCGAACCGCAGGGCCTTGGTCTGCGCGTCGCGCAGCGCCTCCTGGGACTTCTGCGTGAGGTGACTCGGGTCCATGTCGCCCTTTCCGCCTCGGCCTGCCATTGCCTGCCCAGCGTTTCTCCGGACCGCACGCCGGCACATCCTTCATCCGGTTAGTCCCGCGTCCGGCGGAGAGCGGACGCTAGCCGGGCAGGTGATGTGCTCCGTCAGCGGAACAGCCCACCCTGAGCAGACCGATCCGACTGACCGGGAGGACCGCCGTGAGCGCACCGCAGCCACGCGCGGTGGACGATGAAGGACTGCCGCGGCCGCCCCCGGTCCGTGGAAAACTGCCCCGGGCGGTGCTCCGGATCCTGACGGCCTGCGAGAGCATCACGTTCCTGGCCATCGCGGTCGGGCTGTTTGGGATCGTCCTCGCCGTGTTCGTGCAGGAGATTGTGACGCTGGCCCGGCCGCACTCGCACGAGCAGTTCGCGCTCACCGTGACCCGGGCCGTCAACAGCGCGCTGTTCATCGTGGTCGTGCTGGAGTTGGTGCGTACGATCATGTCCCGGCTGGAAGGGGGCGGCTTCCACCTGCAGCCATTTCTCGTCATCGGTATCGTCTCCGCCACCCGGGATATCCTCACCGTCGGCGCCGAGCTCTCGCTCACCGGCGAGCAGACCCCGCTGGGCCGGACCATGATCGAGCTCGGGGTGAACGTCGGCGTGGTGCTAGCCCTGTCGCTGGCGCTGGTCATGGTCCGGCGGCTGGCCAAGCTGGACCGGGTCTGAGCGGGGCCTATCTGGCCGGGGGATGTGCGCCCGCGGGGCCCAGGACGAGCCTGGGCTCATGAGCGTGGCTGGTGAACCGCCGGAGCTACCCGAAACTTCTGACCTGCACGGCGCGTACCCGCGGCTGGACGACGTGCAGATCGCCGTGCTGGCCGACCAGGGCCATCGCCGGGCCACACTGCCGGCGGAGATCCTGTTCCACGAAGGCGACCGGGACTGTGACTTCCACGTCGTGCTGGACGGGATGGTGGCGGCGGTGGAAGGTCGCGGCACGCCGGAGGAGCGCGTCATCGGTGTGCACGGCCACGGCCGGTTCCTCGGCGAGCTGGGCCTGCTGACCGGCGAGGCCTCGTTCTACACCGCCATCGCGGTGCGGGCCGGGGAGGTGCTGACGGTCCCGGCCAGGAGACTGCGGGAGCTGATGGCCAGGGACCCGGTGTTCGGCGACATCATCCTGCACGCTTTCCTGGTCCGCCGCTCGATCCTGATCGGGCTGGGCGCCGGGCTGTGCATTGTCGGCTCACGGTACTCCCCCGATACCCGCCGGGTCCGGGACTTCGCAGCCCGCAACCGGGTCCCGCACCGGTGGCTGGACCTGGAGGCCGATCCGCCGGCCGACCAGCTGCTGGCCCGGACCGGGGTGCGTCCCGGGGAGACGCCGCTGGTGCTGGTCTACGGCCGGGTGCTGCGCAACCCCAGCAACATCGAACTGGCCGCCGCGATCGGCCTGCCGGCCCCGGCCGCGACGCACAGCGACGCCGATCTGCTGGTGGTCGGGGCGGGCCCGGCCGGCCTGTCCGCCGCAGTGTACGGCGCGTCCGAAGGCATGCGGGTCATGGTGCTGGACGGCATCGCTACCGGCGGCCAGGCCGGAACTTCGTCCCGGATCGAGAACTACCTGGGTTTCCCGGCTGGTATCTCCGGAGCCGAGCTCGCAGAACGGGCCACGCTGCAGGCGCGGAAGTTCGGCGCCCAGTTCGCTATCCCGGGCGAGGCTCGATCCATCCGCCGGGACGGCCTCCACTACACAGTCAGCCTGGCCGACGGGAGTTCGGTCACGGCCACCGTGGTGGTCGCCGCATCCGGCGCCCGGTACCGGCGGCTCAGCGTCCCTCGCGCGGACCATTTCGCGGAGACGAGCATCTACTACGCCGCGTCCCAGGCCGAGGCGCTTATCTGCCACGGCGACCCGGTGGCCATTGTCGGCGGCGGTAACTCTGCGGGCCAGGCGGCGGTGTTCCTGTCCCAGCACGCGGCCCAGGTCACGATGGTCGCCCGCGAGCACAACCTGTCCGAGTCCATGTCGCGGTACCTGATCGACCAGGTGGCGCGGATCGGCAACACCAAGGTCATGCTGGGCAGCGACGTCCGCGAGCTGCTCGGCGACCAGTCCCTGGAGGCCCTGGTCGTGGCGGACCGGGACACCGGCGCCCGGCGGATGGTCAAGGCCCGCGCTCTGTTCGTGTTCATCGGCGGGTCCCCGAGCACCGGCTGGCTCGGGGACCTGGTGGAACTGGACCAGAATGGCTTCGTCCGGACTGGACGCCGGTCTCCGCTGGAGACCAGCGAGCCCGGTATCTTCGCGGCCGGTGATGTGCGCAGTGGTTCCGCCAGGCGGGTGGCCACGGCCGTCGGAGAGGGCGCGATGGTGATCCGGCTCGCCCTGGAACGAGCTCAGACGTAGGTCTCGTCCACGTAGCACCAGCGCCAGTCCTCGCCGGGCTCGAACGACTGCACAATCGGGTGCCCGTCCAAGTATGCGTGAGCGCGCGCATGCCGCATCGGCGAGGAGTCACAGCACCCGACGTGCCCGCAGGTCAGGCACTCCCGCAGGTGCACCCAGTCCGATCCGATGCGCAGGCAGTCCTCGCAGCCGTCGGTGGTGTGCGGCGTCACCGGCCGGACCATGCTGATGTGCGGGTCAGTGGTCATGTCAGCCTCCAGACCTGTCGTCCGCCTGGGCCGCGGTGATAGCGGCCGACGCGGTGGCAAGGCGATTTTGTTGCTGGCGTTCTCGCTCCCGGCGGCTGTAGGCGGCCTTGCGGACGGCCTCTTCGCTGTCCAGGCTGGAGCCGAGCGCACCGGCGACCACGCCGATCGAGCTGGCCAGCCAGACCAGGGTGGCGTAGTCCCGGAAGCCGACCGGATGGTGCAGCTGAGACTGGAGATACCCGGGGCTGATGACCAGCGCCGCGACAGCCAGCGCCGCCACGTACAGCAGCCCGTACATGCACGCCACCCCGAGCAGCAATGTCACGGCGGTCGACATGTTGTAGATGACCGCCTCGGCCGGCGTGTGATGATCGTCCGGCCGCTCCCACAGGTGGTTGTAGATCAGCAGCCAGACCGTCATGACCGTGATCGACGACACCATGACGAGGCCGAGGCGCCACGCCGGGAGCGCCTCGGCCATACCCCAGATCGAGTTGTAGAAGATGCCGACGGCGGCGGCCGCTACCGCGGCCGCAGTGGCGCTGGCCAGATGCGGAACCAGCACCCACGGACGGTTGTCGCGCACCATGCCGAACAGCAGCCGGGCCCGCCCGTGCCACCCGTTCAGGGTCAAGGTGAAGTCGACGTCTGGGTGGGAGGAGACGTTCTCCCGCACCATCAGGCCCAGATCGCCGAAGAACCGCGGCAGGACCCGCCACCGGGCCGCGCTCGCCGCGCGGGCGTGGTTTTCATCGCGATGCTCGCCGCACTCTTCGGTCAGGCGGCGCAGCAGGTAGACCACCACGTCCCGCACGCAGCGCCGCAACCGCACCCAGCCCACGGCGGGCAGGCTGATCAGGGCCGCGGCGTGGGTGATGCTGAGGTCGGCCACCACCGGCTGGGTCCCCGACCGCCGGGGAAGGTCGGTCAGGTACACCACCACGTCCCAGCCCTGGCGCCGCCGGCGGATCGCGGCCAGCTCGGCCAGCGGCACGATCCCGTCCTCGTTGAGCGGCAGCGCCTCGAAGACCGTCTCCACCACCCACCGCAGCCGGGGCCCGATCTCCGCGGCCAGGTGCTCGGCCAGCCCATGCGCGGCCAGCGTCGCGGCTACCTTGGCCGGCAGCCCGGGGTCGGCCACCACCCCCACCCGCACCTCCCCGGTCCCCTCCCACTCAGGACGGCAGCGGGCGCGATCGCGAGGCATCACCAAGGCTTACCCTCCTTGACCAGGAAATCGCTTCACCGTTGCCCCAGCATCCCGGCCCCCTCGGCCAGACGCATCACCAGACCGGCTAGGAAGGCACGTCATGGACAACGAAGTGCGGCTGGAGAAATCAGGAGGCGGCGAGAGCCTGGTCAAGGGTGGGGTAGACGGTGAGCTCGCCGGACAGAGCGATGACTTCCAGCAGCCGCATCACCGGCGGGGAGGCGGCGACGATGCGCAGGTCGGCGAGGCCATCGCAGAGTTTCTTGGCCGTCATCAGGGCGGTGATACCGGCCGCGCTGAAGAATTCCACATCGGACAGGTCGACGATGACCGGGCCGCGGGAGACCTGAGCGGGCAGGACGCCCATCACCGCGCCGTCGATCTGCCAGGCGCTGGTAGCGTCCACTTCGCCTTTGACCTGCAGAACCTGCGCAGCGCCGTACCGGACGGCCGTGACCGAGAGGTTCGGATTGCCGGAAGGGAAGGGCTTCTCGCGCTCACCTGGTTCGCCGGCCACAAATTCACGATGCCATCGGCTCCGCCCCGGCACAACGGGGCCCGCTGCCGAAACTATTGCCGACAAGCTCAGCCGGTGGCCCCCGGGACGCTAGCGACCTCAGCGGCGGCAGATATGTACCGCAGGCCCACTAGATCCAGCACGGCCCATGCGGGACTGGACGGGACGGCGACCAGGGCCAGGTCGTGCTGGTGCGCGGCCAATTGCCCGGTCACCTCGAACAGGGCGCGCACCCCGGCACTGGCCAGCAGGGTGACGCCGTTGAGGTCAGCGGTCAGCGGCAGCGCACCACCCCGGCAGGCGGTCAGCAGGGACCTGGTGAACTGGTCGGCGGTGGTGATATCCACCGGCCCGGTGACCTGGACCCTCGGACCGGCTTCGCCGGTCACGATCCGCACGGCGAACGGCGGCTCGGCCGGCCGACTGACCGCGGCGGCGCTGGTCTCCTCGGCCAGCACGGCGGGGTGGCGCAGCCGGTGCCGCAGTGTCACCGTGGTACCGCGCGCGCCGGACGGTTCGGCGGCGTCCTGGGGCGGGTGCCGCACCTCCATTTCGTCGGCAAGCTGGCCTATGACCGGCAGACCGTGCCCGCGGCCGTCGTCGACTGTGGCTGGCTCCTGCCAGCGGCCCCGGTCGACCACGTTGACCTCAAGGAACCCGTTCGGCAGCACGGCCGCCACCAGCCGGACGGGGCCGACTCGGCCGGGCGGGTAGGCGTGCTCGATGACGTTGGTGACCGCTTCGGACACGGCCATCTTCAGGCTCTGCCGGTCGTCTTCCACCGGGCCGAAACTGTCGAGCCAGCCGGTGAATGCCTCGCGCATTGGTACCAGGCTGCCGCGGACGGCGGGCCGTTCCACGGCCAGCGGCGCCACCGGCGTGTCCCGGCGCTGGGCGGCCAGGACCGTCACATCGTCGGCGTACCCGGTGCGGGTCAGCAGTTCCACGGTCAGCTGACACACCCGCTCGGGCCGGCTCGGGGCGGGGCCCACGGTCAGTACCTTATTGACGGCCGCGTCCCCGGCCACGGTGGCCAGTTCCGCCATGGCTTCCGGCATCGTCCGGCCCGGCCGCTCGATCAGCCCGTCGCTGTACAGGAACACCGTCTCTCCCGGTGCCAGCAGATCGCTGGCCGGAGCGGGTACGGCACGGGAACCAGCGCGGCTGCCCAAGGGACCCATGCCGGTGCGCGCCAGGTACCGGGCGCTCCCGTCGGTGGCGATGGCCAGCGGCGCCGGGTGCCCGCAGGTCGCGTACTGCAGCTGCCCGGTGCCAGGGTTGAGCCGCACCAGGCACAGCGTGGCCGCCCGTAGCGCGCGATTACGAGCGGCGAAGGTGTCGACCTGCTCCAGTACCACGGCCAGGTCCGGCTGAGCGGTCAGCCGTTCGTTCAGCACCGCGCGGAGCTGACCCATGGCGGCTGAGGCCGCTACCCCGTGCCCCACCACGTCCCCGACGACCAGGGCCACGGTGCCGTCTGGCAACGGTATCGCGTCGAACCAGTCCCCTCCCGCGGCCTGATCCTGCCCGGCCACCAGGTAGCGGGCCGCGAGCTGCACCCGCGGCAGCACCGGCAGCGCTGCGGGCAGCAGGGCTTGCTGCAGAGTGGTCACGGTACCGCGAGCGGCCTGGTACCGGCGTTCCGCCGTCGCGGCGCTGTGCAGTGCCGCCCCGCGTTCGCGCACTCGATCGGTCACGTCGGTCTGGACGACAAGAATGCCCCGCACACCGCCGTCAGCGGCTCGCCAGGGGGTGACGCTGAAATCCAGGTACACCTCGGCCGGGGCATCGTCGCCGTCACGGTTCAGCTGGATGCGCCACTCGCGGGCGGTGACCGGCTGGCCGGACGCGTACACCCGATCCAGCAACTCGAAGAGCTGCTGGCCGGCGACGTCCGGGAACACCTGCCGCGCCGTCTTGCCGATGAAGTCTGGGCGGCAGGCAAACGCGCGGTAGGCGCGGTTGGCCGCGACTATACGGTGGCCCGGACCCTCGAGGGCCGCCACCAGAACCGGGATGCTCTCGAACGCGTCCCGTATCACCTCGGCGTCCCCCACACGCCGCTCGATCTCCTCCCCTGCCACCGGTCACGACCTCCCCCGGCGTCCAGTCCGCTTACGCCGTAGGGGTTGTGTTTCCGGTACGCGCGAAGTTAATCAGGGAGTGATGACCGCGTCGGTAAGAGTGTCGATCGTGGTCAGCCGCCGGGCCTGACCGGCGCTCAGATGATGCCTTGCGGCGATCGCGGTGGGTGTGTAGTACGAGATCCGGGTCTGTCCGCCCTGCGCCCAGACCATGACCCGGAGCGGGACGTCCAGGGCGGCGAACCGGGAGTCGGCGATGACCGGTGTCTCCTTGACCGGATCGCCGAAGATGACGAGCACCGTCTCGGGAAGATCCAGCCCGGCCGAGCGGGCCTCGGCGTCCTGCTGAATCACGGCGAACAGCTTCAGGCCCCGGGACAGCACCAGGTCGGCCAGCATGGTGGTGGTGTCGAGCACGGACCGGGGGCTGAGCTTGGTGACGATGCCCGCGTCACTGCCGAATCGGGTATCACCCATGGCTGAACTCCTCACTGGTTAGAAGCGGGGCCGGACGAGACGGTCTCGCGCCAGCCGGCGCAGCGGCATCCGGGGTGGCGGCCGCCGCAGGAAACGTGGCGCCCGGCGCCGGCGATGGCGGTACGGTTGCCCGCCGCCAAGTTCCTTCCGGAACCGGTCGACCAGGCTGACCAGCTCCCCCCGCAGCGGCCAGCCCACCGGCCGGGCCGCGGGATCGGTGCCGAGGCGGACGCTGAGCTGGTCCTGGGCGGCCCGCGCCGCTGTCAGTCGCTGCTCCAGTTCCCGCTGGAGAGGTTCCCGCTGGGCCGGGGCGTGCTGGACCGCGAGCTGGCCGTAGGTGCGGACCGCGGCGGCCAGTTCCGCCAGCAAGCGAGCCAGGTTCTCCCGGGTGTCCGGGTCGGTGAGCGGCCCGCCGCCTTCGGTCAGCTGAGCGCTGTCGGCCAGCGAGCGGGCCAGCAACCGGAGCGTGATCGCCTCGTGCTCCAGCGTTCCCAGGGCCTCGCGCAGGCTGGGCGTGCTGTCGGGCAGCCGCAGGCCACGGGGGTTCAGCCGCAGGCTCTCCTCGGCCTGGCGGATCGCCTCGTCCACGCGCCGGATATCTTCGCTCAGGGTCCGGGCCTGGCCCAGCCAGCTCGCGGCGTCGCCGAGACGGTCCTGGCTGAGGCCGTCGGCCATCTCGTCCAGCAGGCCGGCCATCTTCCCGCACAGCTCCCCGATCGCCTCCTCGGCCGACTGCACCCGGGGCCGGCCCAGCACCAGTCCCGCGAGCAGCCCGGCCCCAGCGCCGACGAAGGTCTCGATGATCCGCCCGTCGGCCGCCGTCCGGGTCCCGACGGACAAGATCAGCATCGCGCTGATCGGGACCTCGAGAATGTTGTCGCCCAGCCGCAGCGCATAGCCGATGACCAGCGCGATGGCGATCGTGAGGGCCAGGCTCCACCAGGTGAACCCGACCCACGCGGACAGACCGACGGCCAGCAGCACCCCGGCCACGACGCTGGCCACCTTGGTGACCACGCTCCGGAGCGTCTGGTAGACGCTGACCTGGGCGACCAGCAGGGCGGTGAGCGGGGCGAGCACCGGCCGCGGGGTGGTGGTCAGCAGCACGGCCATCAGGTAAGCGAAGACGGCGGTCACGGTCAGCCGCACGATGGTGGTCACCGTCGGCTGGGCCCGGCGCCGGATTACCACGATGGTGGTAACGGTCGGCTGGGCGCGGCGCCGGATTACGGGGATGACCACGGCGGCTCAGATCGGCGGGCGGTCGCCCTTCGGCTGGCCCGGCTGGGCCGGGTTGCCGTGCGGCGGCGGGTGCATGGGCGACGCGGCGGTGCGCGGCGACACGGGGGACGTCCCGTGCGGGGGCGGCGGATAGTCCGGGCCGGACTGCTGGCGGCCCGGGGTGGGTCGCGCCCCGTGGGCCAGCTCATCCAGCCGGTGCTCGAGGATCTCGATGGCCAGCGGCCGGTGCGCGTGGGCACGTTCGTACTGCAGCAGCTCGGTGACCTCCTCGGCCGTAAGCGACCGGATCCGCTGGGCCACCGATGGCAGCGGCAGGTGGTCGTAGTCTTGCAGCGGCAGATGATGGTGATCGGGAGCGGTCACGGGTCTCCTTCGCCGGTAAGCACGATCAGATCAGCAGCCGGAACAGGTGGAACGCTCGCTCCCATTCCTCGCTGTGCACCGCCTTCAGTTCCGCGTCGATCAGGTTGAACGACTCGGCCAGGGCGACGCTGACGCCGCCGAACACCTCGGGAAGCTGACGCTGCAGGTCATCGTCGAGCGTGGCGTCCAGCGGCGGCCGGGCCGCGATCTCCTCAAGGATGGGCCGCAGCTCGATGTCCACGTCGATCTTCCGGAACCGGTGCATGCTCTGCTGGATGCCCGCGGTGATGGGCAGGTCCCACGGCTCGATCACGTCCCGGACGTTGGCCCGGGCCACGGCCTGTCCCCGGATCAGCAGGTCATAGAGCACGTCGTTGCTGAAATCCAGGTAACGCTGGATGTCGTTCCGGTCGACGTCGACGCCGCCGGCGGTGCGGAAGAACTGCTCGAACTTCTTGACGCCCATCACGGGCATGGAAACTCCCTTGGCCAAGTTGCTTCTGAACGGCCTGACTCCGCGCCGCCAGGAGGGAGCAGTCGGCGGCGCGGAGAGCCAGGTCCGTCAGGCCGTGGCGGTGGTCTGCTGCTGCCAGGTCGGCGCGTTGGGGTCGTCGCCGTGCAGGGCCTTCATCAGCTGCTGCTCGGCGTCGTGGGGCAGCGAGGTCTTCAGGACCGTGCCGCCATACGGCCGCAGCGCCTCGACGAACCGGTCCGTGGTCACCTTGCGGGCGATGACCAGGAGGGCGGAGGTCCCGGGCTGCACCAGTTCCTGCACGCGCTGCCGGAAGTCGTCCTTGATGCCGAGGTCCGTGCCCGCGCCCATCGCCGCCCCCACGATGCCGCCGGCCACGCCGACCACCGGGGCCAGCGGGCCGAGCAGCAGCAGGCCGAGAACGACGCCCCAGAACATGCCGCTGAGGGTGCCCCAGGCCACCGCGTGGTGGGCGGGTGTGGTCACGTGCAGCTTGCCGTTCCGGTCGCGGCGGATGATCGCCGCGTCGTCCAGATCAACCAGGTAATCGCGCTGCAGCTGGGTGAGTTCGCGCCAGGCACGCTCAGCCGTATCTTCGTCCGGGTATCCGATGACGATAAGGTCGCTCATCACACTCTCCCATCAGGGCGAGACCAGCAGGTGACTATCGACGGCGGCGACGCCGGGGGCAGCCGCGGCCGCAGTACGTGCCGCTTGCGCCTCCTGCAGCGAGTGCACGTGGCCATACAGCCGGGCGGTGTGGTCGGTGACCTCCACCCGGATGTGCCTCGCGTCGATCTCGGCCTCGCGTTTGAACGTCTCTTCGATTTCCTCCCTGACCGCCTCCGGCTTGGGCGGCGGCTCGACCATGATGGTGTCGGTCACGCCGGTGACTCCGCGTACGTTACGGACCATCCGCTCGACCTCCCGGCGCTGGTAGTCATGCTCGACCTCGCCCTCCAGGGTGACCCAGCCGTCCTGGACCCGGGCGTGCACCTTGCCTTCCGGAATCTGCACGTTCCACTCGAGAACGTGGGCGATCGCGGTGGCGATGTCCGCGTCATCGCGGGGGGTCCCAGGCAGCTTGACCTTCAGGTCGTTGGCCACTGCCTTGACCCCGTAGACCCGCTCGGCGGCCTGGACGGCGGCCAGCTTCTCGGCGTAGCTGGGCACGCTGCCGGTCAGGGTCACGGCCCCGTCCTTGACCGCGACACCGATGGCGTCGGGATCGGAGATACGCGGCTCCCACCGCAGCTCCTCGATTACGTCGTCCCTGATCTCGGAGTCGGATTTCATGGCTTCCCCAAATCTGGACTCGGGCCGGTCAGTTACGGACTCAGACTCGGCCATCCGGGACCGCGCCACATCACCTGTTCGGGTAGCGCCACGATCACGAGAAAAGGACACGGCGCAAGTTGCGTAAAAAGGGGACAAAATCGGCCCGCGACGGGTTTCAGCGCTGATCAGCCCGGGGATGGGCCAGGCATGCCATCGTGAGGGGGCAGGCCTGATGCCTTCCGTCCACCTGGGCTTCTTTGACCGATCCGTACCGGCCGGAAGTCATATCTGCGCGTTCTACAGCGACTCGGCTACCCGGGACAAGATCGTGATGCCATTTCTGGCCCAGGGTTTGCGCACTGGCGAAAAATGCATCTGCGTGCTGGCTTCGCTGGGCCCGACGGAGGTGCTGGCGCGGCTCGGCCACCACGTCGATCTCGGCCTGCCGGTAGAGAGCGGCCAGCTCGAGCTGGCCACGCCGGCCGACGCCTATCTGCGCACCGGCAAGTTCGTCCCTGACGACATGCTTAACTACTGGAAGGACGCGGCCACGGCGGCTGAGGCCGCTGACTACGGCTTCGCCCGGGCGGCCGGGGAGATGCCTCGCGAGCTGGATGGAGCCGCCCGCCGCGAGTTCATGCGGTACGAGGCCCGGCTGACCAAGTTCGTCGCGGGCCTGCCCGAGGTGATCCTCTGCCTGTACGACCTGCGGCTGTCCGGCGGCGAGGTGCTGATGGACGTGCTACGCACGCACCCCGTGGCGGTCGTGGACGGCGTCCTCCACGACAACCCTTACTACGTACCACCGGACACGCTGCTCGGCGGGGCGGCGTGACCGATGGCGGCCCGGCCGCCTGACCTGGGTGGCACGTCGGCCCGCGAGCAGCTGTCCGCGCTGAGAAGCCTGCTGGTGCTGTTCATGCTGCTGACCCAGCAGGACAGTCAGACCAGCATCTTGCACTTCGTGGCCAACGCGGTCAAACCGCTCTGCCACTGCACCGCGCAGGGGATCTTTCTGGATGGCGAGTGGCGAGACATCTGGCCCGCGGGCCGAGAAGACCGGCCGACCGGAACGCCGGTCATCATCTCGGCGAACTTCAGCGACGACAGCGACGACAGCATGCAGGTGGAACTGGCTGGGGTGCCGTGGTCGTACGCCTACTCGCTGGGCAGTGCACACGAGCCGTCGGGTTACCTGGTGGTCGGCGCGGAGCAGCCACCCGGCGACGTCGAGCGTTTCCTGCTCCAGCTGCTGGCCCAGCAGGCGGGGGTGGCGCTGTCGAACGTGCGGTCGCTGAACCGGGAGCGCGACCAGGCGACGGAGTTGCGGGCGGCCAACCTGGCCCTGAGCCGCAGTATGGAGGTGCATGAGACGCTGACCCGGGTCGCGCTGGGGGGGCAGGGCCAGGACGGCCTCGCGGTGGCCATGCACAAGCTGACCGGCCGGGCGGTGGCCATCGAAGACCGGTTCGGCAATCTGCGGGCCTGGGCTGGGCCAGGACGTCCGCATCCGTACCCCAAGGCCACGCCCGCTAAGCAGGACCGGCTGCTGAGGCGGATGATGGCGGCGTCGAGGCCGATCCGGTCCGGGGAGCGCCTGTGCTGGGTGGCGCTGCTGGGCGGGATACCGGTGGGGGTGCTGGTGCTGCAGGATCCGGACGGGACCGCGGGCGACACCGAATGCATGGCGCTGGAGCATGCCGGTACGGTCCTGGCCGCGGAGATCGCCCGGATGCAGACCGTGGCTGAGACCGACGCCCACCTGCGGGCCAACCTGGTCCTCGACCTGATCGCAGACACCAGGCCGGATCCGGACACGATGCTGAACCGGGCCCAGGTCCTCGGCTATGACCTGGCTCGGCCGCACCGGGTGCTTCTCGTTGCGGCGGCGCGGAATAGGGACGACATCGGCCTGCTGCTGCACGCGGTCAGCCGGGCCGTACGGCAGGTCAGGGTTGGTTCACTGCTAGCGCCGCGGCTGCGGGACGTGATCGTCCTGGCCGACCACGAGGCCCCGTGGGAGGATTTCCGCCAGGTCGTGGCGGCCGGACTGCAGGATGCTGCCAGCCGCGTGGGCGTCGGCGGCCGTTATGACGCGACCAGCGGGGTGTCGCGGTCCTTCCGCGAGGCCCAGCTGGCGCTGCAGATGCAGAAGACGATCGGCGGCCCCGAGCAGGTGACGATCTTCAGCGAACTGGGCGTCTATCAGCTGCTGGCTGCCTCCAGCGACATGTCCTCGGTCGAGGAGTTCGTCCAGCAGTGGCTGGGGCCGCTGACCGACTACGACAACGTGCACGGCACCCAGCTGGTGCTCACCCTGAGCGAATACCTCGATCATGGCGGCAGCTACGCCGCGTCGGCCACCGCGCTGTCCGTCCACCGCAGCACGCTCAAGTACCGGCTGCGGCGGATCCGCGAAGTATCGGGCTATGACCTCGGCGTGCCCGACACCGTGTTCAACCTGCAGCTGGCCACCCGCGCCTGGCGCACTCTGCATGCACTCCGCCAGTCCTGACCGGCGCCCGTCCTGATCAGCCACTTGTCCCCGGGGGACACCAGGTTCGTCCGCACGGGACGGTGTGCCCGGGCCGGGTCAGCGCTCAAGCTGGGCGGTGGATCCCGGAGAAGAGGTGGCGCACGATGCGCATGGAACTCAACATGCAGGCTTACGCCCACGACCTGGAAATGCATCTGCAACGGACCTTGTTCGGCGGCCGGATCGCCGACCCGGAGGGGGCGATCTTGCTCATCCGCGGCGCGCTGGCCACCGGGGACCAGCCCAAGGCCGCCGCGTTGATCTCGGCCACCCGGCAGCTTGCCGCCAGCAAGCCCGGCGACACCGACATGGCGGCGGCCGCTGACCACGCCCGTGGGCTTGCCGAGCAGGACCCGCACATCCTCGACCGGGCGGCCGAGCGGTACTCCGCCAAACGGGCCAGGGCCTGTGCGCTCGAGGATGCCGGGAACGTCTGGGCCGATCACGGCCGCCACGACGACGCGAAGGCCCGGCTGGGGCAGGCCTATGAGCTGTACCAGGGGCTCGGCGCCACGGACGGGATGGCCCGGGTCAGGTCGTGCCTGCGCAGCATGGGCACCCAGGTCCGGCACTGGAAGCACGCCGACCGGCCCGCCTTCGGCTGGGACAGCCTGACCGCCACCGAGCGCCGGATCGCCGACCTGGTCACGCAAGGGCTCAGCAACCGGGAAGTGGCGAGCCGGGTGTTCCTCAGCTCGCACACCGTCGCGTTTCACCTACGGCACATCTTCTGGAAACTGGGAGTCAGCTCGCGGGTGCAGTTGGCGCGGATGGCCGCAGAAGAGGCGGCCGGGAGCCAGCCGCCCCCACCCGGCTCAGCTTGAGCCGTCCAGCAAGGCGGTGACCGGGACACCCGCCAGCCATCTGCCGTGGGCTGCGGCGCGATCGGCGGCGATGAGACCGCCCCAGACCCCGTGCCTGCCCCCCGCTTGCCAGAGACGCATGGACAATTCCAGGCACTGGGCCCGCACCGGGCACGCCGCACACAGCCGGAGGGCACGGG
Source organism: Streptosporangiaceae bacterium (assembly GCA_036495425.1). Taxonomy (GTDB): domain Bacteria; phylum Actinomycetota; class Actinomycetes; order Streptosporangiales; family Streptosporangiaceae; genus Bog-532. The sequence goes on along the minus strand of DASXMW010000235.1, from coordinate 13,399 downwards.
CGGCTTCGGTCCGGGCCCGGTCCGGCCGGACCGCGACAGGGAACCAGTCGTCCGGGTTGGTGCTGCCGGCGCACCGGGCCAGCGGGCTGATCACGATGGTGGTCAGCTGACTGACGGACAGGTCCGCGGCCTCCGGCCAATGCGTCGCGGCCTCGGGACCGGCAGGCCTGTCCCGCAGGAACGGGCTGCTAACCATGGCGCTCCTCCTTGGTACCTCGCGGTGCATGGCGCCTGCAGCCCAGCCTCTGGCCTGCTCTGGCGTTCGCACCTCACCAAAGTCGGTAGTGCCCGGGCGGCCCGGCAGAGGACTAGCCGGATGAAGGATGTGGCCGCCTTCGCGGTCCCGAAATCTAGGGGTACCAGAGAACTCACTCAGCCTGAGGAGGCAGACATGGCCACGCTCCCGGCTCGCCGCAGCAACCGTGGCAGCGGACGTAATCTCGCCGTCGTCAACCCAACCCGCGAGTTCGAGGACATCTACGACCGCATGGGCCAGCTCATGAATCTGGCCTTCGGCAGCATGATGCCGACCGTCGCCGCCGACCTGCCCTGGGTACCGCTGGGCGACATCTCTGAGACCGACGACGCCTTTGTGGTGCGGGTCGACCTGCCCGGAGTGAGCAAGGACAAGATCGACATCCAGCTGCAGAACCGTGAGCTGATCATCACCGGCGAAATCCCGGACCAGCAGGAGGAGCAGCAGCAGCAGGACAACAAGCAGCAGCAGCAGGACAACAACGAGCGCCGGCACCGCACCCAGCGCCCCACTGGCCGGTTCGAGTTCCGCGCCATCCTGCCCGGTGAGGTCAATGCCGACGGCGTGACCGCGCAGCTCAAGGACGGCGTACTGAACGTGAACATCCCCAAGTCCGAGGCCGCCAAGCCCCATCGCATTGAGGTCAGCGGCTGACCAGGATCACTAAGGAGGCAGCGATGGCCGCCACTGTCGGCATCGATCTTGGCACCACGAACTCTGTCATCGCGACGACGGAAGCCGGCCACCCCACGGTGATCCCGAACGCCGAGGGGCAGCGGACGACGCCATCGGTGGTGGCCTTTACCCCCCAGGGTGAGCGCCTGGTGGGCCAGCTGGCCCGGCGCCAGGCGATCATCAACCCGAAGGGGACGATCTACTCGGCCAAGCGTTTCATCGGCCGGCGCTACGACGAGGTGACCAGCGAGCTGAACACCGTGTCGTTCGACGTGGTGGCCGGGCCCGACGGCGCCGTCCGGTTCGAGGTCCAGGGCAAGAGTTACGCACCGGAAGAGATCTCCGCCCTTGTCCTGCGCAAGCTGGCCGAGGACGCGTCAAAGTTCCTCGGCGAGCGGGTCACCGAGGCGGTCATCACCGTCCCGGCATACTTCAACGACGCGCAGCGCCAGGCGACCAGGGACGCGGGCCGGATCGCCGGCCTGGAGGTGCTGCGCATCATCAACGAGCCCACCGCGGCGGCGCTCGCCTACGGCCTGGACAAGAAGTCCAACGAGACCGTGCTGGTCTACGATCTCGGCGGCGGCACGTTCGACGTGAGCATCCTCGACATCGGTGACGGCGTCGTCGAGGTCCGCGCCACCGCCGGTGACACGCACCTGGGCGGCGACGACTTCGACCGCCGGATCGTGGACTACCTGGCCGACCAGTTCAGGAACGACACCGGGATCGACGTCCGCAGCGACCCGCAGGCCCTGCAGCGGCTGTTCGAGGCGGCGGAGAAGGCCAAGGTCGAGCTGTCCTCGGTGACCCAGACCACGGTCAGCCTGCCGTTCCTGACCGCCGACGCGTCCGGGCCGAAGCACCTCAACACCACACTGATGCGCTCGACGTTTGAGCAGATCACCGCGGACCTGGTGGAGCGGACCGAGAGCCCGGTGAAGCAGGCTATGGCCGACGCGCGGCTGACCGCGGCTGACATCGACGAGGTCATCCTGGTCGGCGGGTCGACCCGGATCCCGGCCGTGCAGAACCTGGTCCGGCGGCTGACCGGCGGCAAGGACCCGAACATGACCGTCAACCCGGACGAGGTGGTGGCCCTGGGCGCCGCCGTCCAGGCCGCGGTGATCAAGGGCGAGGTCCAGGACGTCGTGCTGCTGGACGTCACGCCGCTGTCGCTGGGCATCGAGACGATGGGCGGCGTGATGACCAAGATCATCGAGCGCAACACCACCATCCCGGCCCGGCGCACCGAGGTGTTCAGCACCGCCGAGGACAACCAGTCGGCGGTGGACGTGGTGGTGCTGCAGGGTGAGCGGGAACGGGCCGCGGACAACCGGGTGCTGGGCCGGTTCCGGCTGGAGAACATCCGGCCCGCGCCGCGCGGAGTTCCCCAGATCGAGGTCACCTTCGACATCGACGCCAACGGCATCCTCAACGTGTCCGCGCGGGACAAGGACACTGGCGCCGAGCAGCGGATCACGATCAGCGAGACGTCCAATCTGGACCAGTCGGAGATCGAGCGGATGATCGCCGACGCCGAGCAGCACCGCGACGAGGACCGGCGGGTGCGTGAGCTGACCGACGCCCGCAACGAGCTCGACACCGCCGCCTACCAGGTGGAACGCTTGCTGGCAGAGCGGGGTGACGCGTTGCCCGTGCACGAGAAGGCCCGGGCCGAGAACCTGGCCACCGAGGCCCGGCAGGTGCTGAAGGAGGAGAACGCGCCACTGGAGCGGCTGCGGATCCTCACCGCCGACCTGCGGCAGGTGTACCAGGCCCTCGCCGTGGCCGGGGCCCCCGGCGGAGGCCAGCCGGGTGGCCAGGACGGCACACCGGACGGCGACCGGAGCGGCAGCGATGACGATGTCATCGACGCGGAGTTCACCACCAATGAGTGAGGAGCCCGCGCCGCTGCAGGAAGAGGAGGAGCCGCCCGACCGGGTAGCTGAGCTGGAGGACCAGTACCGGCGGGCCCTGGCCGACCTGGACAACACCCGCAAGCGGTGCGCGCAGCAGGTCAGCCAGGCCCGGGCGGAGACCAGGGCCGAGGTGGCCCGGGAGTGGCTGCCGGTCATCGACAATCTGGATCGGGCGCTGGCCCACGCGTCGGTCGAGCCGTCCGCCATCATCGACGGTATCCAGGCGGTCCGGTACCAGGCGCTGGCCATCCTGGAGCGGCTCGGCTTCCCACGGCGCGACGACCAGGGCGCCATGTTCGACCCGACCCGGCACCACGCGGTGGGCATGCGCGGCGATCCGGATGCCAGCGACGGCCAGATCGTCGAGGTGGTCCGGCCCGGCTACGGCCAGGGCGACCAGCAGCTGCGGCCTGCGCAGGTGGTAGTGGCCAGGTCCAGCTGATGCCGGGCCGCCCCAGGACCGGCACGGACCAGGACTTCTACGAGGTCCTGGGCGTGCCGCGGACCGCCAGCCAGGACGAGATCCAGCGTGCCTACCGTCAGCTGGCCCGCACCTACCACCCGGACGTCAACCACGACCCCGGGGCGGAAGACCGGTTCAAGGACGTCTCGGAAGCGTACGACGTCTTGTCCGACCCGCAGATGCGGCGCCGCTACGACGCGTTCGGGCGCGACTTCCGGCAGGTTCCGGAAGACGTGGACCCGGAAACCTGGCGGCGCAGCACCGCGGGCGGCCGGACCGGCCGGGCCCGGACGGGGGCTGGAGCGGGACCCGGGCCCGGCCCCGGCGGGTTCGGGGATGGTGGTGCCTTCCGGGATGCGGGCGGGTTCGGCTTCCGAGCCGGTGACGTGGACTTCGAGGACCTGCTGGGTGGCTTGTTCGGAGGCCGAACCCGGCGCGACTGGGGGCCGGTACCGGGCGCCGACCAGGAGACGGAGCTCGAGGTCAGCCTCGAGGAGGCTTACCGGGGCACCCGGCGGTCGATCACGGTGACCGGGGACGGCGTTACGCGGACCCTGGAGGTCCGGGTACCAGCCGGAGTGACCAACGGGCAGCGGATCCGGCTGGCCGGGCAGGGCGGCCGCGGCAGCGACGGCGCGCCCAGCGGCGACCTCTACCTGATCGTGCGGATCGAGCCGGACCCCCGCTACCGGGTGGACGGGCGCGATGTGTCCATGGAACTGCGGCTAGCCCCCTGGGAGGCCGCGCTGGGCACGTCGATCGTGGTGGACATACCGGACGGCGAAGCCAAGATCAAGGTGCCGGCCGGCACGTCCAGCGGCCGGCGGATCCGGCTGCGCGGGCGCGGCCTGCCCAACCCGAACGGCCGACCCGGTGACCTGTACGCCGACGCCCGGATCATGGTGCCGCCACGGCTGACCCGGGCCGAGCGCAGGTTGTTCGAGCAGCTGGCCGAAGAGTCGCGTTTCAATCCGAGGGAACGCTCGTGACCTGCGAGGAGGCGACCGTGAGCTATGCCCTGATCCGCGTCCGTCCCGCTCCCCGGCCGGTCACCCGGCTCAATCTGGACCAGTTCGCGACGCGGGCGAGCCTGCACCCGGATCTGGTGCGCCGCCTGGTGGTACTCGGTGTCGTCGACGCGGGCCGGGACGCGGCGGGCAACCTGACGTTCGGTTCCGACCAGTTGTCCGCGGTGGCGCGGCTGCAGCGGCTGCGGGCCGGGTTCGGGCTCAACTACGCCGCGCTCGGCCTGGTCGCCGACCTGCTCGACCGGATCGCGGCACTGGAAACAGCCCTGCGGCAGCGGCCCGCGCACCCGTGGGCATGACCTGCCGGCCGGACAACTAGCCGTTCTGTGGATGCCCTGGCCGGTCCCGGCGGCGATGGTCGTTAGTAGGAAAACCGGGACCGTTCAGGAGCGTCATGAACCTGTCAATGCTGGTGCGGCGGTGTGACGGCCACACTCTGGTCGAGGTCCAAGGGGACGTTGACATCAATTCGGCGTCTTGGCTTCAGCAGCAGCTGCTGAACCTGCTGTGGGGAAACGGGCCGCTCCTGCTCGTCGACCTGTCCGGCATTACCTTCATCGACTGCTTCGCCACCCGGCTGCTGGCCGATACGTGCCGGCGAGCCGAACGGCAGGCCTGTTCCATCCAGTTCGTCGCGTTGTCCAAGCAGGTTCAGCGGCTCGCCGAACTCACCGGACTAACCGGCGAACTGCCGCTGGCCGAGCCTTGTGCGGCGGGGCGGCCGGTCCTCGGAGCGTGAGCGCGATGGCGCATGTGACCAGCGATGAGGTCGTCAGGTATCTGGGCGACGTCGATTTCCCGGCCGGCAAGGAGGACCTGCTGCGGGCGGCCGATGACGCCGGCGCCCCGCCGGAGGTGCTCAAGGCGCTGCGCGCCATCCCGCCCGAACAGTACGCGAACCGGGCTGAGGTCGCCCGGTCCGTGCCGACCGATCCAGCCGCGGACCTGGATCCCAGTGCGGCGCAGCGAGCCGAGCAGGCCCGGGAGCGCCGCCACCGGGGACCGCACCCGTTGTCCGAGTACGAGCGGAAGGTGCCCAAGCCCCCGATCGAGGACGAGCTGGACCGGACCCACGGCAGGACTGACTGACCGGCGAACTTGCCAACGCAATCAAACTGTGAGGTGAACGGCTGATGAAGGGTCTCGTCTACAACGGGCCGCGCGACGTCAACGTGAAGGATGTGCCAGATCCGCGCATCGAACGGCCAACGGACGCCATCATCCAGGTCGTGCGGACCAACATCTGCGGCAGCGACCTGCACATGTACGAGGGCCGGACCGACATGGAACCCGGCCGGGTGCTGGGCCATGAGAACATGGGCCGGGTCACCGAGGTCGGCCCGGCCGTCGAGCAGCTTTCAGTCGGCGACATGGTGGCCGTGCCCTTCAACGTCGCCTGCGGGCACTGCCGGAACTGCGAGCGCGGGCTGACCAACTACTGCCTGGTCGCCAATCCGGACCCGGACATTGCCGGCGCCGCCTACGGCTTCGCCGACATGGGCCCGTGGAACGGTGGGCAAGCCGAAATGCTGCTGGTCCCCTGGGCCGACTTCAATTGCCTGAAGCTGCCGGAAGATGCGCAGGAGAAGCAGAACGACTACGTGATGCTGTCCGACATCTTTCCCACTGGCTACCACGCCACCGAGATGGCCGGCGTCGAGCCTGGCGACACGGTTGTGGTCTTCGGCGCCGGCCCGGTCGGCCTGCTGGCCGCCTACTCCGCCACGCTCAAGAGCGCCAGCAAAGTCATGATCGTCGACCGGCATCCCGACCGGCTGGTCCTGGCCGAGCAGATCGGCGCCATCCCTATCGACGACTCCAAGGCCGACCCGGTGGACGAGGTGATGGAAGAGACCGGGGGGCTCGGCGCCGACCGGGGCTGTGAGTGCGTCGGTTACCAGGCGCACGACCCGCAGGGCCACGAGCATCCCAACACGACCCTGAACAACCTGGTCGAGTCGGTCAAGTTCACCGGGTCGATCGGCACCGTCGGCGTCTACGTGCCGCAGGACCCGGGCGGGCCCGACGAACTGGCCAGGCAGGGCGAGGTCGCGTTCGACTTCGGGCTGTTCTGGTTCAAGGGCCAGAAGATGGGCACGGGCCAGTGCCCGGTCAAGCGTTACAACCGGCACCTGCGAGACCTCATCCACCAGGGGAAGGCCAAGCCTTCGTTCCTCATCTCACATGAACTCCCCCTGGACCAGGCCCCCGAGGGCTACCAGCACTTCGATGCCCGCGACCGGGGCTGGACCAAGGTCGTGCTGGCCCCTGCCACCTGACCGTCCGCCAAGTTCGGCGGGCACGTGATCGCGACCGCCCGCGAGACTCGAGCGGTCCAGCATCTCGACGGGCCCGGAGCCCGGTGCTGGATGTCGCCTTCAGCCAAGACGGCCTGCTGCTGGCCTCCGCGGGCCAAGATGGCATGGTACGGAACCGAACCGTAGACCTCCTCAGCGGTGGTCAGCCGGCGGTGGTGAGGGGTCCCTGGTCGGTGCCGAGGGCGAAGACGTGAAGCTCGCCCTGGTTGGCGCGGCTGGGCAGGGTCACCGACGCCACCGTCTTCCCCGGCTGAAGCGGGATGTCAGTGGTGAAGATCTTTGTCCCGATCTGCTGCGAGCTGCCGCTGGCGCTGTTGCGGTAGGGCATCGCGGCGGCGGTCCCGTTACCGAACGATGCGGTGCCGGACGTCCAGTCGGTGAGTCCCAGGGTGGCCGACTGGGTGGTGCCGTCGGTGTAGTGAAGCGTCAGCGTTCCGCTGGAGGGGCCGTTGCTGGCCGAACCCAGGACGCCGAGCTCGGTGGCGCCCGCCACTGGCGCGACGGCGATCACCTGGCCAGCGGCGATGAGGTTGTCCGGCTGGCCAGCGGCGGCACCAGGCCAGTTGTACTGGACTCCGCCGCTGGTGATGGCGGTATCGGGGGCCAGGCCAGCGGCGGTGAGGGCCTGCTCGGAGTAACTGAACCCGAGGCCGTCGAAGTTGCCTGCGGCCTGGTCGGCGTCATCGGAGATGCCGGTGTCATCGAAGAAGGGCGCCAGGTCGCCGGGCCGGGCCACGATCACCGGCACCGAGATCGGCTGGATCGGACCGGACCGGCTGGTGAATGTGAACGTCACCTGGTAGGCGCCGTCGGTCGTGCCCCCGGTGATCGCGACCGGCGTGCTGGCGGTGCCGCCGGCCGGCAGGTCGAAGGTCCCCGACGAAGGGCGCACTGCGAACCAGGACGAGGCGCTCGCCGTCCACCGCACCGTTTGCGGCCGGTCGGTGACCGACTGCAGGGCCAGCGTGGCCTGCTCGGACTTGCCGGGCTGGACGACCACCGACGAGGGGCTGGTCGAACCGGTGGCGGCGAACACCGGCGGGCTCTGGGCGAGCAGGGCGTAGATCTCGGCCATCGGTGCCGTCTGGTTTTCGGGCGACTCCCCGCCGCCGGGATCCGGGTCGGTGAACAGGCCGTTCGGCTGACGGTCCTGCAGCCAGGCGCTATCGGCGTACGATGCGGCCAGCCGCGCGTAGCTCGGGTCGTGGTCGACCTTGGCCAGCACGAACAGGTTGCGGAAGAAGATGGCGTTGAACACGTCGGGCTGCTGATACAGATTCCGGCCGGAACCGTAGTAGTTGACCGAGGCGGCCGCGGTCTGCTCGGCCTGCTGGAGGTAGGCGCGGTTGCCCGTGACCTGGTACAGCAGCGTCCCCGCGCCGATCATCGTCCCCTGGTTGTAGCTCCACAGTGAGGTGCTGACGTTGCCGGCGTCGTTCAGGTTGTCGTAGTACAGGCCGTTGGAGCTCAGCAGGCAGCGGCGAACCCAGGCGTACATGCGGGTCGCCCAGGTCAAGAAGTACGGGTCGTGGGTGGCCTGGTAGATCTCGAGCCCGACTTCGGCGTTCGGGGCGTTGGAGACCGTGTTGCGGGAGGAGTTGGCGACGTCCTCCCAGAACACGCCGCCGGGGCAGGCGACCGTGGTCCTGGTGTCCCAGCCGTTCACCACGAAGCGGAAGATGCCCTCGGCCTGCGTCAGGTCAGACCGCTGGTGGGTGAGCTGGTACTCCTGCAGGTAGTTCAGGCCGACCCAGGCGTTGTCGTCGTAGTAGGTGGGCTGGTCTGAGTTGACCGGCCGCAGGACACCAGACGCGAACGCCGGAGGCTGGGGCTGACCGCTCGGGCTGGTCTCATGGGCGTCGTAGTAGTCCAGGACCCCCTGGTTCCGGGCCTGCAGGTCGCTGCGGTACCGGCCGCCGATGCCGGGGATGGCGGCCATGTAGTTGGTGGCCGTCCACGGGTTCACGAAGTCCCACAGGTAACCGAACTGCTGCGTCGAGTCGCTCGGCTTGTAAAGCCGGTACTGAGGGAGGTACAGATTCTCCTGCATCGCCTGGTAGGTGGCGACGGCCCGCTGGGCATCCACCGGATTCTGGCTGTCAACCGGGCCAGGCGAGGATTGGCCCGGGCTGACCGCGGCGGACGCGGTCGAGGCCACGCCCAGCGGCAGGAGTATCGCGGCCACAGCCGCCGCGACCAGCGACCGTGTCCGGGCCACGGGCCGCGCCCAGTGACGGTACGGTGCGGTCTGGGGGGTGGCGGCGCTTCGGCGCACGTTCGTTCCTCCCGGGCTGAGGGTGAAGAGGATAACGTTGTCAGCGACGCTAATTGACGAAGTCGTGAGCGTCAATGAGCAGTTCTGCGCGAATGCGGACACAACTTGCTCGGGTACGGCACGTCACCGAGTGCGGCTGCGCCGCGGTGGCCGACTCGGCCGGTAACCGAGCTGACGAACCTCGCTGCTGCACCAATCAAAAAACGGCCGGTCCATCTGCTGGAAGCGGCCGGTGAGCCGGAGCCCCGTTACGGAATCGAACCGTAGACCTTCTCCCTACCATGGACGCTCGTTGAGCGCACCCTGGACCGCGGCTCAGACCGCGCGAACCGGCCCGCGATCTGCCCCAGCAGCGCATCCAGCTCATCAGCCGTCAGCTCTGCCACCACGCACAGCATCATCGCCCACAAGCGATAACTTCCGTTGCAGCACTAAGCGGCTAGCGTGCGCTGGTACGTGCGCGCTGCTAAGTATCTCTGCCGGCTGCGCGCGCGTCACTACCCCCTCAACGGATGACCCGGGCCGCCTATCGCGGGCGCGGTGGCGCCGCCAGGCTCACATCGATGACGTCGAGTCCCAGGCTGCTGATCCGCTCCATCAGGCCGGATAGAGCGCCCCGGTCCGGCAATTCGGCCCGGAGGGTGGTGGTGCCAGGTCCTATGGTGACATCGCAGTCGTCGAACTCCGCGCATAGCGTAGTGCCCGCCTGTCCCAGGAAAGTGATCTCATAAGTCTGTGCTCGCACCGGGTTATGCCCCCCGGGCCTTCTCGGTCTGGTTCATTCGTGTGTTCCCAGCTTGCGCGCTGGCGACCCCTTCGTGATCGCCCATGTGAGGGTGACCCGAGATTCGGTAGCAACAGCCATGCTCTTGCGCACGTCTTTCACCAGCCGAATCCGCCATCTTTCACGGCGCAACAGAGATATGGGCCAGATCATTGTGGCGGGACGCTCGGAGGCCCTCAAACGACCCGTCGGCCTGCGCCTGCCCTGAGCCTTCGCCCGCAGCCGGAATCACCCCCAGTAGGGTGACGACCTCACCAGACCATCCGGACAGTATCGGGGCCAAGTCACCGAGTGAGGAGGCCCGCAGATGCGGATCGTGATCGCCCTGGGCGGCAACGCGCTGCTGCGGCGTGGTGAGCCGATGACCACCGAGGCGCAGCGGCGGAATATCAGGATCGCGGCCGGGGCGATCGCCCCGCTAGCTGCCGGGCACAGCGTCGTGGTGGCCCATGGCAACGGCCCGCAGGTGGGCCTTCTGGCCCTTCAGGCTGAGGCCTACGAGGGCGCCGAGCCGTACCCGCTGGACATGCTGGACGCGGGTACCCAGGGCATGATCGGCTACCTGATTCAGGAGGAACTGCGCAACCTGCTGCCGCCGGAGCAGCAGGTGGCCACCATGCTCACGATGATCATGGTGGACCCGGACGACCCGGCGTTCGCCCACCCCACCAAGTTCGTCGGCCCGGTCTACACCAAGGACGACGCCGATAACCTGGCCGCTGCCCAGCGGTGGACGTTCCGCCAGGATGGTGCCGCCTGGCGCCGGGTGGTGCCGTCTCCCAAGCCCTGGCAGATCCTGGAGATCGAGCCGATCACCTGGCTGCTGGACCGGGGAGCCGTGGTCATCTGCGCCGGCGGTGGGGGCATCCCGACCGTGCGCTCGTCCGCCGAACCCCGCGCCCTGACCGGCGTGGAAGCGGTCATCGACAAGGACTCGGCCAGCGAGCTGCTGGCCGAGGACGTGGCTGCGGACCTGTTCCTGATGGCCACCGATGTGGACGGCGTCTACCTGGACTGGGGTACCCAGCAGCAGCGACGCCTGGACCGGGTAACCGCCGAGGAGCTGGCCGGTCATGAGTTCGCGGCCGGGTCCATGGGTCCCAAGGTGGAGGCCGCGGCCCGCTTTGCGGCCAACACCGGCAGGCGGTCGGCGATCGGCTCGCTCGCCGACATCGCCGGGATCGTTGCGGGCACAGCCGGCACGAGCGTGGTGGCGCAGAAGGCTCCGGACGACTCGCTGATCGTCCGGTAAAGGGGACATCGCGGATGGATACCGCCGAGAAAGTCGCAGCGCCACCGCCGGAGAAGAAGTACACGGTGCGGCAGGCCGCGTTCATCGGCGTCGGGGCGATGGTGGGCGCGGGGATCTTCGCGCTGCTGGGCGCGGCGGGCGAGGTGGCCGGGGCGGCGGTGTGGCTGTCGTTCCTGATCGCCGGGTTCGTCGCGGGGCTGCAGGGGTATTCCTTCGCCAAACTGGGCGCCCGGTACCCGTCGGCCGGGGGCCTGCTGGAGTACGTGGCGAAAGCTACTGGCAACGGCCACTTCACCGGGATCACCGCGTGGCTGACGTACGTGGCAAATGCCATCGTGACCGCGATGGTGGCGGTGTCGTTCGGGAGCTACGCCACCTCGACGTTCGCCGGGGAGAACCAGGCTTGGATCAAGTTCTTCGCGGCGCTGATCATCATCGCCATGACCGCACTGAACATCGCCGGGTCCAAGCTGGTCGCGAACGCGCAGACGGTGATCGTCTACGTGGTCCTCGGTATTCTGGTCGTCTTCTCGGTGGTCACGCTGGTCAACATGCACCCGTCGCTGCTGGCGTTTTCCGGTTACCCGCCGGTGCGGGACATCATCTCGTCCGTGGCGCTGACCTTCTTCGCCTTCCTCGGCTTCGGCATCATCACCTTCACGGCCAAGGACCTGGCCGAGCCGTCCCGCCAGCTGCCGCGGGCGATGTACCTGGCGCTGGGGATCGCCACGGTCATCTACGTGGCTATCGCGCTGGGCGTGTTCGGCACGCTGACGGTGGACAAGGTGATCTCCTCGGGCGGTACCGCGCTGGCCGTGGCGGCCGAGCCCACGTTGGGCCGGGCGGGCTACTGGCTGATGACCGTCACCGCGCTGTTCGCCACCGCCGGGGCCACCAACGCCGGACTGTACCCGGCCGCCGGGCTGTCCGAACGGCTGGCGGAAACGGGACAGTTCCCGCCGCTGATGGCGCGCAAGCTCGGCGGGCGGGCCTCGGCCGGGTTGCTGATCCAGGCGGCTGTGTGCCTGGTTATGGCCGTGGTGTTCAAGCTGGACTCGATCGCGTCGATCGGAAGCGCGGTGGCCCTGGTCATCTTCACCATGATCACCGCGGCCCACATTCGGATCCGCGCGGAGACCGGGGCCAACCTGCCGATGCTGATCCTGGCCGTCGTGGCGGCCGGCGCGGTCTTCGTGACGTTCGTGCTCACCACCCTCATCCACGAGCCGGCCTCGATCGTCACGCTGGCGGGCATCCTCGTGCTGAGCGTGGCCCTGGACTACGGGTGGAAACGGAGCCGGCCCAGTCGTCCGGTGCCTGTCCGGGTCGGTCCCTAGGCCATTGAGGAGCTGAGATGACCGCTACTACCACTACCATCGAGCAGCCTGCTGGCGGCGGCCTCGCCTGGTACGCGCTGTCGGCGCAGGACGTGACCACGCAGATGGGTGTCGACGCGGATACCGGGCTGACGGTCGCGGAGGTGGAACGACGGCAGGCGGAATACGGGCCGAACGAGCTGCCGACCGAGCCACCGCCGAGTCTTTGGGTGGTCGCGCGGGAACAGCTGGTCAACCCGATGAACATCATGCTGCTGATCGTGGTCGCGGCCAGCTTCGCGATCGTCCAGATCGCCACCGCCCTGGTGGTGCTGGCGCTGGTGGCGTTCAACGTGGTGATGGGCACCAACCAGGAGCTGAAGGCCCGGGCCAGCGTGGACGCGCTGGCCAAGCTGCAGGTGCCCCACGCCCGGGTGCGGCGCTCCGGCCAGGTGGAAGAGCTTGAGTCGACCAAGCTGGTGCCGGGGGACATCGTCCTGCTGGAGGCCGGGGACGTGGTCCCGGCCGACGGGCGGATCATCTCGTCGGCGACGCTGGAGGTGCAGGAGGCCGCGCTGACCGGGGAGAGCGCTCCGGTCCCCAAGGACGCGGGAACGCTGCCCGCGGGCGAGGTCGCCCTGGGCGACCGGACCAACCTCGTGTTTCAGAACACCCAGGTCACCCGGGGCACGACGATAGTCGTGGTGACCGCGACCGGCAGCGCGACCGAGATGGGCCGGATCGCCGGCCTGGTGACGGCTACCAAGCGGACCAAGTCCCCGCTGCAGCGCGAGCTGGACGGCATGACCAAGGTGTTCGGCGTGCTCGCCTTCCTGGCCGTGGCGGTCATCGCCGTCTTCGGCCTGGTGCGGGGGCAGGACACCACCACGCTGGTGCTGTTGTGCATCTCCACCGCGATCGCGTCCATCCCGACCGGGTTGCCCACGTTCGTGCAGGCGATGCTCTCGTCTGGGGCGCGGCGGCTGGCCGAGTCCAAGGCGGTGGTCAAGTCGCTGTCGGATGTGGAGACCCTGGGCGGGACCACGGTCATCAACTCCGACAAGACCGGCACGCTGACGATGAACGCGATGACCGCGACCACGATGCTGG